>CAJWBY010000001.1 GCA_913020705.1 uncultured Colwellia sp.
ATGAGTCAATATTTCAGATTCACGAATTAACGAAGCTGGAATTGAAGAATGACCACAAGCAACGATTTGGTCGTCAAGGTCACTTACGTCTAGACCATGTCCTTCGCCTAATAATATATCGAATAAACCAGCGATTTTTTCACGGGTAGTCGTTTCATCAATTGAAATACTGATTTCGCCGTCTACGTCAGTGCGGAAGTTAACGCCAGCCGCTAATGCGCGTGTAACGATTTCTTCTTTGTTAGCTAACTTGAAAGTTAGTGTATCGAAGTAGTTAGCATGAACAGCCGTTAAACCTTTTGTTGCTGTACCCAAACATAAAATATCTGCGAAGCGATGAATACGATTTGCAATGATTTTTAAGCCTTTAGGACCATGATAAACCGCGTAAAACGCCGCCATGTTCGCTAATAATACTTGGGCTGTACAAATGTTTGAGTTAGCTTTTTCACGACGAATGTGTTGTTCACGTGTTTGCATTGCCATGCGTAGTGCGTTGTTACCGCGTGTATCTCTTGAAACACCGATAATACGACCCGGTAATGAACGTTTGTATTTGTCACTTGTGGTGAAAAATGCAGCGTGTGGACCGCCATATCCCATTGGTACACCAAAACGTTGTGTTGAACCAATAACAGCGTCTGCGCCAAGTTCACCTGGAGATTTTAATAAGACTAAGCTCATGATGTCGGCAGCTACGGCAACAATGCCTTTGTTTTCATGTATTTTAGCAATTAAATCACTGATGTCGGTTACTTCACCTGAAGCACCAGGGTATTGAATAAGCGCACCAAAAACATCATGCTCTGCAGCTTCGTTAGCTGGTGCAACGATAATGTCGAAACCAAACATTTGTGCACGTTGCTTAACAACGTCAATTGTTTGTGGGTAAACATCATCAGAGATAAAGAATAAGTTTGATTTTTTGTTTTTAGAAACACGTTTGGCTAATGCCATTGCTTCTGCTGCAGCGGTAGATTCATCTAATAATGAAGCTGAAGCTAGGTCAAGTCCTGTTAAGTCGATACACATTTGTTGGAAGTTTAATAATGACTCTAAACGACCTTGAGCAATTTCTGGTTGGTAAGGCGTGTAAGCCGTGTACCATCCTGGATTTTCTAAAACGTTACGAGCAATAACGTTTGGCGTTAATGTACCGTAGTAACCTAAACCAATATACGTATCATTTACCTTGTTCAAGCTTGCTACTGCTTTTAGGTCAGCCAATGCTTGTACTTCTGTTTTACTTTCTTCAATCGCAGGAAGCTCTGATAAACGAATATCGCTTGGTACGATTTCGTTGATAAGTGCGTCAACAGACTCTGCGCCAATGTCGTTCAACATTGCTTGAGTTTGTTCTGCATTTGGGCCAATGTGACGACGAATAAAGTCTTGAGTTTGCTCTAAAAAAGCAAGTGATTTTGATTGAGTAGTCATAAAACAGCTTCTCTTAAAATAGGTAATTAGTTAACTTGGTCATTAGTTACTTGGTAACTAAAAGAAAGCCCCTATTTTAAAAAAAGAGGAGCCTTCAATGTTCTTTAGTTAAGACAATCGTTGTTTAGACAAAGCCGTCAAGTTGTGAACCGTTGGAGCTTACTGTTGTAAGTGACAAGGTGAGCAACGCAGACAATGCAGGCTAAATATGATTGACGACGCTAAAGTTAGTCTTCGTCGATAGAATTTGCATAACCTTCAGCGTCAAGTAATGCATCTAATTCAGAAGCATCATCTAGCTGAACTTTGAATAACCAACCTTCGCCAAAAGCATCAGAGTTAACTAATTCAGGAGAATCTTCTAAGTCTTCATTTACTTCAATAACTTTACCAGAAATTGGTGCGTAAATGTCTGAAGCTGCTTTTACAGATTCAGCGACTGCAACATCGTCACCAGTGCTGATTTCATCATCAACATCTGGTAATTCAACAAATACCATGTCACCTAATAATTCTTGTGCATGCTCAGTAATACCAACAGTAACTACGCCGTTGCCTTCTTGACGTACCCATTCGTGTGATGTTGCATATTTTAGTTCTGAAGGAATGTTGCTCATTTTTTATTTTCCTAAGGTTAATTATTATTTATTGGAAACTTATTTTAATTGCTAATGATAGATGGCAATTAAATACTATAGCTTAATTATTCTTCGATATTGATCTAGTATAAATACAGTTTATCCTAGATCAATTTTCTAATTCTACATAGTTTAAAAAACAATTTTTATCATTAAAAATTGATTAAAAAACTTTTTTCCCGTTGCGAACAAAGCCAGCTTTGATCACTTTAACGTTTACTAATTTTTTACGCATTTCTACTTCAACTATATCGCCTAAGCTTACACTGCGCGGAACACGTGCCATGGCAATACTGTGTCCTAATGTTGGAGAGAATGTACCTGACGTTATAATGCCTTCACCAAATGGAGTCTTCACTTTAAGCCCAGAACGTAATACGCCCTTTTCTTCAAAGACTAAACCAACAAGTTTAGGTTGGTCGCCGGCAGCTCTTTGAGCAGCTAATACTTCACGACCAATAAAGTTACGATCTGCTGGTTCCCAGCTAATTGTCCACGCCATGTTAGCGGCTAACGGAGAAACTGTTTCGTCCATGTCTAAACCGTAAAGGTTCATGCCGGCTTCTAAACGTAAAGTGTCACGAGCGCCAAGACCACAAGGTTGAACGCCAGCATCAAGCAGTTGTTGCCATAAGTCAGCGGCTTGTTCAGCAGGTAACGCAATTTCGTAACCGTTTTCACCGGTGTAGCCTGTTGTTGCGATAAATAAATCGCCAGCTTGTGCTGAAAAGAATGGCTTCATGCCGTCAACAGCCGTTAATTGTTCAGCGTTTAATAACGTTGCTACTTTCGCTTTGGCTTGAGGGCCTTGAACGGCAATCATGGCAAATTCTGGACGTTCTGTAACTGTTACGTCAAATTCAGCTGATTGCTCTGCAATCCATGCTAAATCTTTTTCGCGTGTCGCTGAGTTAACGACTAGGCGGTAATCGGTAGTTGTAAAAAAGTAAACGATTAAGTCATCAATTACACCACCTTCGTGGTTACACATACCTGTGTATAATGCTTTACCTGCAACGTCTAATTTGGCCACATCATTAATCACTAAGCGGCGTAAAAATGCTTGAGCATCGTTGCCTTTAATATCAACAATAGTCATGTGTGAAACATCAAACATACCAGCAGCAGTTCGAACAGCATGATGCTCTTCAATTTGTGAGCCGTAGTTAATTGGCATTTCCCAGCCGTAAAAATCAACTAGTTTAGCGCCAGCTTCAATGTGCTTAGCATGTAATACGGTTTTATTAGTCATCGCATGTGTTCCACTTTAATTGTATGAATTCGCCAATAAGTTAAGCTCAAAGGCCGTCTATTTACAAAATAATTGGCGAGATTATAGCCGCGGAATGTTATCGATTCAACTAAAAACAGATAAAACACCCAGAAATACAAATTTAAAACCAGATAATTTTTTTATTCCAAATTTAATTTTTAATAATGGTGATTTTAAAAATTATAAGTAAATTTACTTCCTTAACAAATCAAATCTTGGTGTTTTATTTTGTGTTTTGAACAGATATTTATTTAAAGAATAGCGATTAAATTTAAAAGTCAATAATATCAGATAGAAAGGATTAAAAATCAGAGGTTATGTGATCTTCATTCTGCATTAAACTAAAGAATAATTCCCCTTTATGATGAAATGTTATTAAGTCGGCTGATAATGAATAATAAAAGGTCCAGTAACAGCAAAGCCCTACTCAATAATTATCGAGATAAATATCAATTTAAATTAACTTGTCTTTGAATTGAGCAAGTTTAGGTAAATCACCTTTCAGGCCTAATGCTTGTTTAATCAGTGTTTGCTTTACTGGTTTGAAGTTGTCAATTAATGATAAACCAATACCTCTCACCAATTTAACAGCACCTTGCTGGGGTGTAAAAATTTGTTTAATCGATTCCATTGCAGTAATCATTTCTGCCGCTTCCGCTTTGCGCCAGCGTGAATACTCGTTCAGTAAGCGTGCAGTTAACCAAGTATCATTGGTCGCATTTTGACCAGAGATTTTATCACTGATCATTTGCGCTAACGATACAGCATCAAGTAAACCTAAATTTACCCCCTGCCCTGCTAATGGATGAATCGTATGGGCAGCATCACCGATTAGAGCGATCCGTTCTTGCACAAAGGTTTGTGCCATACGCATAGTTAATGGGTGCGAAAAAAGCTTACTCTGTAATTCAATGTTTCCTAGTTTCCCATCACTCGCAGCAGTTAATTCTTTCGAAAATTCTTCTGGCGTTAAGCCATTCAAACGAACGGCGTCTTCAGGAGAGGTTGACCAAACAATTGAGCAAAGGTCTTGCTTACCCTTACAATCTTCAAGTGGAAGAAGCGCTAACGGACCAGTTTCAAGAAATACTTGCCAGGCGGTATTTTGATGTCCTTGTGAACATTTAACCGTGGCAACTATGGCATGGTGATCATAATCACGAAATGTTAATGGCATGTCCATTTGACGTCTAACCCAAGAGTTCGCACCGTCAGCACCTACCACTAATTTTGCAGTTATTGGCATAGGGTTACTGTTATTGGATTCAAAACTAATAAAAGCTTCACCTTCACCGATACTAATATTGCTTAAAGTATTTTCTGTATAAAAAGTTATACCGTGATCCGCTTGAGCCTTTTGCCAAAGACTTGAACGTATAACACTGTTTTCAATGATCCAGCCTAATTGTTCACTCGCTGAATTTTGATGCAAATCGTTATGAGAAAAATGTAGCTTCCCAAAGCCCGCTTTGTCCCAAACATGCATATCGGTATAAGGTTGAATTCGTTGTTGTTCAATCAAAGGCCAAACATCAAGGTTATCAAAGATTTGCTTGCTGGCTATATTTAACGCACTTACCCGAACATCTGGTTGCTCTGTTAATTCTGCAGGCGGAGCAATGTCCACAATGGCTACCGTTAGCTGAGTCTGCTTACGAATAGCTAATGCTAAGGTTAAACCTACCATGCCGCCGCCAACAATTAATACGTCAAATTTTTGCATGTTATTCTTCTTAGCTTTTAAATGAATTTTGATTTATTTTATTTCGTATTTTACGTTTTATTCTTCGAGTATCTTAACCGCTAATATCCCATGGTTTTTCTAACCAGAGCATCTTTTAACGGTGACAGATAATTCATTACTTTCAAACCAATATTACGGCCAGCAACTAATGGTGGTAGCTTATTAGAAAACAAGGTGACTAATGAATCGGTTAAGCCAATAACTTGTTGATGGTCTAGTTTACGTTTTGAGGCATATTCACTTAAAGCTGAAAACTGACCAATATCTTGATTATTATCTAACGAGGTCTTAATGAGAGCTGCCATTTGATTCACATCTCTAACACCTAAGTTAAAGCCTTGGCCGGCTATCGGATGAATCGTATGAGACGCATTACCAATAAGCGCCATACGATGGTAAACCTGTTCATCTGCCATTAATAATTTAAGGGGAAAAACATCACGTTTACCTACATGAGTTATTGCACCTAACCAACTGCCGAAGGCACGTTCAAGTTCAGTTTGAAATTGAGTATCACTTAGTGACTGCATTTTATCAGCTTGTTCAGGAGGTAATGTCCACACTAAAGAGCAACGACTATCATTAGTCGCACTGCTTTGTTTAGAAAGGGGCAACATGGCGATAGGACCCGTTTCAGTGAACCGTTCAAAAGCTAGATTGTCGTGAGGTATTGCGGTACAAACATTGGCAATTAAGGCTGATTGCCCATAATCAGATTCTTGCACTGAAATATTAGCGAGCTTTCGACAAGCTGAATGAACACCATCGCAGGCTAATAAGAGTTTCGCATTCAATTTAGTTTCGGAGTTAAGAGTGAGCTCAACATGCTTTTCTTGCCACGTAATATCACTGATTTTATCTGGGGTGAACCACGTAAGATTTTCATTTAATTTATTTTTTTCTTTCAAGCGCGCTAATAACGCTTGTCCCAGCAATGACATTTCAACAACAAAACCTAGGGCATTCACTTGATGGGTGTCAGCATAGAGTCGGGCTTTCCCATAAAAATCTCGATCAGAAATATGAATATTTTTAATCGGCTCAGCAATACTCTTTAACTGTTGCCAAAGTCCTAAACTTTGCAAATAAGAAGCCGTTCCGTGAGAAAGCGCTAAAACACGATCATCGAAGGTTAATGAAGGATCTTTTAATACCGGGTTTGCTTCAACAATGGCAATTGTTAAAGGCTGACCTTTTTTATTTTTGCAGTCAATCAAACTCAGCGCCATTAAGGCACCAGACAATCCACCACCTGAAATTACGATATCAAATTGTTTTGTCATAAGTATTTATCATTCGTCGTTAAAACAAGTAATTAACATAAATAGCTTCAGCTATTGCAAATAAACTGGCTAAGTGGAGTTGCGTAATTATTCAGCGCTCATTATTTTTTCGATTTCAACTAATGATTTTGGCGCATTTACGGTTAAGTTTTCATGACCTTGATCAGTAACCGCAATATTATCTTCAATTCTTACCGCAATACCTCGCCATTTTTCAGCAACGCTATAGTCATCAAGCGGAATATAAATGCCAGGCTCTATTGTCATCACCATACCTTGCTCAAAAGGACGACACTGCTCACGTTTGTCATTCGATTGATAATCACCAACATCATGAACATCAAGCCCCAACCAATGACCTAAACCATGAATAAAGTATTTTTTACAGGCTTTTTCTTCAAGTAAGGTGGTTAAGTCACCTAACAATATGCTCATGCGGTGCAAACCAGTCGTTAGAAAGTTATTCACTAAAACATTCAGTTCAGCAAAAGTGGTTTTAGGTTTTATCGCATCAATAGCTAAGTTTTGTGCATCTAGCACGAGTTGATAGATTTCTTTTTGTTCTTTGGTAAATTTGCCATTAACAGGAAATGTACGGGTAATATCTGCAGCATATCCACTGAGTTCACCGCCTGCATCAATCAAAATTAATTCATTATCTTTTAACACATCGTCATTATTGGTGTAATGCAAAATATTACCATTATCACCACCCGCAACAATAGTGCCGTAAGCTGGGTATCTGGCACCATTACTGGAAAATTCATGTAATATTTCAGCTTCTAACTGGTATTCAAACTTTCCTATTGCTGACTGCTGCATTGCTCGCTTATGGGCATTACCGCTAATAACATTTACACGACGCATAATTTCAAGTTCGCCAGCACTTTTAATCAAACGCATTTCTTCAATTATTGTTCCACAGTCAACTAATTGCGTCGGTGCTTTTATACCTAAACGACTTTGCGCTTTTACCATAGCTAACCAAGCGTACACTTGAGCATCGAACGTTTCACTTCTTCCTTGGCAAAACAATAGCTGAGTCTTATCAGCGAGGTAATCAGGTAAATATTGATCAATTTCTTCTAACGAATAACACTGATCTACACCGTATTGCTCAATCGCTAATACTTGACCGACTCGACGACCGTGCCATATTTCTTGCAATGCATCTTTTTCACGATTGAATAAAACACTGTGCTGGCAGTTCAACACTTCTTCGTCAGATTTAATAAGAACTAAAATGGCGTCTGGTTCGTTATAACCCGTTAAATAATAGAAGTTTTTATCTTGACAGAAAGCATATTCTGTATCGTTACTGCGCGTAACTTCTTTGGCAGCAGAAAATATCGCAATGGAATTTTCAGGCATCAAAGAAAAAAACGTAGCACGACGTTCAATGAATTCTGTTAACGGTAAAAGCGTGTTATGAACGAGTGTAGGTTTTATCATCAATTAAGTCTTTTCAGCATTTAAGTAAAGTTTATATCGTATGAAGGCCCGATTAATGAATGGTTTCTTCTTCGCTTTTACTTTCTGGTGGAGAACCTAGCTCAGTGAAACACAATAATGCAGAGATCCTGACATATTCAGCTATTTCAAAGTAAGCTTGTTCTGTGTCTTCATCTTCTTCCATCTCATCTGAAAGATTAGCAATTTCAGCGAAATCAATAAGCACCTCTTTAACATCTTCAGAGTACACAGCTTTGTCTTTTTGCTGCAAACCAAAGCCTAAATTAAACCCTTGAACCCAAACACTTAATGCATGACCACGTTCAACAATACTATCGTCGTCGTCGGGTAACATTAGTTGAAAGCTATACGAGTCATCAATAATGTCGTGCCATACTTTTGCGAACATTGACTTGACCGTTGACTTAACTTCACGAGGTAAACCTTCACCATTGTTAAATAAGTCGTTAATCATTGTGATGTAATCATCACTTTCAAAGGTAAAACCAGCACAAACAAGGCCGGTTAATACGCCATGTAATTCAGCGGCATGCGCAGTAATGCTTTCGGCTGTGAGAATTGCTTGCACTGAAGCAAAGTCTAAAGTGGTTTCATTGGACATGTTTTAATCATCAATTAAATGCGTAAGTTAATGCTATGTATCGTAACATTCGCGCTTTTATGATGCTAGAGATTAAAAAGAGAAAACCCTAGAGAACGCTTGCATAGTGCAGTGGTCATCGCTATAGTGCTGAGATACGCATATATTACTATTAATTAAGATGTTTTTGTGAGAATTAACCTGTTATGAGTCAACATTCGGTTACCGTTGAAGTTGCTAATAGAAGACTAAAAATTTCATGTCCTGCTGGGCAAGAATCGTCTTTATTATTGGCTGCGAAAGAATTGAATCAACGTTTACTTAATGACAGTAAAGGTAGCTCAATTAAAACACCTGAACAATCACTTGTAATGACTGCACTTAATTTGTCACATGACTTATTAGCTGCTCGCAAAGAGCTTGAACAAGAACGTGCAGCAATGCAAAGCAAAATTGACTTACTTCAAACGACCATCAAACAAGCTGTAACTTCCGAATACCTCAAGAAAGCCTGATATTTCAGCAACCTCTGTTCACTAAAAAAACAAACAATCATAAGTTACAAAAAAACACTTAATACGCTTAAAAAAATTAGCTATACTAGCTTTGTCTTCTGGGGTGTTTGTATGTTAACTATGTCCCTGAGCCGATAAGTTTTACCTAAGGAAGTTGATTATTTACTATTGTGCAAGCCCGGCTCGTATCGGGAAGCCTACGGTTGAAATGATACCTCCGCCCTGAACACCCGGTGTTCAGGACTAAAGTCGACTGCGGCACCTTGGAAGCACACTTTTCTTTGATTTAATGCAATACTATTTACTATTCAACAGTATTGTTCACGCCGGAGACCTCCGCGCTACTCTAGACAACACCCAGTGTTCAGGATTAATATTATTTACTATAAAATTGGCAACCAGTATTTTATCGACACTGGTTGCTACCTAATCTTTATATTCGTGGGCTTTTAAAACATCTAGCGATACGACCTTCAATGCTTTTTGGTTGGTTGCTTCAAGTACAATTGGAGGGGCAACTTTCGCAGCAATGGCTTGATACCAGCGTACTACGCATAAACACCACTTGTCTCCCGCTTTTAGGCCAGGAAAATTAAACATTGGGTTAGGACTGATTAAATCATTGCCTTGTTTTTTTGAAAATTGTAGGAATTCGTTGGTCATAATTGCACATACGCTGTGGTTTCCGAAATCTATTTCTGGTACATAACAAAACCCTTTTCGTGTATAGCCCGTATTACTACAACATAACTGTAAACTCGTACCCAATACATTTAACTGATTGTCCATAAATGTGCCTTGTGTTAATTAACGTAAATTAGATGGATTACATTGCCATGTTAAACAAAGATAAACTTAACCCAGTTCAAAATAGTAGCATTGAACGTCCCCCTTCAGGTAATTTTAGTCCTGCTGAAATTGCCAAATTTGATAAGTTGGCTGATAGCTGGTGGGATCCCAACGGCAAGTACAAGACCGCTCTTGAATTTAATCGCGCACGTGTGGCGTATTTTATTGAGCAAATATGTATTCACTATGGTCGTGATCCTAATAATTCAGCCTCCTTAGAAGGTTTACATATTTTAGATGTGGGATGTGGTGGTGGACTAGTTTGTGAGTCTTTGGCAAAAGCAGGAGCTACTGTCGTGGGGATAGATGTAAGTGAAATGAGTGTTGAAGTTGCCAAAAGGCATGCGTTGAAGTCTTTACTTAATATTGAGTATCGTCACGAACATGTTCAGCACACTAGCACCACCGATGTAAATCGTTACGATGTTGTCATTAATGCAGAAGTTATAGAACATGTACCCAATCAAAAAGAGTTGGTGAAGCAATGTAGCCAATTATGTAAAGTCGATGGTTGTGTAATTATGGCGACACTTAATCGCACAATAAACTCCTACTTTATAGGAATTGTTGGTGCTGAATATATTATGCGTTATTTGCCCATTGGTACACACCATTGGCAAGCCTTTGTGACCCCTTTAGAGTTGAATCGCATGGCTTCAACCGCCGGTTTGAACTTTGTTACAGAAATAGGTATGGCATATAGTCTATTCAATAAAACTTGGCACATGACACCTAATCTTGGGGTAAATTATGTGCAAGTATACAAGCGATTGGCTTCTGTTTAGAGCATATAAAATAAATTCAGGTCAGTCTGAAAAGGCAAACGTCTCATTGAAAAAGTTGATGTTTCATTCTGTTGATCCAATACATTCATATTTACGTATAGATACTTTTTAATGATATGAATTATATCTATGAAACGTTCCTTATACTGGGTAACTAAAGACCTCCGATTAAATGACAATTTAGCGCTACAGTTAGCGAGTAAAAGTGAAAACCTGCTTTGCGTGTTCGTCGTTGATAAAAAATGGTTTGATTCAAATAATTTCCAATCAAAGCCTTTAGGCGATAAACGTTGGCATTTTTTACAAAGTTGCTTAAGTGATTTTAATCATAGTTTATTAAACTTGGGGCAACAGCTATATATTGTTTACGGTGATACATTTTCTACCTTAGCGAGTCTTTGTGATAAATATCAAATTACTGATGTTATCACTACTCATTTACCGGGTTCCTATGAAAATAGTCTTATAGATCAGCTGAGTGATCGTTTTCCTCAAGTCACTGTTAATAAGGTTGAACAGTTTACTTTGTTTAAGCAAGAGGCCTTACCTTTCGAACTTCAAGAGCTTCCGGTTAGTTATTCAAAGTTTAAAAAATTAATCGCTGAAGTGCCTATACCTAAAATTTCTTCAGCAATTAACGCTTTGCCTCCGATGTTTAAATCTATGCCTTTACCGACCATCTTTAGGCCTCAATGGTTACCTACTGCTCCTTATAAAGAACCTAAGCAGGGTCATAATTTTGATGGGGGCGAGCAATCAGCCATAAAGCACCTTGAGCGATATTTTGGTTCTGATTTACCTTTGAATTATAAGAATGTTAGAAATAATTTAGAGGGATGGAAAAGTAGTAGTAAGTTATCTCCTTGGTTAGGTTATGGCTGTATTTCACCTCGACAAGTTATGGCTTCAATTATCCAGTATGAAGTAGAACGAGGTAAGAACAGTTCTACTGAATGTTTGTCGTCAGAAATTTTATGGCGTGAATACTTTCAGTGGTCACATTTTAAAGTGGGTGCTAAAACTTACAAATTTAAAGGGCTTGCTGATAAACCACCGCTAACAACATTTTATCCAGAGCGGTTTAGTAAGTGGTGTTTAGGTAATACACCTTACCCACTTGTTAACGCGTGTATGAATGAATTAAGAGTCACAGGTTATTTGAGTAATAGAGGGCGCCAAATTGTTGCGAGTTGCTTGGTGAATGAACTCAGTGTCGATTGGCGTTTCGGTGCCGCTTGGTTTGAAGAACAGTTAATTGATTATGATGCAGCCGTTAATTGGGGGAATTGGCAATATATTGCAGGTGTAGGTGTTGATCCTAGAGGTGGAAGACATTTTAATTTAGAAAAACAAACTTCACTTTTTGATCCTGATAGCCGTTATCAATCAAAGTGGACTTTGAAAAGTAATAAAGACAACTTATCTTGTGAGCCTTTAGATTCTGTAGATGCTTCAGACTGGCCATTGTCTTTGGTCAACCATAATGACTGAAAGCATAGTTGGAGCTTTAACCGTTAATACCGATGTAAAAATGGAGGTTAATGTCGTCTGGTTAAAACGTGATTTACGACTCAGCGATCATCAAGCTTTAACAAATTCAACAAAATCAGGATTAACATTACTTTTTTATGTTTTTGAACCTCTATTAATAGACGACCCTCATTACGATGAACGTCATTGGCGTTTTGTTTGGCAATCAATTCAAGATATTAATAACCAGTTAGCATCTTATAACACTCGTGTTTATGTTTATTTCGGCGATGCAATTGATGGTCTCAATGAAATTAATACATTATTTCAAATATCCTCTTTATTTAGCCATGAAGAAACAGGTTTACTTTCTACCTTCGATCGAGATAAATCTGTCGATAAATGGTGTAAAGCGCGCGAAATAACTTGGCATGAATGTGAATCAGGCGCAGTAATTCGCGGTAAAAAGAATAGAATTGACTGGGACAAGCACTGGCGTAAAGTAATGACCGCACCGTTAAGTCAGCCTAAATTATCGCTATCAACCTTTGTTAGTATTAATCAGTTAGACAAATTAACTCAACATATGTTGCCCACATCATGGTCAATACCTAATGACTTTATGCTAAGAGGCGGTGAAAATTGGGCGTTTAGAACACTTCAATCATTTTTAAACATTCGTGGCAAAAGTTATCACTTTGATATATCTAAACCACTGGCAAGTCGTAAGAGTTGTTCGCGGTTATCGCCTTATTTAGCTTGGGGCAACTTAAGTTTAAGACAATTTTATCAAATATTATTAATAAAAAGGTCTGAAGCTGGCTGGAAAAGGCCACTAGACGCTTTGGCTTCTAGATTACATTGGCATTGTCATTTTATTCAAAAGTTTGAAAGTGAGCATCAAATGCAGTGGCGGCCCGTTAATAAAGCTTACAGTGATTTAAGTTACCCAGATATCCATATGGGGCTTAGTATTGAAGAGCGATTAACAAAATGGAAAGAGGCACAAACCGGTTATCCCTTAGTTGACGCTTGTATGCGTTGTTTAGAAAAAACAGGCTATATAAATTTTCGTATGCGAGCGATGTTAGTGAGTTTTTTATGCCACCATTTATTAGTGGATTGGCGATTGGGCGTCATGCATTTAGCTAAATATTTTTTAGACTTTGAACCCGGTATTCATTACCCCCAGTTTCAAATGCAATCAGGCGTAACAGGCACCAATATCATTCGTGTGTATAACCCAGTGAAACAATCACAAGAAAAAGATAAGGATGGTCAATTTATTAGAAAATGGCTACCGGAATTATCTGAGCTTCCTGGTGAAATCATCCATACTCCTTGGAATCTCTCTCCAATGGAACAACAGCTTTATCAATGTGATTTAGGTGAAAGTTATCCATTACCTATGATTGATATTAAAGAGACAGGTAAAATTGCGCGAGACATATTGTGGGGATTTAGACAACGATTTGATACAAAGAAAGAAGGTCAGCGCATTATAAATAAACACGTTAGAGATACCAAGAAACCGTCTAGACCTAGAAAATCAAAACAGCTAAAAAGTAAGGTGAACTCATGAAGGCAAAACATCTCAAGCTTATTTTAGGAGATCAGCTTAACCCAAATCACAGTTGGTTCGAACATAACGATCCTGATGTTGTCTATGTGATAGCTGAACTCCATCAAGAGGCAAACTATACCAAACATCATATTCAGAAAATCACGGCATTTTTCGTTGCTATGAGCGAGTTTGCGCATCATATTGAAAGTAAAGGGCATCGAGTTTGTTATTTAACACTTGATGATACTCAAAAATATCAAGACATTACCGAATTAATAAAAGCACTAACCTCTAAATACTCAAGTGAAACCTTTACATTTCAGCGTCCAGATGAATATAGGTTACGAGAACAATTATGTAATATGTCACATCACCTAGAATTACCCGTTCATGAAGCTGATACCGAACACTTTTTATTACCTTTCGAAGAGTTACCTCAACATTTTAAAGCTGATACTCATCTAAGAATGGAAAACTTTTATCGCTTTATGCGTAAACGTTTTTCTATTTTAATGAATGGCTCAAAACCAGAAGGTGATGCTTGGAATTTTGACGCCAACAACAGGAAATCATTTAAAAAAGCGGATCTAAAGTTAATTCCCAAACCATTGGTATTTGACAACGATGCAGATGAATATTTACAACGTATAAAAAATCATAAAATTAAAACAATTGGTGAGGAATCGAACAATATTTCTTATCCAGTTAATCGTGAGCAGTCCCTCGTTTTACTGAGTTTCTTTTGTGAACATCAACTGCCTAATTTTGGAAACTTTCAAGATGCCATGACAGTTGCCTCACCTTACGCATGGAGTTTGTATCACTCACGACTTAGCTTTTCAATTAATTGTAAAATGCTTGGACCAATGGAAGTGATTCAAACCGCACTGCTTGCTTATGAAAATTCTGACGGGAAAATCACGCTTTCTCAAATAGAAGGATTTGTTAGACAGATTCTTGGCTGGCGAGAATATGTAAGAGGCATGTATTGGGCTAACATGCCAAATTATGCAGAGCAAAACTTTTTAGACGCTAATCGTAACTTACCGGGGTTCTTTTGGAACGGTAATACTAAAATGCAATGTTTAAAAAGCGCCATATCACAATCACTAGAACATGCTTATGCTCACCATATTCAACGATTAATGATCACAGGCAACTTTGCATTACTTGCTGGAATTTCCCCTAACCAAGTGGACGAGTGGTATTTAGGTATTTATATAGACGCAATTGAGTGGGTTGAGTTACCAAATACACGAGGCATGGCACTCTTTGCCGATGGCGGCTGGATTGCAACAAAGCCTTATGCAGCTAGCGGTAATTACGTTAATAAAATGAGTGACTATTGCAAAGGCTGCCACTATAACGTCAAAGATAAAGTTGGCGAGAATGCTTGCCCGTTAAACAGCCTTTATTGGAATTTTATTGACACAAACTATGACAAGTTTTCGTCAAATCATAGAATGAGTTTTCCAATACGTAATTGGGATAAGATGGAAGAGATTAAGAAAATAGAAATTAGAGAACATGCTACCAAGCTACTAAATAATTTAGATGATTTATAAGCCATTTATATTTCTAATAGTTGGTCTTTATTAGATTTTTACTCGTATTAGTCGCCAGTTTACAATATTAAATTTTAGGACTTGCTTATGGAATTGTTTCTCGATGATGAATCAAGAATTATAGAAATGGCTTGGGAAGACCGAACTCCCTTTGAAGCAATAGAACATCAGTTCAGCATGCAAGAACCTGAAGTGATCAAGTTTATGCGGAGTCGTCTAAAACCAAGAAGTTTTAGACTATGGCGAGAAAGAGTTAACGGTCGTTCAACCAAACATGTAAAGCTTCGAGGTGATAATGTAACCAGAGGATATTGTCCAACGCAATACAAACACCGGTAAAATAAAGAATATTTAGCTAATAATTATAAATAATCAATACTAAAAATATACTAGGGCTGGGCATAAAATTGACAATAAAATGGCACGAACTGATCAAAAAAGCATGGAATGATCGCAAAGTATTACATGAGTCTGATGAATTTGATTGTTGGCGAATTTTCCATGGTTATACTGAAGGTGCAAAAGGTGTGGTTATAGAAAAGTTTGGCACTATGGCTATGGTTGAATATAAAGATGATATTCGTGAAGACCTTGATGTGATTAAAGATGCACTTATGGAGTGTTTTCCGTTCACGCTAATTATTGCTAAAGGCGATCAATCAATCGGGTTGCGATTGAAGCAAAGAATGTTTGCCCTTCATGGCGATATTTCTGTTGCTCCAGAGTTTGTAAAAGAATATGGCATCTATTACAGCTTACTGCCTGACACAATGCATAACTGTGGTTTGTATTTGGACGCACGTCCAGTACGCAAGTGGTTAGCTAATAATAGTAAAGACCGACGTGTTCTAAATTTATTTTCATTCACCGGTAGTCTTGGTATTGCATCGATAAAAGGTGGAGCAAAAGCAGCTATTCATTTGGATAAATCAAAAGACTTACTGACGCGCATACAAAAAAGCTATCATAAAAACGGACTTGATATGGGCAGCCGTAGCTTTATACAAGGCGACATTTATAAGCATTTACCTAAAGCAATTAAAAATGGTCAGCGTTTCGATGGTATTATTTTAGATCCTCCACCTAAAGTATATAAATCACCTTACTCAGATCATCAGCCAAGGGGACAAGACTTTTCCCGTTTGGTTAGTCTATGTTCAAAACTTTTAAATCCGGGAGGTTGGTTAATTTGTTTATTTCACCGTTATGACGCGACGTGGGACCAATCAGATGCGGAGATTATTGAATCATCTTCTTGTACTTTGAAAATGACAGAACGGTTTACGAGTGAGTGTGATTTTCCTGACGACAATATTGACCGAAAACTAAGAGTGACGGTATTCGAAAAAATGTAGGGTATGCCCAAGTCGGTGTTGCCAAAACTATGTTCAATATCTATAGACGAAATTTATAATCAAAAGTATTCCTGTGAGATAATAGTGAAGATGAGAAAAAAGATTCTTTCTATTTTATTTATAGTTTTTGATTATTAGTAATATCTTGATGGCGATATTAGTAATATGTAATAAATATTAAACATAACTTTGCATTTTTATCCTTTGCATTTATTACTTTACTAAGGCTAATACAGGCTTTATAGTCCAAAATATTAAAGGGAGGATAAACGATGAATTTGTCCTATACTTAATTCATTAACCTCTGTGAAACAGGTTACCTGTGTAGATGAATATAAAATTTCTCTGGCTAGTACTATTTTTAATGCTGAATTCTACATCAAGTATAGCCAAGCAACTTGTTGTCACTGAAATATTGCCTCCTTATCAATTTTATCAAGAAAACAATGTTCTTAGCGGTTTTTCTGTAGAGGTTTTAGAAGCGTTATTCAAAATTACGAATGATGATGCTGATTTAAAAGTATTGCCTTGGGCTCGCGCATACAGAACAGCACTTAATCAACCAAATACGTTAATTTTCTCACTGTCTAGAACCTTATCTCGAGAAAGATTGTTTATTTGGGGCGGTAAATTAACCACTGATGATGTTTACGCTTGGGGTCTAAAGGAGAATTTTCAAACACAAACAACTCATCTTGAACAACTCAGAAAACATAAAATAGCTATTGCTAACTCGACGAGTACTTACCAATATTTCAAACAAAAAAAATATCCTTATATTTATGAAATAGTCACACAAGAGCAAGGTTTGAAAATGCTATTTCTTAATAGAGTTGATATTATAACAGGGGCGAAAAACACTTTAAAAGCACGAGCAGAAAAATTAAACTTAGATTTTAGTCTACTAAAAATCATTATTCCTATTACCCCTGTTAATCTCGATTTATATTTTGCTTTTAGTCTTAATAGTGATGATAAGGTGGTAAGGAAATATAAAGATGCTTATGAAAAAATCATTAAAAACGGTACCTTAGCTAAGCTAAAAAGAAAATGGAATGTTCAATAAAAAATAGACTAATTAAATAACGATTAAGATGCTTTACTTTTCTATTTAAAATCAATATAACAAACACGAATTTTCATTCGTTAATAATTAACAAGATATAAATGACCAAAAATCACCTAGCGTTGCAAACAGAGATAGAATCATTAAATCAAGATAATTCAAGCTCCCAAGCCATCGGTATTTTCGACTCTGGCATTGGTGGTTTATCGATAGCTCAATGTATTGCTGAAAGTTTACCGAATGAGACTTTTATTTATGTCGCTGACAGCCTATTCGCTCCTTATGGTGACAAGTCGTCTGTCACCATTATTGACCGTGTTAATAAACTCGCTGACTGGCTCATTGAGCAAAATGTCAAAGCCATTGTTGTTGCTTGCAATACAGCGACAGTTATAGCCATTGAGCAACTCAGATCACGAGTATCTATTCCCATCATTGGTGTAGAACCCGCAATAAAACCAGCAGCTCAGAAAAGTATAACGCAGAAGATCGCGTTATTAGTCACTGAAGCAACCGCCATTAATCATCGCTTTCTCGCCTTAGTAGACAAACACAAAAATAGCACTGAAGTATTTATTCAACCTTGTATTGGATTAGTCGATCTTATTGAACAAGGTCTTCATGACAGTGAGCAGTGTCGTAAAATACTGAATGCGTTTCTAAGCCCACTGATTCATAAAGATATCGATACTTTAGTGTTAGGTTGCACACATTACCCTTTTGTTCGTTCTATGATAAAAGAAATTGTGGGTGATAAAATTAGCATAGTAGAAACCGCTAAACCTGTTACTGACCAACTTGCACGACAACTTGAAAATCATGGATTACTTGCAAGTCACTCAAATACGTCGAAACAAACATTTTTCAGTTCAAAAATATCCCAAGAACAAGCTAGTTTAATGTCGACGTTTTTTGGCCAGACAATATCATTACAGCAATTACCTAAAATATAGCGCAAGAATATAATTATTTTCGGACGTTTAGCCATCTAGGCGTAAAAAAACTAGAAAATTTTCAATCTTGCAGTTAGAATGACTTTAATTACAAAATATCTTTAATTTTTATATTTTCCTGAGGTTATATGTCTACTCAATTTTTCACTTCTGAATCAGTTTCTGAAGGTCATCCAGATAAAATCGCCGATCAAATTTCTGATGCGGTACTTGATGCGATTATCGCTAAAGATAAGAACGCTCGTGTTGCCTGCGAAACGATGGTGAAAACTGGTGTAGCAATTATTTCGGGTGAAGTATCAACCACAGCATGGGTTGACTTAGAAACTATTACCCGTAATGTTA
The DNA here is from genome assembly GCA_913020705.1 of uncultured Colwellia sp. The sequence goes on from CAJWBY010000001.1 coordinate 18,896, forward strand.
TCAGCAACATTGGCTATACCTCTTCAGATGTAGGCTTTGATGGCGAAACTTGTGGCATTATGAATTTAATTGGTCAACAGTCTCCTGAGATTGCGCAAGGTGTTGATCGTTCGAATCCAGAAGATCAAGGTGCTGGTGATCAAGGTTTAATGTTTGGTTATGCAACCAATGAAACTGAAACATTAATGCCTGCACCATTATTTTATTCTCATCGTTTAGTTGAGCGCCAAGCTGAAATGCGTAAATCAGGTGTTTTACCTTGGTTACGACCTGATGCGAAATCTCAAGTCACTTTTGTTTATGAAAATAATAAACCTGTAGCGATTGATGCTGTAGTTTTGTCAACTCAACATAACCCAGAAATTTCTCAAGAAGATTTACACGAAGCTGTGATGGAAAACATCATAAAAGCGGTGTTACCTGCAGAGTTATTAACAAAAGATACTAAGTACTTTATCAATCCAACAGGACGTTTTGTTATCGGCGGACCTGTAGGCGATTGTGGATTAACCGGTCGTAAAATAATTGTTGATACTTATGGCGGTATGGCTAGACATGGCGGTGGAGCTTTCTCTGGTAAAGATCCATCAAAAGTTGACCGTAGTGCTGCTTACGCTGGTCGTTATGTTGCAAAAAACATTGTGGCTGCTGGTTTAGCTGATCGTTGTGAAATTCAAATTTCTTATGCTATTGGTGTTGCTGAGCCTACTTCAATTTCAATTGAAACGTTTGATACAGGTAAAATATCTGAAGCAAAACTGATTGAGTTAGTGAGAGAACATTTTGACTTAAGACCTTACGGTATTACTAAGATGCTTGATTTGCTTCACCCTATGTATCAGATGACTGCAGCTTACGGACATTTCGGCCGTACACCCGTTGAAGTAACTGTAGGTGATGATACTTTTACTGCTTTCACTTGGGAACGCACAGACAAAGCTGACGTGCTTCGCCAAGCAGCTGGTTTATAAAGCCTGCTGTAGTAATATTTTAGTTCGTCCTGAACATAAAAAAGCGACTCATTGAGTCGCTTTTTTATTGCAAATAACTAGTGATTTACCGTAATTATTTTTCTGATTGAGCTTTTTTACTCGCTACTTTTTCTTTACGTAGTTGATCAATAACGCCTTGAACATGACCACCAATATGTTTTTCACCGCGTTGGTTAGCTAAGTTAATTTGGCGCTCGCGTTCAGCAAAACCACTACGTTGTTCATCGCTATATTTATCAAAGCAACGATGACAGCTAACACCTTTCACATAGTGTTCGCTTTGTTTTTCTTCTTCGGTTATCGGGTAACGACAAGCAAAACATTGATCGTACTGCCCTTGTTCTAAACCATGTTTTACTGCAACACGGCTATCGAAAACAAAACATTCGCCTTGCCACATTGATTCGTCTTGCTCAACTTCTTCTAAGTATTTAAGTACACCACCTTCAAGGTGATAAACATCTTCAAAGCCCTGCTCTTTCAAGTAAGCCGTAGATTTTTCACAACGGATGCCGCCAGTACAAAACATTGCCACTTTTTTGTGTTTGTTTTTATCTAAATTTTTGGCAACATATTCTGGAAATTCACGAAACGTTTCCGTCTTTGGGTTTATTGCGTTTTCAAAAGTGCCGATTTCAACTTCGTAGTCGTTACGGGTATCAACAAGTAATACTTCAGGATCAGAAATGAGTGCATTCCAATCTTTAGGTTTCACATAAGTACCCACCGTTAGTAATGGATCAATACCTTCAACGCCCATGGTCACGATTTCTTTTTTCAACTTTACTTTACTTCGCTGAAAAGGGTTTTCATCTGCGTATGAGTATTTGTGAGATACCTGACCTAAACGTTCGTCACTTGCTAAGAATGCTAGTACTGCATCAATACCAGATTTTGCTCCTGCAACGGTGCCGTTAATGCCTTCATTTGCGAGTAATAAAGTACCTTTAACGTCGTTATCTAACATTACTGATAATAGAGGAGATTTAAGTTGTTCGAAGTTTTCTAAACGCACAAATTTATAAAGTGCGCACACTGTGATGTTTTGCATAATAATGCCCATTGAGCCAGCCAGAGCGTAAATCTGGAGCTGTAGATTAAAATAAAGCCAATACTGATTTAATCAATATTGGCCAGAGATGCGCATTCTAACAAAAGAATTTATGTATATAAAGTGTCTATAACGTTTAACTAAAAATCTAGAATTGAATTTTTACACCAATGGAAGGAAATGGTTCCATTCCCTCTTCTCCTTCAATTTTATAATCTGTTAAGGTTTCTGTGCCGTCAGGTGCATAATAATAACCTGAGATATTCTCGCTACCTGTTGCGTTTAATAAGGCAAATGTCCACTCAGCTTTATTACCCCACATTGTAGTTTTGTAATTCGCTTGAATATCAAGGCGATGATATGTTGGCAGTGTTTTAGAATTCAAATCACCATAGGCAGGAAGATAATGGTCTTGATGATCTGGGTTATCGTATAAACCAACAATTGGTGTATATTTTGCTCCACTTCGAATACTAAGTTTTATACCAAAATCCCATTTTTCATTCCATTTATAATTTGCCACCATATTAGCGAGCAAAGGGGTATCTAGATAATACTCAGTAGTAACACGGGTAAAATCATCAGTTCGATCACTCTTCGACCAACTCAATGACGCCCAACCATACCAGCCGTCAGCTTCTTCTCTTCTTACAACCCACTCTAATCCTTTAGCTGTACCAGATAAATCATTGCTGTAGCGTAAATTAGCATTTACATCTTCTTCATCGAGCGAACGAGCTAAGTCGCCTAAATCTTTGTAATACAAATCAACCGAACTCTGCCACAAATCATTAAGCTGATAGCTGAAATTTAAAGCATAGTGTGTTGCCTTAGGTGATTTTAAATTTGGGTTACCCACTTCCTTTAAAACTGTTTCAAGATCTGGAAATTGATTATAAGTTCCTGCTTTAGCTTTTATCGTTAAATCGTTATTTACATACCAGTTAAGCGATATTCTTGGGTGAAAAAACTCTTGCTCAGTAAAATCATTATACTCAGCGCGTAAGCCCATTTCTAAAGACCAGTTTTCGTCAAAAGACCAGATATCATTAAAATAAACGGCACTGTTATTATTAGTTAAACCGTCTTGTCCTTGTATACGATCACCTTTTTTACTTTCACAGTCGGGATCATGATCAGTACAAAAATATGGGATTGCATCAAAACTATAGGTGCTTTTATCATGACTTAAATCAATACCTGTTATCAGCTTATGAGATTCAAACCAGTCTATTTGGTAAAGAAATCGAGCATTGTAAGATTCACTTTCAAGATTAATAAATTGTCCTGCACCATAAGACTCTTCAGATTTTTCACTCGTATGACCAACCGTTAAATGCATTAATCGGCCATTTTCACCATAGTACTGCCATGAAATGCCTTGGCTATCAAATTGACTTTTTATTTTTAAATCACCAATGAAGTCAGGATCTATTCGGCCTTCTTCTGAAGCTTTTGATACGTTAATACCGCCAACGTCACTGGCTCCTGTTAAAGTAAAAGTTAATTTGTGGTCATCACCAATAAGCCATTGGTATTTTCCTTGATAGTCATCACTTACGGGGGCTTTAAAAACAGTGTAGCCATCTTCTTCACCCTCAGGTAAAAACAAATGAATTAAACTTCGACGATACGATAGGTAAAAAGCTTGATCATCATTAATGCCGCTTTCAATCATCACACCTGTTTTTAACAAACTTGCATCTAAGGTAGTAGTAAAGTCTTGATTACGTGGATCTCGAAGTTTTACATCAAAAACTCCTCCAGTGGCATTACCATACTGACTGCCAAATGCAGCAGGATGAAGCGAAAAGTCTCCCACAACATTTTCATTAAAAATACTGTCGCCGAATAAGTGAAAAATGTAACCCGCTGGCATCTCGTCAATATAAAAGGCGTTGTCGTCTGGTGATGAACCACGAATAGCAGGTTCTCCACCATTATCGCCACCAGCATAAACAACCCCAGGCATACTATAAACTGCACTGAGAGGATCATGATCGAGCCCAGCAATTTTCAAAAGTTTTTGAGTTTCAAAAGACACTTCAGTATTAGCTTGATTACGACGAGATACGACTTCAATAACCTCGATAGGCTCAACTTTGGCCTTTATATCTTTGACTTTTTCTTCTTGAAAGGATTCATTTGAAAACGCTAATGATGGAGCTGTTATTGAAAAGATTGCTGTGAGTGTTAAAGCAATTTTTGTCCGTAATAAACGTCCATGTTTGCAATTACTTGAAGTTGACATTTTTTAACCATGTGATCAGATAAGAAAGGTCGCTATTATCCTAAGTAATCGGTGTTGAATTCAGTAATCATAATGTCTAATAATTGTGGATGAAGTGTCAGTAATTGTAATAATCGCTAGCCAAAAAAAAAGACTTCCCACATTTGTGAAAAGTCTTTTCAAATTCTATATTTTAAACCCGTTAGATCTAGCTCGGGGATCCTTTAATTTTTTCACGCATACGCTGAATCATCATATAGAAATATGGCACGAGTAGCGTTCCGAATATAGTCGCTGCCAACATTCCAGAAAGTACGGTAACACCAAGGAAAATTCGACTACTTGCGCCAGCTCCTGATGACATAACTAATGGAATAACACCTAAAACAAACGAGAGTGCGGTCATTAATACGGCTCTAAACCTTAACTTTGCAGCATCGAGCGCAGCTTCCATAATACCTTTTCCTGCCGCACGCAACTCCATGGCAAATTCAACAATGAGAATTGCAGTTTTAGTTGATAAACCAATCAGCAGGACTAAACCAACTTGTGCATAAATGTTATTTTCCATACCCAAGGTATAAAGCGTTAACATTGAGCCAAACAATGCTAACGGCACAGCGGCTATGACCGAAAAGGGTATTGTCCAACTTTCATATTGTGCCACTAAAAATAAGTAGACAAATAACAATGCTAAAGCAAATAATACAGGTGCTAAGTTACCCGCTTCAATTTCTTGCTTTGACTGCCCTGCCCATTCAAAAATATATCCTTGTGGTAGGTTTTCAGCTAACTCTTCCATTATAGCTATCGCTTCGCCGGATGAATGACCTGCTGTTGCTTGCCCTGTAATACTGGCACTTCGGTATAAGTTAAAATGTCCGATGCTTGTTGGACCTAAAATAGGTTCTAATTTAGCGAGCGTGGTTAATGGCACCATTTCTCCATCTTGGTTACGAACAAAATAATGACGTAAATCAGAGGGGTCTTTACGGAACTCTTTTTCAGCTTGAACGGTAACTCTGTATGTTCGCCCAAACTGACTAAAATCGTTAATGTACATTGACCCTAACTGCGCTTGTAACGTTACAAAAATATCAGATAAAGCAACACCTTGAGCTTTAGCTTTATTCCTATCAACCTCTAAAAAGTACTGTGGGACATTTGCTCGATAAGTACTGAAAACACGGTTTAATTCTGGACGTTGATTCGCTTCATAAATTAACCCATTCATCACTTGCGCTAAATCTGTAGGGCTGCGTCCTTCACTGTCTTGTAGTTTAAACTCAAAACCAGAGCTTGTGCCTAAACCAGGAATAGGTGGCGGATTAAAGATCATGATTTGTGCGTCAGGCATCGTCCATAATTGCCCCATTAAGCGCTGAATAACAGCGCGTAACGCTAATTCTGGATCTGTTCTTTCTTCCCAATCTTTAAGCATAATAATGCCTAAACCATTGTTAGAGCCTGCCCCACCTAATAATGAAAAACCTGACACGGTAATAATGTCAGTCACAGCAGGATCTGCTTTTATTATCGGCGTTATTTTATCAATAAGGGCTTGAGTTCTATTACTCGAAGCAGCATCTGGTAATTGAATATCAAGGAAAACGTAACCTTGGTCTTCACCAGGAACAAAACCTGTTGGAACCGATGCAGTTAACCAACCTGTGGCCACGAACAATAGACCAACAACAATACCAACACGAGCAGTACGTTTTAATAAGAAGTTAACACCATTGGTATAACTGCCTGTCATTTTATTAATACCACGTTCAAATGGCGCTAACCATTTAATCGGTTTCATATTATCTTTATTTAATAAAACAGTACAAAGCGCAGGGCTTAGCGTTAAAGCATTGATAGAAGAAATTATTACCGCAAATGATATTGTTACAGAAAATTGTTTGTACAGTTCACCAGTAATACCGGGCATAAAGGCCACCGGAATAAATACAGCAAGCAGCACTAACGTGGTTGCAATAATTGGCCCCGAAACTTGTTCCATCGCCTTGGTTACAGCTTCTTTAATTTCGAGTTGTTCTTCTTTGAGGATACGTTCAACGTTTTCAATGACGATAATGGCATCATCAACCACGATCCCTATGGCAAGTACCAAGCCAAAGAGTGTAATTGTATTAATGGAATATCCCATTACCAGCATAAACGCAAAAGTGCCGATTAAAGAAACCGGAATAGCAATGGTTGGAATAAGTGTTGCGCGCCAATTTTGTAAGAATAAGAAGACAACTAAAATAACCAGAGCAACGGCTTGAAATAAAGTAACTTGTACTTCTTCAATTGATCGTGAAATAAACTCAGTTGTGTCATATGGAATAACGTATTCAAGACCATCAGGAAAACGTTTTGATAACTTTTCCATTTCCAATTTAACCAAACGAGCAACTTCAGTGGCGTTTGCACCAGGTAATTGATAGATAACGACGAATGCAGTTTCATTGCCATTTAAACGCGCTTGAGTCCCATAATCTAAAGAACCTAACTCTATGCGAGCAATATCTGATAGACGTACAAAGTTTCCGTTAGAACGCGCACGAATAATAGCTTGGCCAAACTCTTCAACCGTTTGTAATCGCCCTTTCGCTTGAATTGAATACTCAAACTGTTGATTGGGCATTGATGGGCTTGCCCCTAACTTACCTGCTGCAACGATTAGGTTTTGTTCTTGAAGCGCTTGTTTGACTTCAGCAACAGTGACACCTAAGGATGCCATACGATCAGGCCTAAGCCATGCTCGCATGCTGTAAGTCATTTCACCCATCACAGTTGCTTCAGCTACACCAGGAATACGCCCTAGTGACTCAGTAAGTGAATTGGTCGCGTAGTTACTGAGAAAAAGTTGGTCAATACCTTCTTGTTCTGAATATAAATTAATCGCCATTAACATTGAGCTAGATTGTTTCTTAACCGTAACCCCTAGTCGTGTTACTTCTGATGGCAAGGAACTTTGCGCTAATGCGACACGATTCTGCACATTTACCTGTGCCATATTATCGTCAATACCTACTTTGAAAAACACAGTGATTGTTGCAGAGCCATTATTGGAGGCTGTTGACTCAATATACATCATATCTTCAACTCCATTGATTTGTTCTTCAATGGGACGAATGACTGACTCTTCAACTACTTGTGCGCTTGCGCCAGGATATACCGCTGATATTTGCACTTGTGGTGGCGTAATTTCCGGGTACATATTAACCGGCAAGGACCCCATAGCAATTAGACCTGCTAAAGTGATAACAATCGAAATAACAAAAGCAAATTTGGGTCGATGAATAAACGTTTTACTGATCATGAAAGTCTCCTTATTTGCCTAAAAGATCTGAAATAGTACCTGTAAGCGGATCGACTATTTTGCTTATTGGCTTAACTTCAACACCTGTTCTAACTTTTTGCAAACCTTCAATAATAACGCGTTCATTGGCTTTAATACCGGATTCAACCACCCACATAGCATTCATGCGGCGTCCTAATTTAACTAAACGTTGAGAGACTTTATTATCAGCATTAACAACAAGAACAAACTTTCCTTGTTGGTTTTCTTGAACCGCAACTTGAGGGACTAAGGCCATTGATTCTTTATTTTTACCTTCCATAATTAAGGTTACAAACAAGCCCGGTACTATAATGCCATTAGGGTTATCAAATTTTGCCCGTAGTTCAACAGTTCCCATTCCTTCATCAATTTTAGTATCAGCAAATGTTAATAAGCCTTTTTCACTGTATGTTGTGTTGTTAGGTAAACGTAATGAAATATCAATAGATAAGTCTTCTGGTTTTTGAGTGTTTTTATGTGATTGTAAATAAGAAACATAATCACTTTCTTCGACTTGAAAGCTAACATACATAGGGTTTGTGGCTGTTAATGTTGCTATGGTATTACTTGTAGGGCTAACGACCGTACCCACATTATAATTTACTTTACCGATACGACCTGAAAATGGAGCTTTAATTACTGTGTAACTTAAATTCAATTGAGCTTTATCTAATGTTGATTTCGCGACTTTCACTGCGGCTTTTGCTTGTGAATCATTGGTAATTAATTTGTCTAAATCTGATTGCGAAATGTAACCTTGACCTGCCACTTCCTTGCCACGTTTCAAATCTCGTGCGGCGCCATCAGCTCCTGCAACTTTACTGTTTAAGTCTGCTTTTGCAGAATCCAGAGAGGCTTGGTAAGCTGCAGGATCAATTTTTAAGAGTACTTGATCTTTTTCAACAACAGATCCCTCTTCAAAAGGACGCTCAATTAACTCCCCCTCTACACGAGCACGCAAGTCGACTTCTTTTGATGCAACTGAACGCGCTACAAACTCCCGGTAACTGCCAATTTCATTCACCTTTAGTTCATAAACAGAAACTGCTGGAGCAGGAGCAACTCTTTTGGCTTGCTCTGCTTGTCCACAACTCACTACACCAAATAAAATGATAGATAATAAACTTACGCCTGAAAAAGTTGGCTTGTAGGATTTTGAAGTATTCACGAACATCTATATTCTCCGTTAATGATAAGCCTCTCGTTAACGGAAGCGACTAATCAAAGGGTAAAGTAATGAAAAAGTTATTATTACATTAGATACTAGTTAATTCTGTGTCTAAATGTAATCAAAGCGATAAAATAAGTTAATATTTTTTATAAATAGGCTTTTTCCCTCTATTTCAGGAAATGATAATTGAAAAAAGCGGAAGTCGCCCTTATATTTCTTCACAAGGTCCTAAAAAATAAATAAAAATGAGCAACCCTAGAATTTATCAAAATCAGCCACTAACGATTGGCGAAACAATCACTTTATCCGATGATGCTTTTGGTCATACTGTAAGAGTATTACGTCTAAAAGATGACGATATTATCACCCTCTTCAATGGTGAATTATTTAATAATGCATTAGGTGAATATCAAGCTGAACTTATCAATGTGAGTAAAAAACAAGCCCAGGTTGTGATTAAAAGCTTTACCGAAAGAAATGTTGAATCACCGTTAAACATTCATTTAGGCCAAGGTATTTCTCGTGGCGACAGAATGGATTTTACTTTACAGAAATCAGTCGAATTAGGGGTTAATACTATAACTCCGTTATTCACTGAGCGATGTGGCGTTAAATTGTCAGGTGAGCGTTTACAGAAAAAAATAGACCAGTGGCAAAAAATAGTTATCGGCGCTTGTGAACAAAGTGGCCGTTGTACGGTCCCTACTGTTATGCCTGCTATTTATTTAGATGAATGGTTGGCACAACAAAGTTCATCATTGAAACTGAATTTACACCCTAAAGCCCAATATTCAATAATGAATTTGCCTGAAGAAAACCAGGCTGATTCAAAACATCGTGTACGTTTATTGATAGGCCCAGAAGGCGGTTTAAATGATGATGAAATCAAAAAGGCCAATGAAGCATCTTTTGTAGATGTGTTATTAGGGCCTCGAGTATTAAGAACAGAAACAGCTGCATTAACAGCAATTACCGCATTACAATGTCGTTTTGGCGATATTAAATAAATAGCAACGAACACATTAGGAAACACAAATGACAATTAAACTTGGCGTAGTAATGGACCCTATTTCACAGGTCAATGTAAAAAAAGATTCATCTATGGCGATGATGTTCGAAGCTCAGAAACGTGGTTATGAAATTTATTATATGGAAATGAAAGACCTGTATCTTGACCAAGGACAGTGTCGTGCCACCGCTCAAAAATTAAAAGTTTTTGACGATACTGAGCATTGGTATGAACTTGACGAAGTAAACGATATTGCTGTATCAGAACTTGACGCGGTATTGATGCGTAAAGATCCTCCTTTCGATACAGAATTTATTTACGCAACCTACATGCTTGAACGTGCTGAAGTAGAAGGTACATTAATCGTAAACAAACCACAAAGTCTTCGCGATTGTAACGAAAAGCTTTTCACCGCTTGGTTTGCAGAGTTAACACCACGCACATTAGTAACACGTAATAACGATAAAATTCGCGAATTTCATCAGAAAGAAAAAGACATTATTATCAAACCTCTTGATGGAATGGGCGGAGCATCTATTTTTCGTATTAAAGAAAACGATGCCAATGTTGGCGTTATTTTAGAAACGCTAACCAACCACGGTAATCAATACGCCATGGTGCAAGAATTTATGCCAGAGATTAAAGATGGCGACAAACGTATTCTTATTGTTAATGGCGAGCCTATGCCATATTGCTTAGCGCGTATTCCTGCAAAAGGTGAAACACGTGGTAATTTAGCTGCTGGTGGCCGTGGTGAAGCAAGACCGCTTAGCGCGACTGATAAGTTAATTGCTGAAACAATTGCTCCTGAATTGAAGAAACGTGGTCTATACTTTGTAGGGTTAGATGTTATTGGTGACAAAGTTACCGAAATTAACGTAACCAGCCCAACCTGTATTCGAGAAATTGAAGCCGCATACCCTATCAATATCAGCGGTAAATTAATGGATGCAATCGAAGAGAACATTCGCCCTAGAGTGTAAAAGCTTTAGTTAGTCTTTTCACAACACGTAAAGTTATTGAATATCTTATTAGCTGCGAACTTTAATAAAATAAAGGTTCGCAATACCTCTATAAAAACAATTATGCATATAGTTTTTCGCAAAACTAAAGATGTAAAAAGGTGAAGGTATGGAAAGCTTAGAAAATCAACTTTTAATCGCAATGCCCGCATTAGACGACTCGTTTTTTAATAAAACAGTGACCTATATTTGTGAGCACAATGAAGAAGGTGCGATGGGCCTTATTATTAATTTACCCGTCAATGTCACATTAAATGAACTACTCGTTCAAATAGATTCAGCCAAAGACGAAGCTCCAGAATTAGGTCAACAAGTGCTTACAGGTGGTCCAGTTTCTCAAGACAGAGGTTTTGTTTTACATAGCCCACAAGATTGCTGGAAACAATCATTATCATTAACTAAAGACGTTATGATAACCACTTCTAAAGACATTTTGATGTCGCTAGGCACAGAAGAAGCTCCTGATAAATACATGGTTACCTTAGGTTACGCAGGATGGGGGCCGGGTCAACTAGAGGAAGAAATAAAAACGAATTCTTGGCTTTTAACACCAGCAGATGGTGAAATAGTATTTAATACACCTATTGAGCAACGCTGGAAAAAAGCAACCGAAAAGCTAGGCATAGATATGGCACATTTATCTGCTGATATTGGACATGCTTAATATATGAATATTAATTTAAGGAAAAAAAGTGGCAAATAAAGTAGGCCAACGTAGCGTCTTAGGTTTTGATTTTGGTAAAAAGTATATTGGTGTTGCTGTTGGACAAGAACTCACTGGCAGTGCTTCGCCTTTGGGCTCAATCAAAGCCAAAGATGGTATTCCTAATGAAATGGAATTAACTAAATTTATTAAAGAATGGCAACCTGATTATTTAGTTGTCGGTTTACCGTTAAATATGGACGGTAGTGAACAGCAACTTACCCTTGACGCGAAAAAATTTGGCAATCGCTTATCAAATAAGTTTGCTTTAAAAGTAGAGTTTCAAGATGAACGTTTAACAACAGCTGATGCTAAAGAACGATTATTTGCTGAAGGTGGTTATCGTAACTTGAAAAAAGATAATATTGACGCTGAGTCTGCGAGACTTATTATTGAAAGTTTCTTTGAAGCTGGATATCAATAAGCCGTTTTCTAAATAAGCATTAGCTATTAAAATCAAACATCAGATAGGTTGCGTTTGATTTTAATAGCCTACTGCTACTATTTCTATTCTATTCTATTCTATTGTAATTTATTCATCTTTTGGTCCTAATCCATCAATGGTTACACCACTTAATGAACCCGCTCCACCTTGATCATTACTACGTAGCTTAATCATTAAGCGTAAATCATTTGGTGAATCTGCATGATGCAGCGCATCAGCATAATTGATGGTACCTTTTTGATAGAGTTCAAATAGAGCGCCATCAAATGTTTGCATGCCTAGCTCTTTCGATTTTTGCATGACTTCTTTAATACCACCAATATCACCTTTTTTAATGAGTTCTGCGATGTAAGGTGAATTAAGTAAAATTTCAATCGCGGCAACTCGACCATGGCCATCACAGGTTGGAATTAATTGTTGAGCGATTATACCTCGTAAGTTTAAGGCTAAATCAAACAATAACTTACCATGTTGGTCTGCAGGTACTAAATGCATAATACGGTCAATTGCTTGGTTAGCATTATTCGCATGCAAAGTAGCAATACATAAATGCCCTGTTTCAGCGAAACTTAAAGCGTGCTCCATGGTTTCTTGATTACGAATTTCACCAATTAAAATAACGTCTGGTGCTTGGCGTAATGAACTTTTTAGTGCAGCATCAAAGCTTTCAGTATCTAAGCCCACTTCACGTTGGGTTACCATGCAACGACCATGTTCATGAACAAATTCCACGGGGTCTTCTATGGTAAGTATATGGCCACGCGAATTTTTATTTCGGTAACCAATCAATGATGCCATTGATGTAGACTTACCTGTACCTGTGCCACCCACAAACAATACTAAGCCGCGTTTTGACATCACAACATCTTTCAAAACCGAAGGTAAGCCTAATTCGTCAGCATCTGGTATCTCAGTCACAATGCGGCGAATAACCATACCAGCCATATCTCGTTGCCAGAAAGCGGAAATACGGAAGCGCCCGATATCATCGATAGAAATAGCAAAATTACATTCTTTTTCTTCATCAAATTGCTTTTTTTGTTTCTCGTTCATAGCATCATGAACAAGCCCTAACGATTCATCGCTTGTTAAAAGATGATCACCAATCGCTTGTAATTCGCCATTCACTTTTGCACTTACTGCAAGCTTGGCGGTAACAAACATATCTGATGCGTCTTCGTGCACCATTTTTTGTAATAAATCATGAAAATTCATTATTGTATCTCTTATCATTTTGACCAAAATATGAGGAATGCATGCAGAGCTTCAACCTATAAAAGTATTTGGCTGAAGCTTCACTCAATTTAGAAGCCTTTAAATTGATTTTTATCTACCGCTTTTTCCATTGCATCTTGTTTTGTAATTAATCCGCGATTTACTAAGCCTTGAAGACATTGATCCATCGTTTGCATGCCGTGGGACATACCTGTTTGAATCGCACTGTACATTTGTGGAATTTTATCTTCACGAATCAAGTTTCTTATTGCAGGAATGCCCAACATAATTTCATGAGCAGCAACACGTCCCCCGCCTACTTTTTTAATCAAGGTTTGAGAAATAACCGCTCGAAGTGACTCTGACAGCATAGAACGAACCATAGATTTTTCTTCACCAGGGAAAACATCAACAATACGATCAATTGTTTTTGGCGCTGAAGTAGTATGCAAAGTGCCGAACACTAAATGGCCTGTTTCAGCAGCTGTCATTGCTAAACGAATGGTTTCTAAATCACGCATTTCGCCAACAAGAATAACATCCGGATCTTCACGTAACGCACTACGTAGAGCCGCTTCAAAACTTAACGTGTCACGATGTACTTCTCGTTGATTGATCAGGCATAGTTTATTTTCATGTACAAATTCAATAGGATCTTCAATGGTAAGGATATGATCATTTTTGCTGTTATTAATATAATCGACCATTGCAGCTAAAGTGGTTGATTTACCAGAACCTGTAGGTCCAGTTACCAAGACTAAACCACGAGGCGTATCAGATATATCACGGAAGATATCAGGACAACCCAAATCATCAAGTGATAATATTTTACTAGGGATGGTACGAAATACCGCTGCAGGTCCGCGATTTTGATTGAAGGCATTCACACGAAAACGCGCTAAATTTGGTACTTCAAATGAAAAATCGACTTCTAAATTTTCTTCATACTCTTTGCGTTGGCGATCATTCATAATATCATAGACCAAAGCATTAACGTCTTTCTCGTCAAATGCTGGGATATTAAGTTTACGTACGTCACCGTCAACACGAATTAATGGCGGACTGCCTGAAGATAAATGAAGATCAGATGCATTATTCTGCACACTAAAGGCAAGTAATTCGGTAATATCCATAAAAGACCTCTTAATAATTATTTTTTAAAATAGAAAGTAAGTTGAAACTAAATTGACACAAAACGATATAACACCCATTAAAGATAATCTTGCAAAGATAAATCTGCAAATTTTAAATGCCTGCAACACAGCAGAGCGTTCAATTTCGCAAGTTACCTTACTTGCCGTCAGTAAGACTAAAACCAGTACTGTGATTGAACAAGCCTATCTTGCTGGTCAACGAGAGTTTGGCGAAAGCTATATTCAAGAAGCTGTTGAAAAAATAGCAAACTTACAAAAATTGTCTAACATCGTTTGGCATTTCATTGGCCCAATACAATCAAACAAAACTCGGTTAATTGCCGAAAACTTTGCTTGGGTACATAGTATTGACCGAATAAAAGTAGCAAAACGCCTTAATGATCATAGGTCTAGCCAAGATACTCCCCTCAACGTTTGTTTACAAGTCAATATTAGTGGTGAAGAAAGCAAGTCAGGCATTGCTATGGAAGATCTTGCACAATTAGTAGCATTTGTGAATAGTTGCGAGCATTTAACATTACGCGGCTTAATGGCTATTCCTGAAAAAAATGCGTCATCAAATAGTTTTGAAAAAATGCAGCAACTTTTTATTGATCTGAAGAAAGAACATATCAGTATTGATACTTTATCAATGGGCATGTCAGGTGACTTAACCGATGCCATTGCCAAAGGTTCTACCATGGTTAGGGTTGGCTCTGCTATTTTTGGTGCAAGAGAAGATAAATAATTATCTTGGAATAACAATCTATTTCACTTTCTTTCAATAGAATTAGTTACAATAGTGAAAAGTTTTCTATCACCCTATTACATCTCTTATTCTTCGTAGGTATTTCATGACAAAAATTGCTTTTATTGGCGCTGGTAACATGAATAGCGCAATTATTTCTGGTTTAGTAAAAACAGGATTTACTGCTCAAAACATTATCGTTTCAAACCCTTCACCAGAGAAGCGACAAGCTTTAAAACAGCAGCTTAATATCCAAGAAACGTCAGACAATATTGAAGCCGCAAACTTTGCTGACTTTATCGTCTTAGGGGTTAAACCACATTTTATTGAAGAAGTTTGTGAAAAAATTAGCCAAGAAATTGATATCACTAACAAGTGTTTTATTTCTGTTGCTGCCGGTTGCACAATTGAACAAATGCAAAAAGCGTTAAATAAACCTTGTGCGATTATTCGTACAATGCCAAACACACCCTCTCAGTTAGGTTTAGGTGTCACTGGACTTTACGCTGATGAAAATACGAATGATCAACAAAAGCAAGTGGCACAAACGTTAATGAGCTCAGTAGGGGTTATAAAGTGGTTAAATACTGAAGCAGAAATCGATCACATAATCGCGGTGTCTGGCTCTGCGCCAGCATATTTTTTCTTGTTCATGGAAGCGATGGAAAAAAAGGCCTTAGCATTGGGTTTTTCAGCCAAAGAAAGTCGAGAATTAGTGCAACAAACCGCGTTAGGTGCAGCCCAAATGGTGGTAAATAATGATATACCTATTAGCGAGTTACGCGCAAAAGTCACCTCAAAAGGTGGTACAACAAATGCTGCAATCAATTCTTTTATTGATGATGGCTTGGAACAAATAGTAACAAATGCAATGGATAGTGCATTGGATCGCGCTAAAGAAATGGCGCAAAATAACGTTTAAATACATTTGAATTATTATTATCAATTATTAAGTTTTGGAGTAGTAGATGGAAGCCATTAATTTTTTACTGGATTTTGCTTTTAACGCATTATTAATGTTATTAGTTTTACGCGTATGGTTA
Organism: uncultured Colwellia sp.; assembly: GCA_913020705.1. The sequence continues at coordinate 34,995 of CAJWBY010000001.1, forward strand.
CAAATCGTTCGCGCTGATTTTTATAACCCACTCAGCCAGTTTATTGTTAAAGTGACTAATCCTTTAGTCATTCCCCTTCGCCGTGTGATCCCCGGTTTCGGTGGTGTTGATGTTTCAACATTGTTATTGGCTTTTGCGGTAGCAGTTTTAAAATTTGTTTTAATTCCATTGCTTAATGGCGGTGACCTTAACATTCTTTCAGCGCTGTATTTAGGCCTTATTTATTTAATAAAGCAGTCAGGCATGTTGTTATTTATGTTATTGCTAGTAACAGCAATAATGAGTTGGGTTGTGCAAGGTTATAATCCTACTCAAGCAATATTACATCAATTAACAGAACCATTTTTGAAGCCTATAAAGCGTATAGTTCCAAGCTTTGGTGGTTTAGATTTGTCAGTGTTAATCGCATTTTTATTACTTAACGTGATAAACATTTTATTGTCAGGGTCAGTACCTGGTTGGGCAATGATATAAAAAGCAATCTACATAAACAGGTTTTGTGATCATTTATCTATAAAACCTGCCTTATTAATGTATGAAAAATTTAAGATCAATGAGGAGATCATTATGAAAAATTTATTACAAACCTGTTTATTTGTTATTTTAGTTTCACTGACATTCGTAACTAACGTTTTCGCTGAAAACATGAAAGTAATGGGGACAATGCAAGTTCATTATATGGCGATTAATGCCACGTTTTTAACTCCAAAAATAGCAAAAGCTTATAATATTGAGCGTAGTCGTTTCAACGGCTTACTTAATATTTCAGTATTAGATAACACAAAAGATTCAACGCCAGCAAAAAAAGTTATCATTCAAGGTAAGGCACGAAATGATCTTGGCCAAATTAAAACCCTTGAATTTGACGAAGTAAAAGAAGGTGAGGCTATTTATTATTTAGCACAAGTTAAATATAACCACGAAGAAACCTTCTATTTTGATATCACTATTAATGATGGCAAAGAAACTCAACAGCTTAAATTCAAGCAAAAATTCTATGTTGATTAAGCGCTAATTTCAGCCAACAAACAAATAAAATCAGGTTTAACCTGATTTTATTTTTTCCAACTTCACATTATTCAGGGTAAAAAATGTCAACCATCGTATTAGCTACCGGTAATCAAGGTAAAGTAAAAGAACTTAGCCATTTATTAGCCGCGCATAACATTGAAATAAAACCACAAAGCGAATTTAATGTCGGTGAAGTTGCAGAAACAGGGACAACTTTTGTTGAAAATGCCATTATCAAAGCGCGTCATGCCGCAAAAATCACTGGCCTTCCCGCAATAGCTGATGATTCAGGATTAGAAGTTGATGCTCTCCTTGGTGAACCAGGTGTTTATTCTGCCCGCTATGCCGGAGAAAGTGCGAGTGACAACGATAATACAAATAAACTGTTACAAGCCTTAACAAATACACCTGATGAGCTTCGTACAGCACGTTTTCATTGTGTGCTGGTTTATATGAAACATGAGAATGATCCAACGCCAATAATTTGTCATGGTGTCTGGGAAGGTACAATTACCCGTGAAAAAATGGGCGAACAAGGTTTTGGTTACGATCCGGTATTTTGGCAAGAAGCGCAACAAAAGACTTCAGCACAATTATCTCGTGACTTAAAAAACAGCTTAAGCCATCGCGGTCAAGCACTCGCGCAACTTGTTCAACACTTTGGTGTAAAATAATAATGTTACAAGCGCCACCTCTGTCTTTATATATTCACATACCTTGGTGTGTGGAAAAATGTCCCTATTGTGATTTTAATTCCCATGCATTGAAATCTGCTGTTCCAGAGGAAGAATACGTAAAACATCTTATTGAAGATTTGGATGCAGACATTGCAAAGTTTTCACTCAGTGCTCGCCCTCTCCACACCATTTTTATTGGCGGTGGCACACCCAGTTTATTCTCCGCTCAAGCGATAGAAAGCTTATTGACTCAAGTACTTGAACGCTTCGAACATCAAGAAGATATTGAAATAACGTTAGAAGCAAACCCTGGCACAGTAGAAGCTGAGAAATTCATTGGTTTTTTTAATGGTGGTGTATCACGGCTTTCAATAGGTGTACAAAGTTTTGAATCTGACAAACTGATCAAGTTAGGCCGTATACATGATAGCAACCAAGCTAAAAAAGCAGCAGAGTTAGCTTATTCATGTGGTATAAAAACCTTTAATTTAGATTTAATGCATGGTTTACCTCAGCAGAATATTGCTAATGCCCTTGATGATATAACTACTGCGATATCACTTAACCCAACACACTTGTCTTGGTATCAGCTAACGATTGAACCTAATACTGCTTTTCATTCTCGTCCTCCAAAATTACCTGAAGACGAAGTTCTATGGGATATTCAAGACCAAGGTTTCGCATTACTAGCAGAAGCAGGTTATCAGCAATATGAAATTTCAGCTTTCAGTAAGCCTGGCTTTGAATGTCAGCATAATATCAATTACTGGCAATTTGGTGACTATCTTGGCATCGGTTGTGGCTCACATGGCAAGATCACCGATCCGGTTAGTAATAAAATATTCCGCACGATAAAGGTTAAACATCCTAAAGGTTATCTCGATACAAGTCGTCCGCACCTTGACCACTTAATAGAAGTAAGTGCAGAAGAATTACCCTTCGAATACATGATGAACAGGCTTCGGTTACATGAGTGCTTCAGTTTAGAGGAATACGAACAGAGAACAGGATTATCTATTGAAACTATTTTACCAAACTTGCAAATAGCCAAGCAAAAAGAATTGATGATAGAAAACACTGATGGCACTTGGCAAGTCAGTAAGTTAGGTCACCGCTACTTAAATGATTTGCTTGAGATGTTTTTATAATGTTAATCCTAACCAGCGAAGAACAGCAAACATTCGACAAGCAATTTATGCTTCGTGCCTTCGAGTTAGCCCAACAAGCGGAAGCCATTGACGAAATTCCTGTTGGCGCGGTGGTTGTAGCAAATAATGAAATTATTAGTGAAGGGTATAACCAATCGATTACGCTAAACGACCCATCTGCACATGCTGAAATGGTCGCTATTCGCCAAGCAGGAGCAAAATTACAAAACTATCGTCTACTCGATTGCACTTTGTATGTAACGTTGGAGCCTTGTCCAATGTGTGCAGGCTTATTGGTTCATAGCCGAATTAAGCGTGTAGTTTATGCGACAGCAGATTTAAAAACAGGTGCAGCAGGTAGCGCCTTTAATTTACTGTGTGATGAAAAGCATAACCATCAGATAGAATTAGATTCAGGAATTATGGCAGAAGAGTGCAGCCAATTACTTTCAGCTTTTTTTAAACGTCGAAGAGCAGAGAAGAAAGTACTAAAACAAAAAGCTAAGTTGGCATTAAAACAAACGCCTTAATAAAGGCTATACTTATTAAAGTTAACTCTCTGAGGAAGCCTTTATTGAAACCAGTTTTATATGTGTTTTTACTATTATATGGTATTGCTCATTCTGTTACTGCCAATGATGAAGCAAAAGTTTACCAATACAAATCATCCAATGGGATCAGTTCCTTTTCTGACATTCCTCCAATAAACACCAGCTTTCAACAATTACGTATTGGTTGTTTTGCTTGTAAGTTGCATTCAATGGTGGATTGGCATAACACACGGTTATTCCTTACGCATTTTAATAAAACGATCAATCAGCAAGCACAACTCTATAAAATTGATCCCGCTCTCATCAGAGCAATCATTCATGCGGAGTCACATTTTGATCCATCAGCATTATCTAAAACGGGTGCACAAGGTTTAATGCAATTAATGCCTGCAACGGCAAAAGAATTAGGGGTGAAAGACTCATTTAATGCGAAACAAAATATTCAAGCAGGAAGTAAACATTTAGCACGTTTAATAAGAAAGTATGGCGGAAATGTCACGTTAGTTTCAGCGGCCTATAACGCAGGTGAAGGTGCAGTAAAAAGATATAAAGGGGTGCCCCCTTACCCTGAAACCAAGGTTTATGTAGAACGCATAAAGATTTTACATAATCGTTATTTATCTAATATTTAAGTTTACTCAGTACTTTGTCCCTTATTGTACCAACGAATAAGTTCTTTTTGATCAGCAGGTGCATCTTCACCATTTGCTATTTTACTGAGCGCTTGTTTCGATAATAATTGCTCAACTTTATCTTCAATCTTGCTGAGTGCACTGTAAAAAGCAGCTGTTTCATCATCAGTTAACACACTTTCTAGTTCTCTTGAGCGCAATTCCATAGCGGCCGTTAGTTTAACGTAAATGTCTTTTCCTTTTTCATTTAGTGCCAATATTTTAATGTTTTTACTTTGTTTATCTCGACGAATATCGATTAAATTTTTCTTATCTAGCGCTTTTACTGCTCGACTTACATTATATGAATCAATGCGAGATTGGTAAGCAATATCAGCTGAATTTATGGGCATATACGAACCAATGTTTAATAAAACTCTCATTTCTCTAGGCTCTAAATCACATAGTTCACGGATTTTCCAATCTCGATTTAAAGCCAATAAATTACTCACAACAGCAACCCTAAAAGGTAGATGCGTTGTTAAATCTAATGGCTCAGCTATTTCTTGCGTTAGAGTGAAAGCCTTACTTCTGGCTGATTTAGTAATAGGAATCTCTGCGGGAAATTAAGTATTGTTTGCTACTTTATCATTAACGTTAAGTAAATAACACGGAACAAATATAAGAGACAATAATGATAAATATAAGATACACAACCAAAGGTTTTGTTATAGATAAAAATTATCGTCTTCGTATTAAGCTAGGTAAATCAGATTAAAATCATTACTTCCTTACAATTTGTTAATTACAAAAAAGTGGCAATTTCATTAATTGGTTTCTTAACTTGAGCATGATTTGGAACCGTCGCATCATGACTTGGATACCCAGTAATAAGTAACATGTAAGCGCGATCGTTTTCAGGTCGTCCGCAGACTTTACTTAAAAAAGACATGGGTTTAGGCGTATGTGTTAGCGTAACTAAACCTGATGTATGTAAGGCGTTAATTAAAAAGCCTGTCGCAATTCCAACAGACTCATGCACGTAATAGTTGGTATTCTTTTCTTCAGAACTTATACCACCTTTCTTTTGGCTAAAAATAGCAATAAGCCATGGAGCATTTTCTAAATAAGGCTTATTGGCGTCTGTTCCAAGGGCTTTCAAAGCCCCTAACCATTCTTCCCCTGCTCGACCTTCATAGAAGCCACGTTCATGGTATTCGGCTTGTTCTCTAATTTGCTTTTTAATGTCGCTACTATGTACCGCTACAAAATGCCAAGGTTGATGATTAGCGCCACTGGGCGCAGTTGCCGCGGCTTTAATACAGTTCTCAATAATTTCTTTAGGTACCGGTCGGTCACTAAAACTACGAATACTATGACGACGTTTTATATCAAGATAAAAATCCTCAGATCGTGAGACCATTTCTTCTACTGGGTATTCAATATAATCATTAAGCGGGGTTGAGTCGTGGTCTTGCATAGATACTTCATCCTTTTTACTGCTAATAGTGAAAGGATATAACACTCAAAAGATATTGCAAGTGCAATATCTTTTGAGTGTTAAATTAAAGCATAAACGTTAGATTCATTCACTTAATCAATAAATAATGGAATAGAATCAAAAAAGACGCCGAAGCGTCTTTTTAAAGGGTATAAACTTAATTACCGATTAACCAATAAATGCACGTGCATTACGGAACATGCGTACCCAAGGTGAATCTTCTTGCCATTCATCTGGATGCCATGAGTTAGCTACTGTTCTAAATACACGTTCAGGATGTGGCATCATAATAGTAACACGGCCATCTGTCGTTGTTAGTGCAGTAATACCGTCAGGCGAACCGTTCGGATTAGCTGGATACGTTTCAGTAACTTGACCATAGTTATCAACATAACGCATTGAAACTGTACCTGAATCGTTCGCTTCGCCTATAGCTTCTTCAGAGCTAAACTCTGCATGACCTTCACCGTGAGAAACAGCGATAGGCATACGAGAACCTTCCATACCTTTAAACAATACTGATGGGCTTTCTTGTATTTCAACTAATGAGAAACGTGCTTCAAAACGTTCTGATTTATTTTGTACAAAGTGTGGCCATGCTTCTGAGCCAGGAATAATTTCTTTCAGGTTAGACAACATTTGACAACCATTACAAACACCTAATGTGAATGTATTTTCGCGTTCGAAGAATGCAGTAAACATTGCTTTAGCATCTTTGTTGAATAATATTGATTTTGCCCAACCTTCGCCTGCGCCTAATACGTCACCGTAAGAGAAACCACCACAAGCCACTAAACCATTGAAATCGGCTAAGTCAGTTCGACCAGATAAAATATCAGACATGTGAACGTCAATCGCAACAAAGCCAGCACGGTCAAATGCAGCTGCCATTTCAACATGCGAGTTAACACCCTGCTCACGTAAAATAGCAATCTTAGGATTAGAGCCTTTAAGCGCATCTTGTGCGATTAACTTAGCAACGATATCTTCATTGATATCAAAAGTAAGCTCTGCACTCAAACCTGGATCTTCAGTATCGAATTTAACGTCATGTTCTTGCTGAGCACATTCTGGGTTATCACGAAGTGACTGCATTCTGTAAGTTGTTTGTGCCCAAGTTGTACGGTAATACGTACGAGAGTTTTCAAGTACAACCTCACCATCACGACTAAAGCGTAATGTATCTTCGTTATTGATACGACCAATATCAGTACAACAATCTAAAATGCCATATTCTGCTAAAATCGCGTTAACAGCATCAGCATCGTTTTCACGAATTTGAATGACAGCACCCAATTCTTCGTTGAACAATACGTCTATGTCATTACCAGAAGTAGACGTAAATTCAGTTAAATTAATGTCTACACCGGTGTGACCTGCAAAAGCCATTTCCACAACAGTCGTAAATAAACCACCATCTGAAATATCGTGATAAGCAATAAGCTTTTCGTCACGAACAAGTGTTTGCATAGCGTTGAAGAAACCTTTTAGTGTTTCAGGGCTATCAACATCTGGCGTTTCGTTGCCAAGATGCTTATATACCTGCGCTAAACATGAGCCACCTAAACGTTGTTTACCTTTTGATAAATCAATAGAAACAATTCGGGTATCGCCTTGATCTATTCTTAACTCAGGCGTTACGGTTTTACGAATATCTTCAACAGCACCAAAAGCTGTAATGATTAATGACATCGGCGAAGTCACTGACTTCTCTACAACACCAGCGTCAGTATTTTCAGACCACTTAGTTTTCATCGACATTGAATCTTTGCCAACAGGAATTGTTAAACCTAGTGCTGGACAAAGTTCTTCACCGATGGCCTTAACCGCTTCGTATAAACCAGCGTCTTCACCAGGGTGACCCGCTGGAGACATCCAGTTAGCCGACAATTTAATACGGTTCAAATCACCAATATCTGTACCAGCAATGTTGGTTAAAGACTCAGCGACAGCTAAACGAGCAGAAGCGCCGAAATTCAATAAAGCAACCGGCGTACGTTCACCTAAAGACATCGCTTCACCATGATAAGAATCAAGAGCAGAAGCAGTAACACCACAATCAGCTACGGGTACTTGCCAAGGGCCGACCATTTGGTCACGATTAACCATACCCGTTACCGAACGGTCACCAATGGTAATTAAGAAGGTTTTTTCTGCAACTGTCGGTAAAGATAAAATACGATCTGCAGCATCAGCTAACGTAATATTAGCTAAAGAGAATTTATCTCCTTCAGTTTGTTCAGTTGCTACGTCTTTGAATATTTTAGGTGTTTTACCTAATAAAACATCAAGCGGTAAATCAATTGGCGTATCTAATTTATCGTTACCTTCAAAATGTGAATCGGTAACGGTTAAGTGATTTTCTTCAGTCGCACGACCAACAACAGCGTACGGTGCACGTTCACGATGACAAATTTTCTCGAACGTCGCTAAATTTTTGTCTGATACGGCAATAACATAACGTTCTTGAGATTCATTACACCAAATTTCATGAGGTGCCATACTGCGTTCATCGTTAGGTACATTGCGCAGTTCAAAAACACCACCACGGCCGCCATCAGCAACTAATTCAGGAAAAGCATTTGATAAACCACCAGCTCCCACATCATGAATAAAAGCGATTGGATTTTCTTCGCCTAACTGCCAACACTTATCGATAACTTCTTGACAACGACGTTCCATTTCAGGATTTTCACGCTGTACAGAAGCAAAATCTAAACTTTCAGCTGATTGGCCTGATGCCATTGAAGAAGCAGCACCGCCACCTAAACCAATGTTCATTGCTGGGCCACCAAGAGCAATCAGGTTAGCGCCAACGATAATTTCACGCTTTTGAACATGTTCGTCACGAATGTTACCTAAACCACCGGCAAGCATAATCGGCTTATGGTAACCACGTACTTCAACACCGTTAAAAGAATTAACTTCTTCTTCGTAAGTACGGAAGTAACCTAAAATTGCTGGACGACCAAACTCATTGTTAAATGCCGCACCACCTAAAGGACCTTCCATCATTATGTCTAATGCTGACACGATACGACCCGGCTTACCGAAATCGGTTTCCCAAGGTTGTACAAAGTTAGGAATACGTAAATTTGATACTGAAAACCCAACTAAACCGGCTTTAGGTTTTGAACCAATACCTGTTGCGCCTTCATCACGAATCTCACCACCCGAACCTGTAGCAGCACCTGGGTAAGGAGAAATAGCTGTTGGATGATTGTGTGTTTCAACCTTCATTAATATTTGAATATCTTCATGGTGGTATCCATAAACATTCGTTTCGGGATTTGGGAAGAAACGACCACCTTTATTACCCACCATAACCGCTGCATTATCTTTATATGCACTCAGTACATAGTCTGGATTAATTTCATGAGTGTTACGGATCATTTTAAATAATGATTTTGGCTGTTTTACACCATCGATAGTCCAATCAGCGTTGAATATTTTATGACGACAATGTTCAGAGTTTGCTTGCGCGAACATATAAAGTTCGATGTCGTGTGGATTACGACCTAATTTGGTAAAGTTTTCGAATAAGTAATTAACTTCGTCATCAGCTAAGGCTAAACCTAATTCAACATTTGCAGTGACTAATGCATTTTTACCACCATTTTCAATATCAATAGCGGTTAATTCGCCTGGCTCAGCCGTAGCAAATAAAGACGTTGTTTCTGATATTTCAGTAAAGACGACTTCCATCATACGATCTGAAATTAAATTATTAAGCTGAACTTGCTGATCTTCACTCAAGTTTTCGCTAGAGATGTAATAAGCAATACCACGTTCTAAACGAGTAACTTTAGCTAAACCACAGTTATGTGCGATATCTGTCGACTTTGATGACCAAGGAGAAATAGTACCCGGACGCGGAGTTACTAATAAGAACTGACCTACTGGTTCATGTTCTTCAATGGTAGGCCCATACTTAAGAAGCTGTTGTAAGACTTGAAACTCTTCGTCGTTAAGTTCTGCTGAGATATGCGCAAAATGCGTAAATTCAGCATAAATTTCTGAAACAGGAAGTTGTAATTCAGCACATTGAGCTAATAATTTTTTAACTCTAAAGTCTGAAAGTGCCGGAGCACCGCGAAGGGTTTTCATCAACATCGTCATAAACGTAATCACCAGTTTAGTTTTATTTTTGCCACATTCAGTGTCAAAAATAATGGAAGAAAAAATCGCGCGTATTATAATTGATATTAAGGGTTTTGATAAGCCTTAAAAGGCTAACTTCAAAAGTTAATCGCTATAATTCATAAAAAGTACTTTGAATAAAACGGGAATCACGACACAATGATATTCGATGATAAAATTAAATTTTAAAATAGCTAAAAAAATCAGCAAGTTTGCAAGCTTACTTTTCATAAGCGTTTTTTTACTATTCGGCTGTCAGCCTAAAGAAAAAAATGCCAGTTTGCAGCGAATAATTGAACGCGGCTATATTTCCGTGGGTACAATTTATGGCCTGACAAGTTATTACCTCGAAGCAGAGGGCCCTGCTGGATTTGAATATGAATTGGTCAGAAAGTATGCCGACACTTTAGGCGTAGAATTAAAAGTTGTACCAAGTTACAGCCTTGAGGAACTCTTTAATAAATTAGACAGCGGCGAAGTCGATATTCTCGCAGCAGGTTTGGCTGTTACCAACAAAAGACGTCAACAGTATAATTTCTCGCCTAGTTACGACAACATTAGCCAAAAGCTTGTTTTCAAACAAGGTGGGATCCGTCCACGAAAATTAAAAGATTTAACAGGTAATCTTCTCATCATGGCGCATTCAAGTCATGAAGAAAACTTAGTCCAATTAAAAGAAAACAACAGTGAATTAAATTGGCAAGCTAGTGATGAGTTTGATAGTGAAGAACTCTTGTTAAAAGTGTTAGCAGAAGAAATAGACTATACCATTATCGACAGTAACACCCTCGCGGTTAATCGCCGCTATTACCCTGAAATAAGTATTGGCTTCACAATAAAAAAATCACAACCGGTGGCTTGGGCGGTTAAAAAGAATAACGATCAGTCAATTTATGCGAGTCTCATAGAGTTTTTTGGCAAAGTACATCACGACGGTACATTACTCGCCCTTGATGACAAATACTATGGTCATGTTGAAGAATTCAACTATGTTGATACGCGTGAGTTTATCAAAGCAGTAGAAAAGAAATTACCAAAATATCAACCACTTTTTGAAAAGTATGGTCAAGACCTTGATTGGCGCTTACTTGCAGCGATTAGTTATCAAGAATCTCATTGGAAGCCTCATGCACGCTCTTATACCGGTGTGCGAGGCATGATGATGTTAACATTGCCAACAGCAAAACAAATGGGGATAAAAAGCCGGTTAGATGCTGAACAAAGTATTCGTGGCGGTGCAAAATACTTCAAACAAATGATAGATAGAATGCCTGACAGAGTCCCCTTTCCTGATAGATTATGGTTCGCCCTTGCCTCATATAATATTGGCTTAGGTCACTTGAACGACGCGCGTAAAATTACAGAAAAACTAGGTGGTGACCCCGATAGATGGGTAGAAGTTAAAGATCGTTTACCTTTATTGAAACAAAAAAAATATTATAAATTTACAAGGTATGGTTATGCGCGTGGTGATGAAGCAGTAAATTATGTTGAAAATATCAGACGTTATTACGATACTCTCGCCTGGATGGATAACAAGTCCAAAGAAAGTGTACTTCCACCTTCAGAAATAGAAACAGTCACGATTACAGAATAAACGCTGCTAGCTGATAAATTGTCATAAAAATGCAACAAAGTTTAGTAATACTCAATCAACAAACAACTTTACTGTAGAGATAGCATGAACAATAGAATCAGACGACAAGTACAAAGCACACACAGAAAAAGACAACTGCAGCGCCAGAAGCAGAAAATAAACACAAGACGCCTAGCGCTATTTTTAACTGAAAACCAATAAACTATCGAATACTGGTTTTCAGCGGTAACACGTTAAATATGTTTACCACGCGTCCATGCCGAGTTTGATAACAAGCGTTCGCCAGCATCAACGGCTCCTGTTTCCATGGTTGTTCCCATTGAGTCATTCCAACGATTTAAATAACCAAATAAAGATATAACGCCAAGAATTTCTACAATTTCACCATCATCCCAATACTTATGAAGTTCTGTAGAAATATTATCATCAACAGCATTAGGCACACTTGACGCTGCAAGTGCAAATTCAAAAGCTGCTTTCTCTCCTGCACTGTACATTTCACTTTCTCTAAATGACCAAATATTAGCGAGTCGCTCATCAGTGCCACCATAGCGCTCGGCCGCTAAAATAGTATGTGCTTCACAATATCGACACCCAGTATTGGCACTGGTAATGTAGCCAACTAACCGTTTTTGCTCAGCCGTAACACTGCCATCATTTGCCATAACCGCCATATTCAAATTTATAAAAGCCTTAGCAATCGCTGGGCGACGCTGCATGGTTAAGACACTGTTTGGGCAAAAACCTAATGTTTCATTAAAGAAACGTGCTAACTCGGTAACTTCTTCATTTTCTTCTGTCGATAGCGGGGTAACTAATGGCATATTAATTTCCAGTTATTAGTAATATTTATGGATAGTAAGATCAATATAAACCACAGATATTGCAATTGCAATATCTGTGGTTTTCTTCAACAAAGTTTAAAATCACTTGCATGGATTCTTAATTACATTATTATATTGTGCACAAGTTAATTTTAAGCGATTTAAATTAATCACTCCATACAAGGTTAATATCATGTCTATATTGAATAAGAAAATGCCATTACTCTCTGGCGATATGCAAGATTTGTCAGAATACCAAGGCAAAGTAGTGTTAGTTGTTAATACGGCAAGTAAATGTGGCTTTACAAAACAATACGAAGGCTTAGAAGCTTTATATACTAAATATAAAGATCAAGGCTTGGTTGTTTTAGGATTTCCATGTAATCAATTTGGCGAACAAGAAAAAGGCGCTGATACAGAAATAGCTGCTTTTTGCCAGAAAAACTATGGCGTTAATTTCCCAATGTTTTCTAAAATAGAAGTAAATGGAGATAATACCGCTGAGTTATATCAAGAGCTAAAAGTTGAGGCTCCAGGCATTATGGGCACAAAAAAAATCAAATGGAATTTCACTAAATTTCTAATCAATAAAGAAGGAAAAGTTGTAACTCGTTATGCACCTCTCACTAAGCCTGAAGCTTTAGCGACTGATATTGAAGCTGCATTAGCATAATTATTGATGAAAAATAAAGAAAAAGGGTTGGACCACTTTCCTGCCCTACATTTAGATAAGCAGTTTTGCTTTAGTTTATACAGTTTATCTCGCCGTGTAATTCAGAGCTATACCCCACTGTTAAAACCGCTTGATTTAACCTATCCACAATATTTAGTGTTATTAGTTTTATGGCAGAAATTAGAAAACGAGATACGCACAATATCTGTGAGTCAGTTAACAACAGAATTAAAATTAGATACTGGCACTGTTACGCCATTACTAAAACGCATGGAAAGTAAAAATTTACTGAGTAGAACACGCAGTAAGAAAGATGAACGAATTGTAATAGTTGAATTATCAGAAAAAGGTTTATCCTTAAGAGAGGAAGCAAAAAAAATACCTCAATCATTACTTTGCCAATCCACTGTTGAGCCACAAAAAGTCATGGCCCTTCGCGAGCAATTACAGCAAATGTTGGCTTTATTGAATTGAAAAACTCTCCAGCTCAAGCACGAATATAGTCTTTGACTTGTTTTCAATTAAATACAAAGTAAAAATTAAAAAAACCTCAGTTACAATAATGTAAATGAGGTTTTAAACGGCTAACGTCCAACAATCACTCAGTTAACGAGTTAACCTTTACGCCAAGTTGTTTTGCCCGCACTGTCTTCGACAATAATATTCATAGCTGCTAACTTATCACGTGCTTCATCAGCTGAAGCCCAATTTTTACTTGCTCTGGCATCATTACGTTGTTTAATTAACGCTTCAACTTCAACAACTTCGTCGTTATCGCTTTCACCTTGTAAAAAGCTTGCCGGGTCTAATTGTAATAAACCAATTATTTCACCTAAACCTTTCAATGTTGCCGCTAAATACGGTGCTTTTTCACTATTATCATTTTTAGCTACATTTAGCTCTTTTGCTAAATCAAATAATACAGCTAACGCTTGAGGTGTATTAAAATCGTCATTCATGACTTTAATAAAGTCAGCAACAAACTTATCTTCTTTATCTAGAGAGAATTCAGCAAGTACATCAACATCACGTAAAGCCGTATATATTCGTTCTAAACCAGATCGAGCTTGTTCTAAATTATCAGTAGAATAATTAAGTTGGCTACGATATTGTCCAGACGTTAAAAAGAACCTGACCGTTTCAGAATCATATTGGTTTAATACATCACGAATAGTGAAAAAGTTATTCAGTGATTTTGACATTTTTTCTTGGTCAACTTGTACCATGCCTGTGTGGATCCAATAATTCACATAAGGTGTATCAAGTGCACAACAACTCTGAGCAACTTCATTTTCATGATGTGGAAATTGTAAATCTGAACCACCGCCATGAATATCAAAGTGACGACCTAACTCTTTAGCACTCATAGCAGAACATTCAATATGCCAACCAGGACGGCCTGCTCCCCAAGGAGATTCCCAGCTTGGTTCACTTGGCTTAGCTGATTTCCATAAAACAAAATCTAATGGTGATCTTTTGCTTTCGTCAACTTCAACACGAGAGCCTGCTTGTAATTGTTCTAAATTTTGGCCACTAAGCTTGCCGTAGTCTTTATAACTAGCAACAGAAAACAATACATCCCCACTTGTTGCTATGTAGGCATAATCTTTTTCAACAAGCGTCACGATCATGGCAATAATTTCATCCATGTGCGTGGTAACTCTTGGCTCAAGATCTGGACGCTGTATATTTAATGCATCAAAATCTTCATGCATCAATGCAATAGTGCGCTCTGTAAGCTGATCTGGTGTTTCGTTATTCTCTTGTGCACGCGTAATTATTTTGTCTTCTACATCTGTGATATTACGTACGTAATTCACCTCATAACCGGAAAATCGTAAATATCGGGCGATATTGTCAAAGCTAATATATGTACGACCGTGACCTATATGACATAAATCGTAAACAGTACAACCACACACATACAAACCCACTTTACCTGCTTCAATTGGGGTAAAAACTTCCTTCTGACGGGTTAATGTATTGTATATCTGTAACATAAGGTTTTCTGTCTCCATTTACGATTTAAAAGTTAGTATGTATTAGTTGTTAAAAAATCAACGAATTTTCGATAATTGTACCCGAACAAAGCGCTAGGGTCATTATTTAACATACATAATACCTATAAGTTTTCTTTACAGTTCTGTGCTTTCGTTTACAATTCTCACATCAAAAATAGAGAGTAAATAAAATGATCACATTAAAAACAAATTTAGGCGATATCAAAATTGAATTAAACTTTGATAAAGCACCGGTAACTGCAAAAAACTTTCAACAATATGTAGAAGAAGGCTTTTATAACGGCACTATTTTTCACCGTGTTATTAAAGGTTTTATGGCACAAGGTGGTGGTTTCGCTTCAGGTCTAGAAGAAAAAGATTCACGTGAGTCTATCGAAAATGAAGCAAACAATGGTTTAGGTAATAAGCGTGGAACTTTAGCGATGGCGAGAACACAAGAGCCACATTCAGCTTCAGCACAATTTTTCATAAACTTGAGCGACAACGACTTTTTAGATTTCAAAAGCGAATCTGTTCAAGGTTGGGGTTACTGTGTTTTTGGTGAAGTTGTTGAAGGTATGGACATCGTTGATAAAATGACTTTAGTTGAGACCGGCAGATTAGGCGGTCATGATGACGTTCCTAAAGAAGAAATTATTATCGAATCAGCTATTGTTGCGTAATAATATTCAGTGACAAACGCTATAAATAAAGAGTCTGTAACTTACTTTATTGCAGACTTACATTTAGCACAAAACAGGCCCGATATAACGGCCTGTTTTTTGTCATTCCTAAAAAATGATGCTCCAAAAGCTCAAACGCTTTATATTTTAGGTGATTTATTTGAATACTGGATCGGCGATGACGATAAGAATCCTTTTGTTGTTGAAGTTGCTAGCGCATTGAACGCAGTAAGTTTACTTGGAACAAAAATTTACTTTATTCATGGTAATCGAGATTTTCTTCTAGGTAGGAATTATGCAAAATCTTGTGGGATGCAGTTATTACCTGAAACAGATATGATTGATTTATACGGTAAACCTGTACTTATTATGCACGGTGATACGTTATGCACTCGAGACATTGCTTATCAAGCATTCAGAAAAAAATCACGCTCTTGGTGGTGGCAAGCCATAGTTAAAAATCTTCCTCTTTTTGTACGTAAAAAAATTGCCGAAGACTATCGTAAGAAAAGCGCCAGTGCAACCGCACTGAAGTCTCAAGAAATAATGGATGTTACTGAAACAGAAGTTATCGCCGAGCTTGAATTACATAAAAGTCAGCTACTTATCCACGGTCACACACACCGACCAAAAGTTCATGACATACAAGCCAACAACAAAGCTGCTCAACGCATCGTTTTAGGCGATTGGTATGAACAAGGTGCATGGCTTAAAGTTACCCCAAATAGTATCGAACTGCTTAACCACTCATTTCAAGATTAAACGTATTGCTTCAACCAATAATATCCTAACTCCTTAAAAGTTAATGGTAAGTTGAACGATAAAAGTAATTAAAACTCCTCTTTTTAATTTTTTTACATTGAGTTTACTTTTAGTTAACTGTTAAAATATGGAAAAATTTTATAGGGAACTAATATGACGCAGGGAAGTTTTCACCAAGCCACCAAATTTTGTGAAGAAGCTCAACAATTTATGCTTTTTCATAGCATCGCGCCAACACCTTCTCATTACACTGTCGCTTATTGCTACTTTACTAAAGAAAAATTATCCTTAAATCATAAGATAGATACTCAACTATCTGCCTATAAACCGCTTGATGACATTTTTCTTGATGCATTGTTTATTGAATTTTTATCGAATACTCAGCTCATTGAAGATAAAATTTTTACGCCAATCGGGAATACATTGAATAGCGCTTTAGAACAACTAGATATTCAAGTGTCGAGTGAACAAGAAGCTATTAGTAATTTGAATAAAATTGGTGAAGCACTTAATCGTTTAGGCGAATATAAACCGCTACAAAGTATTACCACTTTTTTATTTAACGCTATTGGTCAATCACAAGTTCAGCATAAATCGTTATCTTCTGAGCTTCATAGAGCGTCAGAAGAAGTTTCACAACTTAAGCAAAAATTAGAAGAGTCTCGTCAAGAAGCGATTATTGATACCTTAACAGGGCTATTAAATCGTCGAGGCTGTGATCAACGATTACAGGCGTTATCTCTTAATAATATCCATTCATCTATCGTCATAGATATTGACCATTTCAAAAAAGTAAATGACTCATTCGGGCACAGCATTGGTGACAAAGTCATTCAACTTGTCGCGAAGATAATCAAAGAACAAGTGTCTCCTGATGACATTCCGGTTAGGTATGGTGGTGAAGAGTTTGTAGTAGTTTTATCAAACAAGTCTCAGGAAATAGCCTTTAAAGTTGCTGAAAATATTCGAACAGCCATTTCAACGCTGAAGTTAGTTCAACGACAAAGTAATACGCAACTTCCACCAATAACGGTATCAATAGGTGTTGCTGAATTAGAAAGTAATATGACTTGGTCAACGTTATTTAATAATGCAGACCAAGCTTTATATAAAGCCAAAAACTCAGGCAGAAATTGCTCTGTACGAGCAATGTTGAATGCTATACCACAACAAGAAAATATTTATTGAACTCAGAACATTTATGCAGGTAAACCACTGTGAAACTTAAAGTCTTCATCGGGACTAATAATTAATTCAGTTTCAATATCAGCAAAATACTTAATACGTTCGGAAATATCCTTACCTGCAATCTCAGTCGCTAATGACAAATAATCTTGGTAATGCCTTGCTTCAGAGCGCAGCAACGATATGTAAAAATCGCCCAATTTCTTATCAACATGCGGGGCTAATTTAGCAAAACGTTCGCACGATCGTGCTTCAATAAAAGCGCCTATAATTAACTTATCTACCATGGCATCAGGTTCAAAAGATTTAACATACCTCAACATACCTTTTGCATAACGACACGGAGTAATACTCTGATATTCAACACCGTATTCATCCATCATTTCGAGTACTTGATAAAAGTGATGTAACTCTTCCTTTATCAGTAATACCATTTTATCAATAAGTTCTTGCCCGTGAGCTGATCCCGACTTTGGCAGTATTGCTTTCGTTAATTTATTTTTTGAAGGTAATGAACGCCAGTCACCTTGCCTTTTGTAAATTAATTGTTCAAAAGGCTGTAGCCAAGCTAATAAAGCGTTACTACTCTCTTTATCTACCGCATATTTTCTGATCAAAAACATCGCAGATTGAGCAGCTTTAAGCTCACACACGAGGTGATCAATAAGTAGCACGGATAAATTTTCTGGTTTAACGGCTTCATCAATCCATGATTGAGGTGTTTCACATTTAAGAAAGGACTTTATGGGAGCTAATAAATTTTCGACAGACATGGATTTTAACTTATTGGGTATAAACATTATATGATAAAGAATTTTAGCATATTCATATCAATAATTATTCTGGTATTTTGTTGGGAATATAATAGCAATAAAGATTAAGCTCATTGATTGATTTTTATTCTCCTTTTGCCACTTTGAAGACTTAAGGCTTTAGTACCATGCCGACAGTTTTGGGGCTGTAAGCGGACATAAATAATGAGCCGAATCGATATACCTAGCAGTCACAATGAGCCTTGAACGGACGCTATGAAATTGAAGTTAGTCAGCGATACTTGGTACATATTCTTTATCCGTAATAAACTGATTTCTTCCACTGTTTTTAGCCGTATAAAGATGTTCATCCGCTCGTTTCAGCGACGACTTAAATAACTCTTCGCCCTCTACTTTGGTATACCCGATACTAACAGTAATTTTTTCATCTTTTCCTAAAAATGAAAACTTTTGAAACTCTACTGAAGCTTGAAGACGTTTTGCTAACCTGTGCATACCAACTTTATCTGTTCCGGGAACAATAATAGCAAACTCCTCTCCACCTATGCGGCCTAATATGTCTTCTTTACGTAGACAATCATCCATTGCTTTTGAAATAGCTTTCAATACCTCGTCACCTGCATCATGGCCATAGTTATCGTTGATATATTTAAAATGGTCAAGGTCTAACATCATTATTCCTATATCGTAAGATAACCTTCTTGAACGCCCAAGTTCTTCATCAACCTGTTTAAAAAAAGCATTTCGATTGGCGATACCTGTTAAGTTATCGGTAAATGCGAGTTTTTCTAGTTCTTTTTTAGCTTGCTCTAATTCTTTAGTTCGCTCTTCTACTCTGCTTTCTAATGCCACTGTGTGCTGATGAACTTGCTCGCCCATTGCACTTATAGCTGATTTAAGTTTGATCATTTCATTTTTCTTCCCTGTATTACTTTCTAGTAAAATTGGGGAAAATGAATACTCAGGCTTAAAATTATTCAACCAATGTGCTATTTGAGTGATATGGCTAATGACTAGGCGATGTAGAAGATACAAAATAAAAATAGAGACCAAAAAGGTTTTAATCGCATGAGAGATAAGTACTATGTAGAATTTGTCGATAATTTTATTTTTGGCGTAACTTTTATCGGCATGAATTTTAATATAACCTATATAATAATCACTATAGTTAATTTCAAATTTTCTATAAATTACATTTTCAGTAGAGTACTCCCCTACTTGATATATTTTTCCAAATCCTGTTACGACTTGTGCGAATATAATCCCCTCATTAGCAACAATAGCTTCAATTTGTTGTATGAGCAATTGCTCGTCAAAATTCCAAAGTGTTGATTCTATGCCTTTTAATTGAGTTTTTGTTCTATTATCTAGTTTATTCTCTAGTTGCTTTATTTCATCTTTATAATCTAGGTGGAGCTGCAATGATGTGATGACAATAGTGAACAAACCACTAAAAAGCAGTATTCGAATAAGTAAAGATGCAGATAAATTATTGGTATTTATTAGCTGGGCGAGAAAAGCCACTCTTTTTCCTTATAGAGTCATTAATATTCTGAATTTACACACTTTCTAACAAATGACTATAGAAGTCAACTTTGGACAAAGCGATAAATACAAGCAGTTGATTTAGTTTTTTAAAAAAAGTGATTCTGACTTCTATGTCGGATCAGAAATCATAACAGGAGCATTGATTTTAATGACTCTGTATGTCTGGAAGCTGTCGATAGTAAAGCAAACGCTAACGTCAACTAAACGCACCAAGAAGTCTTTAGCATTTGATTAATTTAGAAGCCAAAAATTGAACGACTTAGTGTTGAGTGATTAGGCTAACTAATGCCACCAAGAAGTCTTTAGTATTGGATAATTTAGAAGAAAAAATTGAAATTTACCGTTGGGCTACCTTTTACCATAAAGTGGGTTTTATACAATCCCCCCCTAATTTTTTAGTTCTCAAAACTTAACTTGCACATATTTACATTAAGCTCAGACACAAGGTGATCAGTAAGTAGCACGGATAAATTTTCTGGCTTAACGGCTTGATCAATCCTAGATTGAGGTGTTTCACATTTAAGAAATGATAATATTGGTGATAATAGTTGTTCAGTAGACACAGGCTGATAATCTCTTCATGAATACATAATTTATACCTAAGCTAACCATTAGTACTTTCACGTTAAGTTAACATCCTGACTAAATGATCTATCAATTTTCTGAACCAAAAGGTAATCGATCAAAAATGATTGCATTTACAACAGAAAATTTCGATATTAAATAATTATTGGCTGAAAGGGAACTTTAACGCATATCGATGTTCTTATTATGTGTAGACATTTATTTCCCTGAGTGTTTCATGTTTTTATAATGCGTTTACTTGATTTCAAGTAAACGCTTTTTTTTGTCTAAAATAAACTGTAAAACAGCGAAAACGCTACTCAATATATCGACGACATTAACGTCAGGTTAGTTAGTAACCCGTAATCTCGGCATAGCCTTTACCATTAAAACCGCCCGTTGCTTTCACTCGGCCTTCCCAATAAGGAATGGTTAGCTGATTGCGTGAATCTTTTGTGATGCTTTCAATAATAATGGCTGCACTATCTGGTAATTCAACCTTCCACTTACTTGGATACTCTCGGTTACCTAATGTCACGGTTTCAATAACAGACAGTTTAATATCTTCTTTTGAAATATGAGTTGTTTCTCCATTGGGTGCTATCCGAGTACCACTACAATAATCATAACTGTTCTCACTCCCCCTAATACAAAAAATCATTAATCCTTGCTTGTCTGATTGGGAGCCTGATTTAGAGTCGATTATGCTGAACCAATCCCAACCGAGCTGATCCTTATCAAGTAAACTCGCAGACCACTCTCTGTCGTACCAAGCATCGCCCGTGACCTCATACGTTTTACCTGCAAAAATTAGACTACCTTTTACTTTTAAAAAAGGATAACTGAAATAATAAGATGCATGGCCACTTTCTGTTTTTTGGCTATATCCCTTGTCTCCATGTAATGCGATTGGGCTATCGCTTAGTGTTAACGCAATTTCGTAGTTATCATTTGCCGCGGTTAGCTTAAGTGGCAGAAATTCATTATTGATACTATTCAACCGCCAATCATCAATACTGGCATTAAACGGCGAGCTAGTTACCCTAGCTTGACTCGTTCGTGAAAAACGTTCAAACGCAACGTGATCTTGTTTGTGCTGCATTGCAAAATGGGCAAAATAAAGATTATTATCCCACCACTTTGATTCAACTTTACTTGGCATTAAAGTGCGAAATAGAGTCCATTGAACACCGAAAGTTTCACCTGTTTCACTTTGTAAATTTGCCGTTAAATACCACCACTCAATACCTTGTTCAGCATGAATACCATGATCAGCGGGAAAGACTAGTGGAGTACCTTGTTGTACTGGTTTCCCAATAGCCACTTGCAACTTAGATGCTGTTGTTTTTTGAACCATGGGCTGACATGCACACAGAACAAAAAACAACGATGTGAGTAATAACCCTTTCAATATCCGCCCTTCTACCACGAGTTTATACCTTCTTAGCTTCTAAATTCGTTAATCTTCGAATCGGTAAATATGCACATAAAACCGAAACACCCACCAGTGTTAAACACGTTAATAATAAGCTACTCAAATCTAAACTAAAGTGAATGGTCCAGCCAAACGCGATTGGCATTACAAACTTCAGTAAAGCTAAGCCGAGTGCAAAACCAAGGGGAACAGCAAATAATATGGTAAACAAAACCACACCTGAGGTTTGTAGTAGTTTCATCGTTAATAATTGTTGCTGTGTTACGCCTAAGTTACGTAATATGGTCAATTGCTTTAATTGATTAACGCTCAAGCTTAAAAGACTAGTACAAAGGCTTAATAATGCGATGGCGAGAATAAAACCATTCAACGCTTTAGTAACTACAAATGTGTCCTCAAACAAAGCATTAGCCATTTTTTTAAATCTTTTATTGGGTAAAATTTTTGTGCTGTCTTGTTTAAACTCATTAATTAAACGTTCGCTAAAGACTGCAACCGAGGTAGTTTTTTTTAAACGAATAGAATAACCAAAAATATCGTGATTTAGTGCCGCTGTTTTTTGCCGTGTCTCAAGGGTAAGTAAAGAAAGGCTTGGGTTACCATAATCGTAAAAAAAATCCGTTATACGACAACTAAATTTTGTGGCGTTTTGCTCAAATACAGCCACATCGTTTAGTGAAAAACCGAATTTTATTTTACTTTGTTCATTAGCCAAACACCCTTGTTCAATAAAATTATCCTGACTAATCGTCAAACCTGATGTCAGAGAAATATGTTGATAATGTTCAAAGTTTTCACCAAAGCTTGCAAGGTTCGCAGGAATATTATTTACCTTGCCATCACTTTCCATATAAATGCTTAACTTCTCAACTCCAGACAAGTTACTGAGCGTATGCCTTAAGTTGTTATCGAGCTTATCTGACCGCAAATAAATGTCTGCACTTAATTGCTTTTCAAGATGTGCATTTAACGTATGACTAAAGCTTTTCACCATGATTTGCATACCGATAGCACTACCCAGGGCGACTAAAATTGCAATGATTGCAATATGGAGATCTTTTATATGAAGACGAGTATCAGCATGAAGCCACTGTGTTAACGGATTCGTGATTGTAACTGGTAATGAAACCAAACCAGATAACGCTTTGGGCACTATCAAAATAAACAATATTAAAAGAGCAAAACACAGTAACAAAGCTTGGTACTCATTAGTGGCATAATTGAGTAACCAAATTAATCCCACGACAGTACTTGCCAATAAACCGTAAAACATCAGTTTACTTTTATTAGCTACTTGCTTAGCTTGCGCTAACAATATTACCGCTAACGCAGATATATTAAGGGTAAAACCCAATAAAACATTAAACCACTGCCAATTAATTACCAATGCTTTATCTAGTTGATATAAGCCAATCAATGTTCTATTGACATCAAGCACCAGTGCATTAGCAATTAAATAACCACCTAAAGTACCTAATAGCGCAGTACAAAGACTCACAATAATTAGCTCAATAATAAGGCTAAGTTGAATATTTAGTTTAGTGCAGCCTAACAACTGCATTTGTTTTAATAATTTATTTCGTGCGGTTAACGTAAGTTTTATCGCATTAAAACTCAAAAATGCAGCAACAATATAGCCGAGCATGGCAAGTGCGGTGAGATTAAAAAAGAATGCTTCAGACAAAACATCGAAAGATTGTTGCTTCGCATCAATGAGCTGCGCTTGCCCCGAAATTAGCTGTTCTATTTCTACTAATTGTTGATCGGTAACCTGCGATAACTCAATAAAACTGAGTTGCCCTTTCGCATCTAATAAATAATCGGCATTGGCGATGTCGGTAATTGCCCATAGTCCAATCCCCTCTACCAAGCTAACATCTGGTTGTTTTTGACCATTTTCTAGATCAAATATCGCTTTATTTTCTGTTACTGAATTAATTCGTTCAGCAAATTGCGAGTCAACTAACAAAGTAGAAAGAGAAAGTTGTGAAGATGTTTTACCTTTATTTTTAGTGCTTTGATTGAATTGCGCGCTATTTAACCATAACAAGGTATCCACACCTTGAATGGCAAGTACTTGTCCTTTATTCGTTTTCAATCTACCACGCAAAACAGGTTGCGCATTTACAAAACCATGTTGACGTAAATTGAGCCAAACATTGCCATCGATAGTGTATTTCCCGGTGAGCGGTTTTATTAAATGAGTAACAGGGTTATTAATTAACGCAGAGGAATTTTGATAACGAGCATTTGCTTCTTGATTAAGCCCTGAAATTGCAGTCAAGAGTGCACTGCCTAAACTAAACCCTAAAAAGAACAATGCCATTAACCAAGGGTGTCTTCGATAAAACGCTAGATGAGTAGCTAAAATCAGTTTGATTTCATGAGTAACATCAGTCAAAGCAGCCATCTCTTAAAACTTTCACATGGTCAAAATAATCTGTTAATTGATTACTATGAGTCACCATCACTAAGTTTATTTTTCGTTCACTGCATAACTCAGTAAGAAGCTTAACAACTTGGTGCGAGCGTTTTCGGTCTAAGTTACCTGTCGGCTCATCTGCAAAGATTATGTGAGGCTTATTAATTAACGCCCTTGCGATACCAACCCTTTGTTGTTCGCCGCCAGATAATTGGTCAGGTAATGCCCCGAGCTTATTTTGAAGGCCGAGTTCATTAACAAGTTGATCAAACTCACTAGCAGCTTGGGTTGGATAATTTAACTTATGCTGAAACAAAATATTCTGTTTTACGGTTAAACAGTCAAGCAATTGGTAATGCTGGAATATCAGCCCTATTTTACGCCGATAAAGCGCAAGCTCTGTTTCATTAAGTTGTGAAAGCTCTTGATTATTAATACTTACCGAACCGCTATCGGCTTGCAGTAGCCCTGCTAATATGTGCAAAAAAGTGGTTTTACCTGAACCACTATCACCCAGTAATGCAAGATGTTGTCCTTCTGGTATAAACAAATCTAGTTGATTCAATATGTTGTGTTTGTTATCGCCATCATTGCGGCTAAAACACAGATCCTTTACTTCAATCACGTTAACTCCTTGTTCGTATAGGGTACTTTAGCGTAACAAGCATCGCGAAACCATCACAAAATATAGTGTTGAGTAAATTGGTAAGACACACGTTATTCGAGTGCACCAAAATAGACCAAGATGACTAATTATCACCAACAAAGTTCACTAAATCAAATCACACAAACATAAATGTCATTTTAAATCAGTAGCTTGATATGTGGTCTACATTTTGCTTTTGATAGCATTGTAACTCATTTACATAGGACGTAACTGCTTGTATATATTCTTTCCTTTAACCGTGTTGATAAAAAACTTAGGTCTAAAAAGCATTGTTTGGTTTACGTTAATGATGTGTTTGGTCATTTTCTTGAGTGTTTTCTATTTCTCAGCCATAGAGTTAATCCCCGTATTTGTGATTTTTACATATTTACTTTTTGGCATTGCTTACATCATTAATTATCAATTAAAAAATATTAAAAGTGTGATTGAGCATATTAATACCAAAAACTTTGACCATCGCGACATTCATTTTAATAGCTTGATAAATGCAGACTTTCTTGAAGAGCTATTAAGAACATATCGGGAATTAGGCCGTATTAATACGCATCATAACGAAAGGAATAAAGAAGTTGAATATTCATCAATTCAAGTTATTGATATTTCATCAAAAGTTAAAAAAAATGTGAAATTTCAATCTGATGCTACAAATTCAACCGCTTCAGCAATTATAGAAATGAGCCAATCATTAGTTGAAGTAAATAGCGAAATCACTAAAACCCATCATGCTTCATGTTTAGCTGCTGAAATAGCACATCAAGGCAAAGAAAGCTTACTATCCTTGAATCAAGCCGTAACCGATGTCAATCGGCAAGCTCAAACAACTCAAAAACGCATGGTGTCGTTAAACAAGTTAGTGATTAACGTTGAAAAAATTACAGAATCTATACAAAAAATCTCTCAACAAACTAATTTATTAGCACTTAATGCTTCAATTGAGGCAGCTAGAGCTGGAAAAATGGGCAGAGGTTTTGCCGTAGTTGCTGAAGAAGTTAGAGCACTAGCTGAACGTACGCATAGCTCTACAGACCACATTGTTGCCAATATAAATGAGGTATTGAAAGAAAGTAGTGAAATTGTCAATACAATGAATGAAGTCGTTGTTCAGACAGACGTATGCATTAAAAAGGTGAGTGAAGTAGATATCGCGTTCAATGATATTGAAGAATCGACTGAACAAGTTAATCAACAAATGGCAATAGTCAGTAGTGTAGCAACCCAACAAGCTGCCGCAACTCATGAAATTTCTGAACATATTTCCAAAGTTGTTTTGGGCGCACAAGCTAATGCCGACATTGCCGTTCAATCAGAATCAGTCGCAAATCATTTACGTAAATTAACGCAAGAACAAGAGTAGTTCTTATAGAGGATGTCATATGGAAATAATAATCATAACTGGAATAATCATGGGTATAGCGGCTTTACTTTACCTGCAGCAAATAAAGGCAAAAGATAATAAAAAAGCGCAACAACAAGGCCTAGATTATATTAGTCAGATTAAAAAAATCATTACAATTGTTCAGCAGCATAGAGGATTAACAGCGGCTTGGTTAAATGGTGACACTAAAGTTACAACTCAATTAGTTATTCTTAAACAGCTAATATCAAAGGAAATGAAGTTATTAAAATTTACGCCTATTTACCAAAATGAACGTTGGAGCGCTTTTGCTGATCATTGGGACAGGTTGCTTAAATTAAATAAAAGCCTATTAATTGAGAATAGCTTTGAACAGCACACTTTAATGATTAAAAACTTAGCTTATTTACTTGAAGACACAGCGGAAATATCTCATTTGACGACAGACTTTTTACCTGAATTTACCAATATTGGTTATGTTTGGCGTGAACTAATATTAACGACTGAAAGTATAGGGCAATCAAGAGCGATAGGAACAGGTGTTGCAGTTCAGCAATATTGTTCGAGTGTTGACAAAATCAGGTTGAATTTTTTAATCGAAACTATGACAAAAATAACATTGAATACGTTGCAACATTTATCTTATCTCCCTCAGGAAATAAATACTCACAAGGAGTTAGTAAAAAGAGCGACAGAAAAAATGAACCAATTAATTGAAACAATGAAATTTGAATTGGTGAATGCTTCTACAATTACTATAGACAATAACCAGTACTTTGAGTTGGCAACAAATACAATGTCGACGATGAACGATATTTTCGACCATCAAGTCATGCAATTAAAGACCACGTTATAAATAATTGTTTTCTGATGAAATACTTATCCGTTAAATAAATGAGAGCAAAACATTCTATTGCAACGGTAGTCGCTTTTCCTTAATACTATTATCTAAAAAGGTGGACTAGTGAAGTTTGAATTCTGAGGGCCTATTTCGACGCTTATTCCCTTGAGCTTTATTTAGATTAATCGCCCCATACTACCAATGGTGCTTCAAGAGAATAGGTTGTAATTGTTGGCTGAAGAAGTTTTTCTATCCAATCAATACTATCCTGCAACAGTTTGTGGCTTCGATTTAGCTTCTACATAAGAGGTATTCAATGGATACTTTTGCATTTCATGAATCAAATATGCAGCATCTTTATGAACACCACCAAGTGTTGCAGAACCTCGAGTATACATCCAAGGTAGTCCAATAAAGTACATTCCTTTTGTGGAACCTATGCCACGATAATTAACCGGATAACCTTGCTCGTCGAGTTTAATATCTTCAATCCATGAGAAATCAGCTCTAAATCCAGTAGACCATATAATGTTCTTAATAGTATCTAATTTAGCTAATTGGCAACTAACTGTATTTTCGCTAGCGTCTAACGTATGACCAACAGCTGTTATATTGCTACTTGATAAAAGAGATTTAATATCAATACCAATAACGGGCTGCATTTTTTGTTTAAGTTTTTTACCAATCCAACTAAATTTATTAACCGATAACACACCGAATAATTTAAACCACCACCATACAGTTTTACCTAAGAATTCCTGCGGGATAGTCAACGAACTGGTGCTCCCAGAGAAATATACATGGCTATTTTTACTATATTCTGCGATTTCTTTTAAAATTTGAAATCCAGAATCGCCAGCACCAACAACTAAAGTATCACCTTCAATTAATTGTTCTGGATTACGATAATCTCTACTATGTATTTGCTTAATATCTGAAGATAATGATTTATGACAAGGAGGAATAAAAGGTGTATGAAATGGACCCGAAGCAATAACTATTTGTTTACATTGATAAGAATGTTCCAAACATTGCACATCAAAAGTGTTCTTTGATTTGGCAACTTTAAGAACCTTTTCACCTAGCTTAACAGGAAGTTTGAATTGCTCCACATAGGATTTAAAGTAATTAGCAACATCATGTTTATCAGGATAATGACCTTTTGCGGCAGGAAAAGGCATACCGGGCAAATGGTTAAATTCAGTTGGCGTAAATAATTTTAACGAATCCCAACGCTTAAGCCACGACGCGCCAATTTCTTCTGCACTATCAAGAATGAGGAAGTTAGCATTAGCTTGTTTGAGTTGATAGGCCATGGCTAACCCAGCTTGGCCTGCACCTACGATAATATAATCGAACATTAAATATGACTCTTCTGTTGGTGAATTAACTGTACCGAATGTCGACACTACCGGACTTTTGCCAATAGGTTTGCCTTCTTATAGGCAAAACGGTACGTATTCATGCGATTTAAAAAGGCAACAACAGGCTGTTCAGTTTTTGTAAAACGTTAACGATGCTGGTAACTTACTAAAGAAATCAACCTACGTTCTTAATAGACGTGATATTCTAAATTTGAATACTTCTAGATACTGCTTTATAAAGCGCGATAGTATACATTATTTTATACAAATGTACATGAATCAGTTTTATTGAGAGGTTTTTCAGGAGTATTACTCCACCTTGATAAGCTTAAAAACATGCTGTTTTAGCCATATAAATACATTTATCGGTGATGGAGCTTAAGGACAAGTTATTGTAAAAGTGACAGAGGCTTAATACCTTCATTGTAAAGTTACAGTAAAAAGGATTGAAGGTTCAGGATTGGCAATATCACCATTCAAAAATACTTCTGTACCAAAGTTCATTTCATTTAGTTGCTGCCTGATAAGGTATTTATTTTTTTCGTCACAGATAATCTTAATAGGTAAGTCAGATACTTCTGATAGTTTTGTAAGTGTTTTTTGTAATAAATGTAAAACATTTCCAACATTATTAACTTTAATGGCTGTGCATTCTACATCTATTGTATTTAATTGCTTTGACGATAGGTTCATAACAAATTTCCTTTAATGATGTCTATTCACTATGAAGCATAATCCGTACCACTCATCCAATAAACTTTCACTTTAGAATCAATCGGTTAAATTAGAAAAGCACAAACCTTTATATTGTAATTTCTACATTGCAAATTATGATGCAATTTGCAATGTAAACAATAATGGATTAAATGCTACCTTCTCAATAAATTAACAATACCGCAGCTGATGAACTACGATTACATGTAACGGAAAATTTTTAATCATATATTTATAAATCATTAAGTCCGAACAACACTATATATGATTTAAATTAAAAGGATAAACATGGAAAGTTCATATGACTTTTTAAGACATGTTCTTGATTCAATAACTGAGCACATAGTCGTTATAGATGAAAAAGGTAAGATTCAATTTGTAAATAAAAGTTGGTCATCCTTTGGAGAAAATAATGAATGTATGATGGCCAGTGATTGGAGTAATGTAAATTATCTAGATGAATGTGATAAAGCTTCCGCTATGGGAGATGACTTTGGCTCAGAGGCAGCGAGTGGGATTAGGAGTGTAATTGAGCAGCGCAACCAGTTTTTTATTTAGAGTATCATTGCCATGACCCAGAAGAAAAACGATGGTTTATGATGCGCGTATCTCCTTTTAGTATTGAAAAAGGCAATTATTATGTAATATCACATCAGAATATAACAGAAAGAAAATTAGCTGAAGAAGTAGCAATAAACTTATCAAAAATGGATGGTTTAACTAACATTCCTAACCGTCGAACATTTGATGAATTCCTTCATACTGAGTGGAAAAGATGCGTAAGACTTAAAAAAACCATTTGCCTCGCCATAATCGACTTAGACCATTTCAAGTTATTAAATGATACTTACGGCCATCAATCGGGTGATGAATGCTTGACGCGTATTGGTCAATTGCTGAAAGAATTTACCAGTAGACCAAGTGATATTTGTGCAAGGTACGGTGGAGAAGAATTTGCGCTTGTGTGGAGTGATACATCGCTCAAACAAGCTGAACTGTTATCAGTAAAACTACTCAAAAAAATTGAGGATCTTCATATAAATAATAAAAATTCCCCTGTTAAACAGTATTTAACAGCCAGTATTGGTGTAACTGAAATGAAACCTACTAGAAACAGTCATGAAAAAGAGTTAATCAGTAGAGCGGATAGCATGCTTTATCAAGCAAAAGACAGAGGAAGAAATCGGGTTGAGAGTTAGTTTGAGTTTGATGACACTCTTTTCACATCAACTTGTCGATAAATGAGTGATACCAGTGCCTTCAATATAAATATAGTTAACATGATTAAACGCCCAAACTGGGCGTTTAATTATGAATGGATAAATAAATGTTGTGGCGTTTTTAAATTAATTACTGCCCAAATTAATTTATATACCGCCATTAATTTACCTCAAATTTTCTTACATCGTTACTATCAAGATCATTTTCCCATATTTCATATCTTGGGTTTTTCGTGTCATCTAAATACCATATGGCCATCACTAAACGATTTTGATCATTTGCCACCATTAATTTACCTTTATAGTCGCTATCAACAGAAGTACGTAACAAACAGCTATCATAACTCACTTTAATACCATTTTGGCCTTCAGTAAATTCAGTGCATACTGATAAATAAGCACTTCGACTATTCTGGTTTTGGTAACTTACTGTTAACTCATATTCCGGATCAAGCATAAACGATTTGGCAGCAATAAGTTCAGCTGTTGTATCATAAATAGCATCAGGATCTGGCTGTTGTTCAGGCTCTACTACAACCACTTCAGTAGGAGTTTCTACTACCGTTACGGCAACTTCTTCAACTACTGCAGCAGGAGCTGGAGCTGGTTCAGGAGCGGAATCAGAACCCCCGCCTCCACATGCCACCATTAATAAACTCATCATAGATACTAGGGTTATGTTAGTTAGTTTCATGATCTTATCCTTATTGTTTAAATACGTTGTTAGGTGCACTTTTTTCAACGGTAAACCAATCTACATTGAGTTCACCCGATGAAGTAACGAAACTATGAAAGTTTGGGTAAGCATACTTAATATCCATATACTCTAAAGGGTGTTTCCACTCGTAAGGAATATTGATAGCCCATGGCATACCGTTTTCGTTAATAAAGTACTCGCCATTAGTAGCATTAGAAGCATCATCGCCACGGCCAAGGAAGTTTGCTTGAAAAGCTTCTGTTGGTGCTTGGTTTTTCAGATGTATTTCGTACCTTCTGCCTGGTGCTTCACCAAATACATAACTCCTTTCATGTCCTTCAGAGGCGAAAATGAAAGGGTCATAAGGAAAATCAGCAACATCAACTTTATTTACATTGGCTTCCATGGGGATTTCTAAAGAAAACGTCATTTGAATGTTCGAACCACAACCAGATTCGGTGCGATAGAACTTGCAGTTTTCACCTGCTGTAACGAAGTCCCATAAATCATTACCTATTATAAATATCGCTTCATCGGTATCCGCTTCCAGTGGGCTAACGCTTTGTTCAACTCCATTTATTTTAAAACTTAACCGTCCAGTATCTACTTGGCTGCGGAGTAACCCTGGTAGCCTAAATGCAAAACCATTATGGTACGATGCTCCTATAGCAACAACTTCACCCTCTATTTTTACACGCATTAACGTGCCTGATACGTCATAAGACGAAAGACGATAGTGAACAACTAAATCATTCATATCGTAATCCCCCACGAGTGGCCAATTATCTTCAAAAGCTAAGGTAGCCCAGGTGTCTGAAGATGGGTAATGCATAGCTGTCACGTTTTGCTCTGCAATATCAATAGGATAATCTTCTACTTCACCATCAGACACACCGCCGATAGGAGTTAAATTTTGTTCTGAACTCAATCTAAATCGTGTCCACGTTGCGCCAGTTTCTGCCCAAGTAGGAATATCGTAAGCAACAACATTACTTCCCGAAGTCACGGCCTCTGCCGTTATAATTTGCTCATCAGCATCAAACTCTCCGTCTTTATCAGAGTCTACCCACGCGTTTACAAAACCGCCACCCGAAGAAGTAATATCAACAATAGCTGTTTTACCTGCCTCGACACCTGTTACGAATTGAATACCATCATTGTCGTTTACTTCTGTACCATTATCAGCATAAGCATTAGGTTCGCTTGTTACAGCTTCACCCAAAAATAAAGTTCCTTCACCAACATCATGTCGAGCACCATTATTATTAATACTTGAGCCGTAGGAGTCAGGTGCATCACCAAAGTCTGTTGTTGGAGATTCTTGAGAAATAATAGGAGCAAGCGCACAGCGTGCACCATCGTTATTACTAGAAGATGGGCCATAGGCAAAAAATTCTGCAACGGGATAATCCCAATTGGTATTCACTCGAAAAATATTACCGTCGCTATTTCGGCTTATATATAAATTACCTGTAACGTCAAAATAAACAGCACCAAATACGCCAGCTTCACCCACATTACTAAGCTTTACAGAGGTTCCCGCTTGAACATTAATCTTCCAAAGGTTACCCCAACGATCAACCGCATAAGCAAAGCCGTTATCAGGATGAAAAGCAAAATCATAAATTGCGTGATTAAGTGTTGAGCCATTAACAACCTTCTCCATTTGTAAATAATCACTTGTCGTTTCGTCTAATGAAACGCGATATAAGCCGTAACTGCCTCCTGGGCGGTATAAGTAATAGGCATTTTCATTAACAGATATATCGCCTACATAAAAACCTTTATCAGGGAGATTCGACAGTGATATTGGGGCAACTTGGAAATCTGAACCAATACGTACAATAGTGCCGTAATAATAGTTAAACGCGTATAAATAACGATCATGCACACTAAATGCTAATGCATTCATTTTTTCTTGGTTCCAATCAAGCGGTGAGGATTTTTCGTAAAACCCTGTTGCTAACTGAACACTATATAAATTGGCTATTTTGTCTTGAATCAAAAATGCTTCTGCGGGGCACTCTGTAAAAGATTCTGCGTGTAAATTAATACTACTAATACCTACTGCAAGAACAATACTGTTAACTATTTTTTTCTGGCTGAATTTAACATAGTGAATTTCACCTCAACATAAAATTAATTATTAATGTTTAGATAGCAAAAAACGCACCAAGATAAATACATATATTTTTCAACATCTTAAATTAAAACGAAAAATTTAAGCAGAAATGGATTCGCGTTCTAAAAATGCAAGATGCAAAATAAAACACGCAAAATGAAAATTTATTATGAGGCTATGAATAGTTTTGTCTTTTGACATGATTAACTCAAAATAATACTGTCAGCATGCCAATGTATATGTGAGATACATGAAGTATCGATGAAGTTGTTAGAATGTGTTTATAGAAAATTACGTTATTTAATAATCTTGCTGTGCTATAAACTCAAGAGAATATTGATTAAAAACATCTGGATTTTCAACATTACACACGTGACCACATTTATGAATGGTATGTAATAAACTATTTTTGTGTTTGTTCACCATTTCTTTCACGGGTCCCAAAAACATATGGTCTTCTTTTCCCATGATATAGAGAATAGGTATATCGATCTCTTTCTCTTTGAAGTAACGCATCAAGGGATTAACATCCATCGCCAATTTAAACCAACGAATAAATTCTTTCTGACATAAACGTTTAGCTTCACGAACAAACAAATGTCGAGACTCTTTATGACGCTTTCTCGGCATCATGATAAAAGCAAATAAGCGGTATAACCACATATAGGGTAAACAGTGTTTAAAGAAATTACCTAAATAAACCAAAATATTGCTGCGAGCATTGAAGCGAGTGATGGCGCCACCTAAAACCATACTTGAAACATATTCGGGTGCAATTTCTGCGATGTTGCGAATAATAATAGTGCCCAAAGAGATACCAACAAAATGCGCACAAGCAATATTGTTATGATCTAATACATCAATAATATCTTTAGAAACATGATTAAAAGAGTAATTACTATCAACAAAAGTTTTAACGAGGTGAGTTGATTTTCCATGTCCACGAAGATCGAGTAATAGTACATTGTATTCTTTTTGATAGGCTCTTATCTGGCGAAACCAGATAGCCGAACTACCACCAGCCCCATGGACAAAAACAACCCATACTTTGCTGGTCTTATGTGGATATATCGTATGAAAAAGAATTGGTTTACTCATTTCCTAAAGCTACCTGTTACACCTAGTTGTTCAATTTAATATTAACTAGTATAACTAAATTTGAAGCAAACCTCCGAATAACTTCTCTTAACACCGCACTTTTAAATCAAATTGAATGATTAATATGAATATTTTATAAAAAATTACACGTTTGTTAGAAAAATAGCTTGGTCAATTACTTAAATATCCTGTTCAGCCGATAAAATAAACAACCTTTTGCTAACTTATCTATAACTGCTTGCTAAGCCCCTTGCAGAAACGATAGAATTAACACTGATTATTCCGCTTTAGGGTCATCTTGAAACCGACACAAAGACCTTCCCGCAAATTTATTACTGGTTAACAGATGATTACAGACGTAAATA
Source organism: uncultured Colwellia sp. (assembly GCA_913020705.1). The sequence continues at coordinate 69,542 of CAJWBY010000001.1, forward strand.
AAAATAAACATTTTTCAGATGATCTATTTAAAGATAGAACACCCCAAGACTTACTCAATGAATTGTCACCTGATAGTGAAAGTTCTTACATCAGATTTCCTAATGGTAGTGACTGCACGTTAAGCGCGATAGATAAGCGATGGCAGCATTTATCTGAAGTTAACAAAGCAAACATAACGCATGCTTCAAGTTTATATTCTGGCGAAGACTTAAATGAGTATGCATCTAATATCGAAAATTGTATTGGTACGGTTAAAGTCCCTGTTGGCATTGCTGGGCCGATAAGAGTCAACGGTACTTATGCTAAAGGTGATTTTTTATTACCTATGGCAACTACTGAAGCGGCTCTGGTAGCGAGTTATCATCGAGGTTCTGTACTTATTTCTAAGGCTGGCGGCTGTTCTGCAATGCTAATGTCTGAAGGAGTTACTCGTTCACCAGCCTTTGCTTTTGATACGATTGCTAACTTGGCAATTTTTTCCCATTGGGTAATTCTCAATAAAGATAAACTCAGCGATGTTGCTAAACAAACTAGCAATTATTGTCGCATGATCGATATTCGCATTGCCGCAGAGGGAAATCATTTATATTTATTATGCGATTTCACTACAGGTGATGCAGCAGGTCAGAATATGGTAACGATAGCGACACAAGCTATTTGTGAATATATTATCGCCAATACACCTGTTCAACCTAAATTTTGGTTTGTTGAAGCTAATTGTTCTGGTGATAAAAAATCAACAGCGCAATCTTATACCAATGTTCGTGGTAAAAAAGTCTCTGTTGAAGTAAAAATATCAGAAAAATTGGTCAAGCGTTTTTTGCATACAACACCGCAACGCATGGTTGATTGTTGGCAAATGTCGGCTTTAGGTGGAGTTATAAGTGGAACTATGGGTGTGCAAGGACATTATGCTAATAGTCTTGCTGCTATGTTTATCGCTTGTGGACAGGACGCAGCTTGTGTAGCTGAAGCCGCAGTAGGTATTACACGTTTTGAAATATGCGACGATGGTGCTTTGTATTGTTGTGTCACTCTACCTAACTTAATTGTAGGGACGGTTGGAGGAGGCACTAAGCTCCCTAGCCAAAAAGCTTGCTTAGAGCTAATGCAGTTACCAAAAGACAATCAAGCAAGGGCTTTTTCAGAAATTTGTGCCGCAGCGGCATTAGCGGGTGAAATATCTATTATTGGCTCACTTGCCGCTGGCGATTTCACTTCTGCCCATAAAAGCTTAGCCCGAGACAGATAAGGTTCTCACTTACGTATACCTTATTTTAAAAGGCGCCATTGCCTTAGATATCAAGTAAAAATATCCAAGGCAATGGCGCCCTATCTAACCTATTTATATCAAGATTTTACTCACTTTATAAATTACTTTAATTTTATAAAGTTCAGCGCTTAACTTAATTTTTCCTGAAAAAATTTCAGTGTCCGTCCCCATGCGAGTTCTGCATTTTCTTTATCATAACGACCCGTAGAATCATTATGGAAGCCATGTTTTGCATTTTTATACATGTGCATTTCAAAGGATGCACCAGAATTTTTTAAGTCACTCTCATATTCAGGCCAAGATTTATTAACCCTTTCGTCAAGTTCACCAAGCTGAACAAGCAAAGAAGCCTTGATGTTTTGTCTTATTTCTTTTTTTGCAGGGGTACCATAAAAAGGAACGCCAGCTGATAATAAATCAGATTCAACCGCTGCCAAATAGTTAACGATGTAACCACCAAAACAAAAACCAACAGCCCCTAACTTGCCATTACTATTTTTATGACTTTTCAGATATTTTGCTGCTGCAACGAAATCTTGCTGAATTTTAGAACGATCCATTGTTCTCTGCATCTTTCTCCCTTCATCATCGTTTCCTGGGTACCCTCCTAATGGAAACAATGCATCAGGAGCAAAAGCGATAAAGCCTGCTTTAGCTAATCGTCGTGCCACATCTTTAATATACGGGTTAAGACCTCTGTTTTCATGAACAACCAAAACAACCGGCATATTATCGTTTGTAGGTATTGGGGTAACTAAATATCCATTACCTTTTCCATGCCCCGTTGGTGAATCAAAAGATTGATAAGTGGCTTTAATATCGTCATCGTTAAATGACACTTGTTCCGCTAAAGCATAATTTGGAAGTAGAGCCGATGTTAACAACGTCATGGAATATCCAACAGCAACCAAGGTACCTAATTTTGCCATAAAAGTTCTTCTATCCATTCCTCCGTGAGCATAATCATCGTACCAATCAAATGCCTCTTGAGGTATATCCTGCTTTATTTCTTTTGACATATTATTGTCTCACTGGTTAATAAATAAATTTTATGTGGCTCGATACAGACCTGTTTAAAATATATTCATTTGAAATTTTTCGCAAATTAAATATCAAAATCAACCTGATATATTATCAATAACCGATCAGATTACTCTGCTTAATAGAACTAAACTGAAGGCGTAAAATCTTTGCGTTTATCATGCTCTTCGTTTATCGAAGATGCTGTTTTGCGAAAGCCTATAATATGGTTTAGAATAATTTTTCCCAGTAAAGTTAAATGTTCAATTAAAATAGCACTGATGCTTATTAATTTATTGAAATATGTAAACGATCGTTAAATATACAGTCAGAGTTGATAAAGGGAATGATGATGAAAAAGAAAACGGTGAAAGATCTACTAAAAACACATGAGAAACTTGTCCACAGTGAAAATGTCACTGTTATTTCTCATGTGCAACGAGAGCAAGATGACTGGTTCATAAATACAGTGATGATCAAAGGTTGCGATACTCCATTTAAATATAAACGAAAAAAAGTTTATAAGTCACTCAACAAACAGCAAGTAAATATGACTTATTACACTAGTATTGAAACGATTGCCGGATTTGAAATAGAAGTCATGAATATTGTCAGAATAAAAGTCGCTTAATTTATGAGCACTACCAAATATTTTCACTAATTTGCCCCTCTTTTAAATAACAAAATCATATATCAACATATAAAAATTTGTTATTTTCGATATAAAAACAATTTATTTTCCCTATATTCAGCTTAATTTCTATTCAGCTCTTGACGAAAGCTTCGCCATCTTACATAAATAAGCTATCAGTAATAAATTTATTGATACATACGGACATTTATTCATAAAAATAATTAAACAATAAATAAATGTAATTTTGGGGAGAGCAAGAGGATGTTTTTATGATATTAAATCATATTTGGGGATTGTACACAGACCCTAAGAAAGAATGGCACACTATTGAAAAACGTCACGAAAGCTTAATGTACAGCATGGTCCATATTATCACTATTGCGTTAATTCCTGCAATTTGCAGTTATTATTCAGCGGCTCATATAGGCTGGACGATAGGTGTTGGGGATCCCATAAAGCTAACTGAATCAAGTGCAATGGCAATGTCAGTAGCAATGTATTTAGGCTTAATTTTCGGAGTGATTGGTTTAGCGTTCTTAATACAGTGGATGGCAAAAACGTTTGATTCTACACCTGATTTCACTCAATCTTTAGAATTAGCAGCATATACTGCCACACCATTATTAATGGTTGGTATAACAGCACTTTTTCCTGTTCTATGGTTTGTTACTTTAGCAGGGTTAGCAGCGCTTTGTTATTCAGTTTATTTACTTTATTCTGGCGTACCTATCATGATGAATATTCCTGAAGAGAAAGGCTTTATCTATTCAAGTTCAGTAGTTACCTGCGGATTAGTACTACTTGTTTCTTTAATGGCGTTTAGTGCCATTATGTTAGGTATGGGTTTTGGTTCTGAATATGTATCTTAACGGATAATAACTTTACATCAGAATTCATCAGTAATTGATCATAAAAAAGCCCATTTAGTTAAAACTAAATGGGCTTTTTTATGATCAATATCAAATAATTTCATTTATAAAATATTGTCATTAATGAGTTATTCCGCACCTTCGTTGTGCATATCAATAATTGAATCAGCATTTTTATCTGAGTCTTCTTTATTCTCATTATTTCTCATAGCATCTAAACGCTCTAAATAGCCCTGATTAATGTCATTAGTAATATACTGACCATCGAATACCGATGTTTCGAAGTGCTTAATTTCAGGGTTTAGACTGCCCACAGCACTCACTAAATCTTCTAAGCTTTGAAAAATAAGTTTATCTGCACCAATTAACTGACAAATGTCATCTAATTCACGACCATGGGCAATCAATTCATTTGCACTTGGCATATCTATTCCGTAAACATTAGGGAAACGAATTTCAGGTGCCGCAGAAGCAAAATACACATTTTTAGCGCCAGCAGAGCGAGCCATTTCTATAATTTGTCCCGAAGTGGTACCACGAACAATAGAGTCATCAACCAACAATACATTCTTACCGGCAAACTCTGTAGTTATTGCGTTCAGTTTACGACGTACAGATTTTTTGCGCTGCTCTTGGCCTGGCATAATAAATGTTCTACCAATGTATCTATTTTTCACAAAACCTTGACGGTATGGAATATCAAGGTGTCGAGCAATTTCTAATGCTGTATCACATGATGTTTCAGGAATTGGAATAACAACATCAATGTCAATGTCTTCCCATTCTTTCGCTATTTTATCACCCAATTTTTTACCCATTTCAACACGAGAACCGTAAACAGAAATTTTATCAATAGCTGAATCAGGACGAGCAAAATAGACGTATTCAAAAATACATGGGTTATATGTTGGATTCTCAGAACACTGTTGACTGTGGATTTGTCCATCTTCAGAGAAATAAATCGCTTCACCGGGTGCAACATCACGCACAAACTCAAAGTCGTTGGCATCAAGTGCAACAGACTCAGAAGCAACCATATACTCTATGCCTGTAGCCGTTTCACGCTTACCAAAAACTAAAGGACGAATACCATTAGGATCACGAAAAGCCACCATTCCGTGACCGATAATTAAAGCAACGGTTGCATATGCACCACGAATTCGGTTATGCACATTACTTATTGCTGTAAAAATATCATCCGGTGTTAATTTTAGATTTTCAGTCAATTGTAATTCATGACCTAGAATATTAAGCAATAATTCAGAATCAGACGTCGTATTTACATGACGACGAGCAACAGTATACAACCACTCTTTCAATTCAATCGCATTGGTTAAATTACCGTTGTGTGCAAGAGAAATACCAAAAGGGGCGTTTGCATAAAAAGGTTGAGCTTCTGAAGAACTTGAAGTACCAGCAGTTGGATATCTAATATGTCCAATACCCATATTACCTTGTAGTCTTAGCATATGGCGTGTATGAAACACGTCTTTTACTAAACCATTACCTTTGCGCAGTCTAAAGGTATTGTTGTGAATAGTCACAATACCAGCAGCGTCTTGACCACGATGTTGAAGTACAGTTAATCCGTCATATAATGCCTGACCAACCGATGTTTTACCAACAATGCCAACAATACCACACATGAATTTATTCTCCACAGAACTAAGTTTAAAAGCGTTTCATTGAAATAAAACGCTGAGTAAATACAAATTATACTAATGAACATCAGCCCCACTTTCATGGCACTGCAATAAAATTATTTCAAAAAGCTTGATGAATTTTTCAGGTATTCAAAAAACCATTCAACAATGAGTGTAAACTCGGGGATTAATTGAGAACTAGTCCACCATATAGTTGACGATGCGGGTGTAAATGCATCCATAAAGAATAGTACAGCGCTGGAAATTAACACACCACGCAAAGCACCAAAAACAAGACCGAGTACTCTATCAGTACCTGACAATCCAGTTTTACTGACTAATTGGCCGATGAGATAGTTGACTAATGCACCAAGAATTAACGTGGTAATGAAAAGAATAGCAATAGCGGCAGCATTACGCAGGGTTTGATCAGGAATGCTTGTGAGTAAGCTTGAGAGATTTACATAAAATTGACTGGCAATAAAGAAGGCACTGATCCAGATAACTAGCGAAACAGCTTCTTTAACAAAGCCACGAACCAAGCTAATTAATGTTGAGATGCCTACAACTGCCAAAATGGCATAGTCTATCCAAACCATAATTACATGTTACCAATGATTACTTACCAGCAGAATAAGGCGCGCATTCTAACAGAGATACACCTTATTTTGCCAATGTTTTATTATTTATCTAATTACTTTGTTGGATAAAATCGAGCGATTTTTCCTTGAACACCCGTCAACTTTTTCAAAGCTGGTATTTTTTTCTTGAGTGAGTTTTGGATTAACTCAGGTCCTATAAACACTTTAATCAATGTGCCATTTTTTGTTTTAATAGGTTTTGTAAAAGCATCATAACCGTTATCTTTAAGCTTAAGTAATAACTGCGCTACATTTTTTTTATGACGGAAGCTCCCCAGTTGTACAACCCATGCTTGCTTCAACACTGACTTCTCAGGTATGATTTTTTCAGCTATTTTAGCTATAGGTTCTTTTTCTTCTTCTGTTTTAACCTTCGCATCAATGACACTTTTTTCTTCGGCTTTAGCCTGAGATATCTTCTGCTTATCTTCATTAGATAATTCAACATCGAGTGCAAGTTCATCACTCAAAGTCTCTTCTGGCACTTCAACGATTTTATCATGAGGAAAGTTTTTTGTTGCTTTAACAAATTCGACTTGAGGCGGCGGTGGAATTTGTTCAAACTCATCTTGAAAAGTTTTTTTATTTCCGTCGAGTAAGTCTGGTAAAACAATGATAGCAACCGCAGCAACAATAATAGTGCCAACTAAACGGTTTTGGAAAGGTGTAGACAAATGAAACTCCCAAGCTGAAATAAATGAAACTACAGCAGTAAACGTCTGACTTCAGCAACGGTGTGAAATGATCCAAAAACTAATATTAGATCTGTTGCTGTTGAATTTTTGTTAGCCATTTTAAATGCCTGAGTGATATTGTCAAAACAATTAACTGAATCTTCTTTTAATGACAATTTCTCGGCTAGTTCATCAGCAGTAGCGCCACGAGGCATAGATAAACTGCCTAAATACCAATGTTCAATAAGTGTTAGCAATGGTTTAAAGGTATTAGCAATATCTTTATCTTTCAACATACCTGTAACGGCATATAGTTTGTTGTAATTTTGTGATTTCAGGTACTCAACTAAATAACGTGCTGCTTGTGGGTTATGCCCAACATCGAGCAAAACAGGACTATTTAGATTTGTCAGTGTAATAAGTTCAGTTCTACCAGCAACTTTTGTTTTTTCTATCAAAGCATTAATGTTTTGTGTATTAAAAACAAACGAGAAATTTTCTACTAATGCTAAAACAGTCAGTGCTGTTGCAACATTGTCTTGAGGTATAAAAGGCTTATATAAATCATTCACCTGATGTTCGCCAAATTTCCACTTCCATAAAGGCTGATTAGAATCGTTCGATACAGCTGCTTCTTTTTCTTGAACAAAAAACTGATTATCACGCAGATTCACAGTTGCATTAAGACCGCTAGCATGTTCGAGAACTGATTTAGGACAATCAGTGTCGCCAATAACCACGTTTCGATTGGCACGTATTATTCCAGCCTTTTCAAAACCAATACTTTCACGGTTATTGCCTAAATAGGCTTGGTGGTCTAAATCAATAGTGGTGATCACGGCTATATCTGCGTCAATTAAATTTGTCGCATCTAGACGTCCGCCTAATCCCACTTCTAAAATGATTACAGCTGGCTTTATCGCCATTAATATTAAAAATGCAGCTAATGTAGTGTATTCATAATAAGTCAGCGAAATATCATCACGCTGTTGCTCTATTTTCTCAAATGCTTCGATTAATGATTCATCATCGATATCAATATTATTGATACGTAGACGTTCATTAAAATTTTCTATATGAGGTGAAGAATAAACGGCAACAGTTTGATCATTGGCCAGCAAAGCGTTTTCAATAAAAGCACATGTAGTGCCCTTGCCATTAGTTCCAGCAACCGTGATAACTTGAGAAAAACTGAGATCAATATTTAATCGTTTAGCCACTTGCGAAATACGCGAAAGGCCAAGATCAATTTCTGTTAAATGAATTGTTTCTAAATAAGAAAGCCATTGCGCTAGAGACTTTCTAGCAGAATGGCTTTTGTTGTTTGTTGGCATAATGTTGTTTGAAGCGTTAGTTATTTAGCGTTAAGGCTTGGATGCCCTATGAACTTTGCTAACATACGAGATAAAGTGTTACGCATATCTCGTCGATCAACGATAATATCAATAGCACCCTTCTCTTTCAAAAACTCACTACGTTGGAAACCTTCAGGTAATTTTTCACGTACCGTTTGTTCAATAACGCGTGGGCCAGCAAAACCGATTAAGGCTTTAGGCTCTGCAACATTAATATCACCAAGCATAGCTAAACTAGCTGAAACGCCACCCATTGTAGGATCAGTTAAGACAGAAACGTAAGGTAGACCTTTTTCGCTCATCTTCGCTAATGCAGCACTGGTTTTTGCCATTTGCATTAATGAAAACAACGCTTCTTGCATACGCGCTCCACCACTTGCAGAAAAACAAACTAATGGTAAGTCATGCTCAAGGCAGTATTCAACTCCCTTAACAAACCTTGCACCAACAACTGAAGCCATTGAACCACCTAAAAAGGCAAATTCAAACGCAGCAGCAACAATCGGCATGCCATTCAATTCACCTTTCATTACTACCAGCGCGTCTTTTTCACCGGTATTTTTTTGTGCCGTAGTTAAACGATCTTTATATCGTTTTGAATCTTTGAACTTCAAAATATCTTGCGCTTCGAACTCTTCACCTAATTCAGCACGATTATCTTGATCTAAAAAACAATCAATACGTTTACGCGCTGAAATACGCATATGGTGGTCACACTTTGGACAAACAGATAACAATCTATCGAGTTCTGCTTTATAAAGTACAGCATTACATGATGTACATTTGCTCCAAACGCCTTCTGGGATATTACGTTTTTGTGTGGATTTTGCTTTCGGGAGAATTTTTTCTATCCAGCTCATAATTTATTTTTTGCCTTCTTTTACCTAGTATGTCCATAGGTACATATGAGAAACTTGCCGATACTCATTCAAAAGTATCAACAAATTATTAAATTTTTTACTAATTTCAACTACAACCGTAGATTAGACCACATTTAATACCCGAATGAATACAAAAAACTGGTCTGGTCTGTTACTTTTTCTTTGATAAATAAACGAACATGTTCGTTAAAGCAAAAATAGTGGCCCGAGTGGTGGTTTCGGTATGTTGAACTCTTGGGGGTAATCAACGCCAACAAAATATAATCCTGCTGATGGTGCCATCATGCCAGCCACACATCTATTTTTCGCTTCTAAAATTTCAGTCATCCATTCTACAGTTTCAATTTGTTGTCCAATTCGCATCAAACTGCCTGCAATATTTCTCACCATGTGGTGTAAAAAAGCATTGCCTTTAACATCAATAATAACAAAATCACCTTGTCGAGAAACATTACAATGAATTAGCGTTCTAACCGGAGAATGAGACTGACAATGAACAGTTCGAAAAGAAGTAAAATCATGCTTTCCAATTAAGCATTGAGCGGCCTGGTGCATCAGTGTTTCATCAAGAGGATAATGACAAAAGCTAATGCCTTTACTTAAAATAGCAGATCGTAATCGGTTATTATTAATAATATACCGATAACGGCGCGCAGTAGCACTAAAGCGAGCGTGAAAACTTTCATCAACTTTTTTGACCCAAGAAACCGCAATATCATTGGGTAAGTTTGTATTTACGCCAAGTGTCCACGCAACATCTTTACGAATTTTATCTGTTTCAAAATGAATAACTTGATTAGTCGCACTTACGCCTGTGTCAGTTCTACCCGCACAAATAACTTCAATGTTTTCATCAGCAATTTTTGATAAGGCTTTTTCTACGTTTTGCTGAACGCTTACTGCATTTTTTTGTCGTTGCCAACCGTGATATCGACTTCCGTCGTATTCAATACCTAAAGCGTAACGCATCAATAACTCCTAATTATAATGCGCGCATTATCCAATATTTTATGGTTTATGCCAATTAGGTTTTTCATTATATAAAAAAAGCCACAAAAGTGGCTTTCAATAAAGGTAAAACGGCACGATTTTTTAACCGATATTATCTAATAATTGTTGAGCGTCGAACTGTTGTTGTGCATCGCCCTTTTCAACAACGTCTTGTAATATCACTTCTGCGTTTTCACTATCGCCAATTTCAATATAGACTTTTGCTAAATCTAATTTTGCAGCAATACCATTATCGTCATCTTCTTCGGCAGAGTTATTACCTGAAAATTCAGGGAATTCATCGAGACCTAAATCAAAATCAGTATTCCTATATGGCTCTTCATTTTTAGTGGAGCTAGAACTTTCGGATAATAGGGAGTCAACAGAGACAAAATCATCTTCTTCAATATTAAAATCAACATCTAAATTGTTATCGGAATCAAGGTTATCGCCAATATCTAATTCATCATCTAAACCTAAAGAAAAGTCATCTTCATTATCAAACTCAATGTTATCTTCGCCATTTGAATTATCGGTTCCAAAGTCAATTGCATCTAGATCGATATCATCATTAGTGAAATTTACTGATAAATCAATTTCATCTGAAAGAGGGCTGTTAGTATCTTCTTCAATATTTGCGAGTAAATCATCAAAATCGACATTGTCGAGTTCATCAATCACTTCCATTTCACTATTATCACCAACAGAGTCAATGTCTGCCGTATTATCATCGGCTAGTAAATCAGCTAACACGTCTCCATCGGTATAATCCATTGACTTTTCTGATAAAAATTCATTTTCTTGGTTATTGCCCAGTATATCGTCGCCAATATCTAAAGGGTCTGAATCTTCATTATCACCAGCTTCTGCTAGTAGTGCATCTATATCAAAATCATCTGACAAGTTATTATCTTGAGCTGAATTATTTTCATTATCAGCGTCGACACTACTTTCATTTTCATCTTCTGCATCTTGAGTAAGTAGTTCACTAAAATCTACCGATAAAAACGGTGTAACATAATCACTAGTAAAATTATCAATGAGCCCTTTATTTTCTTCTGCTGTTGTAGCAACTCCGCCTTCGGGTTCATCGCCTTGAACATCTTTCAATAAATCCTCAATATCATCTGAGGCGGACAAATCTACATTTTCATCAAGCTTATCAGCAGCTATTTCATCAAGAGGATCAACAATATCATCAGACGTGATAGGTTTTGAGACCTCTTCAGGGTCTGCCATTGAATCTAATAACGCATCAATATCATCTGGATCAGATAATTCAAGATTTTCAGGTTTTTCATCTAATTCTGCAACGGCACTTTCTTGGACCATTGAGTCCATAAGCGCATCAATATCATCTGGTTCTGTTAACTCTGATGGACCTTCATCAACAAGCTCTGGTGTTGGCTCTGCTGGTGCGGCTGCCATTGAGTCCATAAGCGCATCAATATCATCTGGATCTGTTAACTCTGAAGGACCTTCATCAACAGGCTGTGGCGTTGGTTCTACTGGTGCGGCTGCCATAGAATCCATCAATGCATCAATATCATCTGGATCTGTTAACTCTGAAGGACCTTCATCAACAGGCTGTGGCGTTGGTTCTACTGGTGCAGTTGGTGTGGCTGCCATAGAATCCATTAACGCATCAATATCGTCAGGATCTGTTAACTCTGATGGGCCTTTATCTTCAGGCTCTGGCGTTGGAGCAGCTGGTGCGGCTGCCATTGAATCCATTAACGCATCAATATCGTCAGGATCTGTTAACTCCGATGGGCCTTCATCTACAGGCTCTGGCGTTGGAGCAGTTGGTGCGGCTGCCATAGAGTCCATTAACGCATCAATATCGTCAGGATCTGTTAATTCTGATGGGCCTTCATCTACAGGCTCTGGCGTTGGAGCAGCTGGTGCGGCTGCCATAGAGTCCATTAACGCATCAATATCGTCAGGATCTGTTAACTCTGATGGGCCTTCATCTACAGGTTCAGGCGTTGGAGCAGCTGGTGCGGCTGCCATTGAATCCATTAACGCATCAATATCGTCAGGATCTGTTAGTTCAGCAGGACCTTCATCTACAGGCCCTGGTGTTGGAGCGGCAGCCATTGAATCCATTAATGCATCAATATCGTCTGGATCTGTTAGTTCAGCAGGTTCTTCATGGACAGGTTCAACTTCTTCACTTTCAGATTCGTCTTCATCGCCAATACCACTTAATAAATCATTCAGTAAGTCTTGACCTAGTTCGCCTCCTTCAAGTGCTTCGCCTAGCTCCTCTTCTTTACTTTCGAGCTTTGGTTCATCAGTTTCGTCTTCTTCACCTAGGCCTGAAAGTAAAGAATCTAAATCACTTTGATCTAACTCTCCCCCTTCCAGTTCTTCACCATCAAGGGATATATCTTCCAAATCATCTAAATCGTCAAGACCATCTAAGTCATCCAGGTCATCATCTAAATGAATCACATCATCATCAAGTAACTCATCATCTAATGAACCTAAACCATCATCTTCCGCATCTTCAGAGAATAAAGAATCATCTAGGTTAAGTTCGTCTTCACCTAAATCCATTGATAATTCGTCATCAAGCGATAATTCATCATCAAGTGATAATTCGTCATCAAGCGATAATTCACCGTCTAAATCATCAAGTGTGTCTTCTTCTGGTTTAGCCTTTTCTTCTACAACAGCTTTAGATTTTTTAGGCTTAGCGACTTTTGTTACTTCATCGCCTTTCTTACGACGCATTAACCAAAAGACAAGGCTCAATGCAAAAGCAGCTGGTAGTGTTGACATAAGTCCGATAAACCAACTTTGTGAAGTTATGTCTTCATTTTCAAGCTCAGCTTTTTGCTTTTCTAATAATAAGTCTTGCTCCCGTGCTTCTGCCATTTTCAATAATTCTTGTTGAAGTGACATTATCAGTTCTAATTGAGCGTTTTGTTTTTCGTCTTCTATTGTTGATGCTTCTTTAAAAACATTTAGTTGCTGATTAACGGTTGATATTTTGTCATCTACAACAGCATTTTCTTTAAGAATGGCTTGTAAACCATCAATAGAATCTAAAACATCATTTTGAATAGTTTCCAGACGGACAGTTTGTTTAGTATCAATTTCTTCAAGTTGTGCATTAATTTCTTTTTTAGTTGCCTCTAAATCTTTCTTTTTGATAGACAGTTCAGCTGGCAGAACAATTTTCTTCTTAACATTTTTAGCAACTTTCTTTTGCCATACTTTGTCGTCAGTACTTGATTTGTTTTTTGCCGCTAAAGGATTTATAGCGCGCATTTCTTCAATGGAGGGTAATTTTAGATATTGTCCATTATTAAGATGATTTAAGTTGTTATCTCTGAATGCTTGAGGATTTTTTTGATATAGCGCCTGCATTACTTGATAAACAGACAAGCTGTTTTCAGGACGAACTTTTAAAGCAATATTCCACAAGGTATCTTTTGATGTGATTGGCCCGTATTGATCATAAGGAAACATATCCGTAGCCTTAGGCCCTCGAATACGTATTCCACCTTCTTCAAAGGCGAACAAAGAAACACTATACGTGGTAATGCTGATAAATATTACCTGCCACAGGCACAGGCGTAATAGTCGATGCATCAAGTTTTCCTAATTATTTTTATTAATTGCCAATAGTTTGGCACTTTTATGCCTAGAGAAAGTAAAGCAAATTTTATTCCAACCTTACTCCTGTTGCCTATATCATAGCAAGTTAAGACAAAGAATTTTAGTAATAATAAAACAAAAAAACTCGTCGTTAACTATAACGACGAGTTTTGACTTTTCTTTAATAAATCTTATGGTTAACGCGTATTTAAGTTAACCAATTTATTGAAAGAGTCTTTATGAAAGGTAATCTTTAACCAACAACTCAGCAATTTGAACACTGTTAGTTGCCGCACCTTTACGAACGTTATCTGCAACGATCCACATATTTATACCGCTATTGTGGGTAATATCTTCACGAATACGACCAACAAACGTTGCATCTTTACCGCTTGCATCACCTATTTGTGTTGGAAAATCAGCATCATCACGACAAACTACAACACCATCCGCTTGCTCAAGTAAGTCTTTTACTTCTTCAGCTGATATTGGTGAACCTGTTTCAATATGTAAAGCTTCGCCATGACCAAAGAATACAGGTACACGAACTGCTGTTGGATTAACGAGAACATTTTCATCGCCAAGAATTTTTTTAGTTTCCCACACCATTTTCATTTCTTCTTTGGTGTAACCATTATCCATGAAAACATCAATTTGAGGGATTACATTAAACGCAATTTGACGTGGAAAGTTTTTAGTTTCAACGGGTTTTCCACTTAATAAATCTGCAGTTTGTTTCGCTAACTCGTCCATCGCTGATTTACCACCACCAGAAACTGATTGGTATGTAGAAACGTTAATACGATTAATACCAACAGCATCATAAATAGGTTTTATCGCTACCATCATTTGAATGGTTGAACAATTTGGATTAGCAATAATGTTACGGTTACGATAATCAGCTAATGCACCAGGATTAACTTCAGGTACGACTAAAGGAATGTCGTCATCGTATCGAAATTCAGAAGTATTATCGATAACAATACAACCTGCTTCACCAGCGATAGGCGCAAATTTAGCTGAGATTGAACCACCTGCTGAAAAAAAGCCAATTTGTGCTTGGCTAAAATCAAAATGGTCAGCATCAAGAACTTCAATGCTTTCACCATTAAAATCAATAAATTCACCTGCAGAGCGAGAGCTCGCGAGTGGGTACAATTTATTGATCGGGAAATCACGTTCTTCTAATATCTCTATGATAGTTTTACCTACCAAACCTGTAGCGCCTAATACGCAAACGTCAAATTTCTGTGCCATGTCACTCTCTCTTTGCTTTGAAAATCAGTAATATAATAATTACTGATTAAGAAAACCAAGATGATGTGGCACATCACTCTTGGCTTGGTTAGTCATGGTTACTTTAACCGAAGAAAACTCCCTGCGAGCGGGATAAGTTTTCCGAATATGGTCAAAACCATGACTTAAAATTGTTTCTCTGAAAATTCCATCATCGCGCCGTACATCGTAAACCATTTTCACTAACTGGTTTAGTAGTATTTGCTCGAACGGCTGATTAATTTCAACTTCGGTTATTGATGCGCTTGGTAAAAAATCACTTAACTGTTTTTCTACAGGAATTTCCAATTGCTTACATAATGCCTGATAGAGCATTTCTGTTCCACGAGCTTTTCCTTCTAAGCTATAACCAGCAATGTGTGCAGAACAAATTTCGGTATACTCAACAAGGTCATGTAATATATTGGGCTCATTTTCCCAAACATCTAAGACGAGCTTTACACCATGCCCTTGCTGCTTCATTTCAAGTAAGGCTTGGTTATCGATCACTTCACCTCGGCAAGCATTGATCAAAATTTGGTTTTCATTAAACTGACTCAAACGTTCAGCATCTAATAAATGAAACGTTGGATATTCACCATTGTCAGTAATTGGCACATGCAATGAAATAACGTCACAAGCTAATACTTGTTCGAGTGAAGAATATTGGCGTTTGTCGACTACATTATTTTTTTGTTCTGCTTCAAGTAAAGGATCGCAAAGTAAATAGTTAATACCTAGCGCTGACAACTTTTCACTTAAACGTGTTCCCGTATTCCCACCACCGACAATACCAATGGTTAAAGAAAATATATCAATTAAGTAACGTTCCGCTAAAACAATCAATGAGCTGATCACATATTCCGCTACCGATATAGCATTACAGCCTGGCGCAGATGTAAAGGTGATATTACGTTTACTTAAATAATTCTGATCGATATGGTCAACGCCAATTGTAGCGGTACCAACAAATTGACAACATGAATTATTGCCTAACAAACCTTGATTCACTTTAGTAATAGATCGCACTAATAAAACATCAGCATTTTTTGCTTGCTCTGAAGTTAACTCACGACCAACAAAAGGAGATAATTCGCCTAAATATCCAAAAAACTCTTTTGCAAATGGCATGTTTTCATCGTAAAAAATTTTCATACTTAAATTATTTATTTTTGTCATAGACAATATAGTGAGATTATTTTCTTTTCTGCATAAAAAAGCCACTAATAAAAGTGGCTTTAGTCATATTTTTACGTTAACTCTTTTAAAATATATTAAAAGTGAGTAACTCTCAGCATTTATTTGTACTTTTGCATGACTAACGTAGCGTTTGTGCCACCAAAACCAAAGCTGTTAGACATGATTAAGTTAAGATCAACATCACGCTTTTCAGTAACAATATCTAAGCCTTGTGCTTTTTCGTCTAAGTTATCAACGTTGATAGACGGAGCAACAAAACTGTTTTCCATCATCAACAATGAATAAATAGCTTCATGAACGCCAGCAGCGCCAAGTGCATGACCTGTCATCGCTTTAGTTGCACTGATTGCAGGTGAATCTTCGCCAAATAATTCTTGAATTGCGCCAAGCTCTTTAACATCACCAACCGGTGTAGAAGTACCGTGAGTATTTAAATAATCAACTTTACCTTCAACACCTTGCATGGCTTGTTGCATACAACGCACTGCGCCTTCACCACTTGGAGCTACCATATCGTAACCGTCAGATGTTGCGCCGTAACCTACAATTTCAGCATAAATATGTGCGCCACGCGCTAATGCATGCTCAAGCTCTTCAACAACAACCATACCGCCGCCGCCAGAAATAACAAAACCGTCACGGTCTGCGTCATAAGTACGTGAAGCTAATTCAGGTGTATCGTTACGACCCGCAGATAATGCGCCCATACCATCAAACATCATCGCTAAAGACCAATGAACTTCTTCACCACCGCCAGCAAAAACAATGTCTTGCTTGCCAAGTTGAATAAGTTCCATTGCATTACCAATACAATGTGCACTTGTTGCACACGCTGAACTGATTGAATAGTTAACGCCTTTAATTTTAAATGGCGTCGCTAGACAAGCTGAAACTGTGCTGCCCATTGTCTTAGGAACTGCATAAGGGCCAACACGACGAATACCACGATTACGTAGAGTATCAGTAGTAATTACAATGTTTTCTGATGACGCGCCACCAGAACCAGCAACAATACCAGTACGTATATTTGACACTTGGTCGTCAGTTAACTTTGCATCAGTAATTGCTTGTTCCATTGCAATGTAAGCATAACCTGCTGCATCACCCATAAAACGAAAAGCTTTACGATCAATATGATCTTTAGGCTCAATCGCTGGTTTGCCCCAAACATGGCTTTTTAAACCTGCTTCTGCAAAACTTTCCGATTTACTAATACCTGAACGGCCTGCTTTAAGAGATGATAAAACTTCTTCCGCATTGTTACCGATACTCGATACAATGCCTAATCCGGTGATCACTACACGTTTCATTTGAATAACCATTTAAAAATTGAAAAATCAGGCATATCATACAGATTTTTGCCCATAAACTGGTCTGCTCAGTGTACACGTGTACACTGGTTTATACAATTCATACCAATTTGATTAATTTAGTGGTCTAGTTTTTCATGAGGAAAAACGGATAAATACAAGACCTAAAATTTAGTAAGTAGTTATTCTACTTATGAATTTTATAACGTAGTAGTTATTTGTTTTAGCCATGAAAAAAAAACAGGTAATTATTCAACTTGGTATTACTGACAGACACTTTGAATTCACGTTAAAATACTATCTTTAGCGCTTGAAAACCAATGGATTTAATAAATAATTGTGATTGAACAACAAAAAGATTTAAATAAGCCGCTTAAAATTAAAGGTTACCAAATTAGAACTTCGATTGAGCAACCAAAGCGTGTTGCCATTATTGGAGGTGGAATTGCTTCTGCTTGCGTTGCTTATGCGCTAACTAAAAAAGATATAAAAGTGACACTTTATTGCAAAGATAAAGAAGTTGCTCAAGGGGCTTCAAGCAATCACGTAGGTGCATTATTCCCGCTAATTCATCAACAAAAAGATGACATTAGTTTGTTTTACCAACAAGCCTTTTGGCATGCATTAAAGTGCTATAAGGACCTTTATAGTAAAGGTTTTAATTTTAGTCATGATTGGTGTGGCTTACTTGAGATTTCCTATAAAACGGCATTGGAAAAAAGACAGAATACTTTTCAGCAATCAAGCCCTTGGCCCAAGGCATTAATTACGAGTATAAATGCTAAGGAAGCATCTGAATTGGCTGGTATTACACTTCAACATGGTGGTCTATTTATGCCGAGCGCTGGCTGGATAGCTCCAGCTGAATTAGTACAACAGTTATTTTTGGCCGCTAAAGAAACTCAACATTTAACGATAAAAAATCAGGTAAATGTCATAGCCTTAAATCAACAGGCCGATACTAGTTGGCAATTGGAAACAAGCATAGGTTCGATCAATGAAGAAGTGGTTATTTTCTGTGGAGGTGCAGAATCTATCAAGCTTAATATCATTGATGAATTGCCGCTTTCTTCTGTCCGTGGACAAATCACAACCATGGCAACAAACGATAAGATTAAAAATCTTTCAACGGTCATTTGTCATAAAGGTTATCTTACGCCAGCACATCAGCAGCAACATTGCATAGGCGCAACGTTTGAAAAGAACAGTTTCGATATCACAGCTACAACAGAAGGAGATCAGTATAATTTAACTATGTTAGAAAAGTGCTTACCTAAATTAATATCATGGAGTGAACAAGACATTACTGCCAGTAAAGCTCGCCTTCGCTGCATGACGCCTGACCATTTACCCATCGTAGGTGCAATGCCAAATATAGAAGAACATAAAAAGATGTATGCACATTTAGCAAAAGACAAGAATTGGCGTTATCAAGAACCCGCGCCAGTGATCGAAAACCTATTTGTATTAACGGGATTAGGCGCAAGAGGTTTATGCACTGCCCCATTATTGGCGGATATACTTACGGCTGATTTAACCGGTGAAGATTACCCCGTTGGGACGCAAGAATTATTCAATCTATCGCCCAACAGATTTATTATACGAGATATTATTCGACGTAAATTTCTTTAATTCTTAAAATGCTTCAAATTAAGTTAACGCTAAATAAAGGTTTGCTTAAGCGCTAACCAATAATCTTGTACTATTTGTCTATCTTGTGGGCTTAACTCAGTTCGAGCTGCTTGCAGCTTTTCATCTATGCTTGCTGCAAGTGCTTTTGAAGGGACTTGAGACTCATCGCCAAACTCGCTAACAGATATACTGATGAACCCACGTAAATAGCTACTAGCAAATAATTGATCATCGGTATTTTCTTGATCAAATAAATTATCTAGATATTGATAAAGGGCTGCGATACTTTCAAACGATTTTATTTCTTCTAATGACATGTTTTTACTTATTTTTGAATGTTAAAAAAATTTATGTTTACTGCTAGACAATGCGTCTAAAAGTTCACTATTGTGGGCTCGATACAGGATATAAGACTTGGTCGTTGTATCCTGTAATAACGGGTAAATAACCTGAAATTTCGATATCTAACTCACTATCACCAGTATCCGTTATTAAAGGCCTTGATGATAACGCGGTTAATTTGGCTTTAGTGGCAATAATAAAAATATTATCCTTACCAATAGCACGAATGACCCTTGGACTTAGTTGCTGATTACCTCGGCCAAATATATGACCTTGACCACCAATTAATGTGATCACCAACTTTACTAACTTTTTATCTTTTTTTGCAAGCTCAATAGCTTGCCATAACTGAGGCTCAGTCACATCGTTCGCTAATAAACTTTGCTCTTGGACAAGATCTACACCGAGTAATGTATTATCGAGTGCCAATTCCTCCATCAAAAATGCTGTAGTTGAACCTGAGCCAATAACAAATAGCTGCTCATCCATTTCATTAATTACATGGGCAGCAATGTCTTGTAAAACTAAATCATCAAGCTCTATGCCACCAGATTTTACAGCTTGTACATAACGTAACTCAGCAGGAATTTGCATTTCACCGTAGCGTTTAGCTTTTACAATACCATCTCGAAAGAGTGATTCATCAATATCCATCACATCAGCTTCGGTTAACGTTACTAATTGATTCGTGATCATCATTTCCACCACTCGACCTGCTGCTTTTGGTGTAACCGCATAAACACCTGAATGAATTTTACATCCTGCAGGAATACCTAAGACAGGAAATTTATCACCCACCATTTTACAAACGTTTCTTGCCGTACCATCACCACCTGCAAACAATAAAATATCAACGCTTTTAGTTAATAAGGCTGCAACTGCATTTTCAGTGTCGGTGACCGTTGTCTTTTTTGGGTCGTTCGCTTGATAAATTACTTTTGTCGTAAAACCTAATGACTTAGCCATATCTTCACCCATAAGGTGATCGGCACAATACACAGTAACTTTATCTTGATAAGGCCTTAATATTTCTAGCGCTAAACGTGCGCGCTGGTTAGCTTTTGCTATAGCACCAAGCGCTAAAGCTTGTTCTGCAATACCTTCTCCATCACTGCCTTTGAGTGCAACACTGCCGCCAATACCTGCAATAGGATTGATGATAAAACCCAGATTAAAATTTCTCACTATTGTTCTCTATTCATATCTAAAGCACAAAGCGTGCACGAGTTAATGGTAATGGTGTTTTATAAAATTCAGCCAACGCGATAATAAATTTTTCTGCATCATCTGGGAAACCTGAATTTAGATAATGCATGACTTGATGATATACCACTTTTTTGAAAACGATACGGTCAGTGTGACCTGTGCCAGTCAAGTTATCTACCGAAACATCAAAGCTTTTACCTGCAGATACACTAAGTGCCCACTCAATAGCTTGTGGCTTGGTTTCTACTTGTTCAAATTCTCTTTGTTGTGATTCATCACGTCCATCGGGTGTATACCAATAACCAAAATCCTCTTTTAATCTTCGATTAGCTCCTGCTAAGCACCAATGTGATATTTCATGCAAAGCACTAGAAAAGAAACCATGTGCAAAAATAATTTGGTGGTAATCGCACGCTTCATTCGCTGGAGAATATAAAGGTTCATCACCCCCTTTAATCAAACGAGTATTCATGCTGGAACTGAAGGTATGATTAAAGATTCTGATTAAATCTTGGTATTGTTCTGGCATCTATTTATTCTGACATAATTGAAAAAGTAAACGACGTATTCTAACCAAAAGTCATCAAGCTTGCACTGGGTATTTTATCTAAATTAAGTGTTTGAGTATTGAAATAAAATGGATGTGATTCATGACTTTCTAGTGCAAGTTATTTTATTGAAAATGTTTATTATTTTATAACGACATTGACGCTTTTATTTGTTACATTTATGTAACAAATGCTGAGATTTTGTTACATCACACTAGGTACATGTGTAATCTCTTATCATTTAAATCAGCATAATAAAGATTAAATAATACATATACAGGGAATTAATTAACAATGGAAGCAACAAATGGAATTAAGCTCAACGCCTTCTTTTTAATAGATAATTTAGAAAAAAACTTTGAACAAAGCGAATATCCCCCTTCAACTCTTCAGTTTACAAACCTAGTTAAAACCTGCGGTATTGACATCACGGTTGCAGAAGTTTTGCCTGACAATGAAAAAATAAAGAACTTTGATTTGATTTTTATTGATTTACAAACTTCCACTTGGGCAGAAGACATACCCATTGAAATAAAAAATCTTGCAAATTGTACACGTGTTATTTTCTTTAATGCGTTAGATAATCTATATGATGAGAAGCAACTATTGATTGCCAGTTTCGCAGGAATTTTTTATCAAGGAGAACGCATCGACATTATTTTACGTGGTATCACCAAATTACAAAAAAATGAGCGGTGGTTCAAACGTAAAACAATGAATAATGCGATAAATGAACTACTGATTAAGGGGAATAAGACAAATCATTTATCTGCTGATAAACAGATATCAATAAACTTACCTAGTCTTACACGTCGGGAGAATACTATTATTGATTTAGTTTCAAGGGGTGCCAAAAATCAAGAAATTGCAGATCAGCTCCACATCAGTCCAAATACGGTAAAAACTCATCTTTATAGTATTTTTAGAAAAACCAGTTCACGAAATCGTATTGAATTGATTAGTCGCACTCAAGATTTTCTCTCTTCGGTTAATTGATAAAGTCAGGTTGAAATAGTCTATAGACTAAAAAGCCAGTGATTATCACTGGCTTTTTAGTCGCTAATTATAATAATTAAACGTCAGCACGCCATACTTTACGAACTATACCTTTCACCACTAATTCCGTAATAGCCTTCTCAATAGCTTGTTGCACACAAACATGCATCGGCTCATTGTCACTATATCCACCTTCCATTTCAGCTAAACGTTTAAAACTGACATAACGGAAAAATCCAGCGCGCACTTCTTGGCTTAACACTTTTTTACTCGTAGATACTGACACCAGAACTTGTCCGGTGCGAACGTCAACCGCACGCATATAAACGGTAATTTGATCTTCACGATAAAGCTCTGACGCACCGATACCAAAATATTCTGCACCAAAGCCACCCGTTTTAGTATTAGAGTCATAACTAATTATGCCACCTTCAAGTAATATTTTAGCCGAAGTAAGTGGGGGGAGATCAATATTTTCTGTTGATTTGTCAGCTTGATTTGCTGCACGAGTTATTTTTCGTTCAGTTAATACATTCTGCAAACCTTCGCGCTCTACAGGTAAGAACCAGTCAGAGTCACTTAATGCCTGCATCAAAATAGACGTTGCTCCTTGTGTTACTGCGGTAGAGAATGAACTTACATTTGCTTGGGGCTTGTACTGTCCTGTTTGGTCTCGATATGCATACACTGAAACCGCTATGGGACCTTTAGGTTTCGGTAGAGCTTTTAGTTCTTTAAAACTTTCTAGTGGCATCATCTTTGTTGCCAATGACTGCTTAGGAGGGAATAAATTACTCGCTGAATCCAATACACTACAGGCCGACAAAAGGCCAACTAGGGTCACGATTATAATTCTTTTCATTGGTTATCCAAACTTCGGTATTTCAATTATGGTCACTTTACCTGTCAGTAAATCAGTAATTTCTATCGTTATGGTGTCACTGTTAGCAGATAAAATATCAATTTGATAATCGCCACTGAGAAATGTGGTATCTCCTTCATTATTGAACTCAGCATTCTCACCTAACACAGTGTCTTTATATTTGCTCACAATATCGCTGATTGTCGCCCGTTCGATAGCATCAGATATTTTTTCTTCAAAACTTTTTTTACTCTGAGGTGCTTTATTTTTATTTTGTGCTTGGGCTTTACTTAACAAAAAACTGCCGTTTAAAGCACTGCCCCCGAAACTAGGGTTAATTGGTGTATAAACTAACTCTGATCCCAACGCATAAGTGCTGAAGCTAAACTGAATGGCTAAAGCTAAAATTAATTTTTTCATGGTTACTTCCCTTATTACTAAAAACCATTCCCAACCATATCAATGTTATCTTGACTATATTGAGGCTGCGACATTGCTTCAATTAATATAAATATCGCTTGCTCTACTTTGTCTTTAACCGGTGATTGACGTCGTCCAAAGTGAGTGACATAAATGACACGGCTGTTAAGTACTAGACTTAGCTTAGTACCAGCTCGCGGTAAAATTTGTTCAATTATTTGAACATTTATACCTTGTGTATTCGGAATATCATGCCATAACTGACTAAATTTAAAGTAGAAATCATGTCCTAAACGGCTCTTCGTATTATCAAGCAATAAACCACCTATTTCGACTTCGTTAGTCGCATGACTTGAAGGCGTAAATAATACGAAGATGACCAACCAAGAACTTAATTTTTTAAACATATTAGGATACACAAAAAGGGGCCTGAGGCCCCTTATCCAAATTTAGATTAACAAATAATTATTGCTGAACAATTACTGCAGAATTCCAATCACCTACTTGGGTGATAGAAACTACGCCAGAATCACTGATAAAAGAACCTTCAACAACGTTACCATTACCCACTTGGCTTATGTTGAAAGCAATATTAGCGCCACCGATAAGCATAGAACCACCATCAGCTCCATAGATTAAATTTTCATCACCTATTTGTTCAATACCAATTTCGTGATTACTGCCTTCAACTAGAATATCTAATGAGTTCAATTCACCCGTTTGAGCAATATCAATAGTATTCGCATTACTATCAAGAATAGTACTTAACATAACCACAGCATCGTTAGCAAAACCCGTTTGAGCAATAGCAATGTCGTTTTCACTTGTGGTTAACTCATTGTTGTCAGCTGAGGCTTCTAAGACAACAACATTTTCATCGCCCGATTGCATTACGTCAATGTTATTATTATTGCCGTTAAAATTAACAACGTGACTCTCATTCAAACTACCTATTTGAACAGAAGTATATTCGTTATCATTACCCAGAGCGCCAATATAACTGATGTTGCTATCGCCTACTTGAACATAATTGAAATCGTTTTCATCACCGATAACATCAAAAGTAGCACTATTTCCATCACCCGTTTGCATAATGTCAGTTGTGTTAGCATTTCCAACATAAATACCAGATTCCGCGATATTATTATCACCTTCTTGGTCAATAGAAATTTCGTTTTCATCACCTTCAACTAAGGCAATAGTTACTTGATTTCGCGCGCCGTCTTGTTCTATTTCAAGTTCGTTTGCGTCACCTTCAATTCCTGAAACAGTAGAAACGTTCCAGTAACCATCTTGAGTGCCTTCAACTGTATTACTGTCACCCGTTATAGTTGTGATATAAGTTTCGTTCCATTGACCATCTTGCACAATATCAATAGTGTTGTCAGAACCAGTTAATTCACTATTAATAGCCCAATGACCACCATCACCTTGGTCAATTACAATTTCATTGCCGTCACCAACAACTTCATTAATTGCACGGTTACCAAACCCTAAATAACCTGCACCAAGTTGACTTACTTCAACAGAGTTATTGTCACCTGTTACGTTATTTTCGGTTTCGTTGATATCACCGTCTTGTTCAACGTAGAGCTCATTATTGTTGCCAAGAAACGTACCAACGGCTAAATTTTCAGCGCCTAATTGTGAAATTTCAGTTAAATTGCCTTCACCTATTACAGTAAAACCTGCACCGTTCACATCACCTTCTTGAAAAATAGTTGTTTCATTACCTACATCTACACCTTCTGCAGAGGTTTGAGATAACACAATCACGTTGCCTAAGGCACTCGCCATTAGGTCTGATTGTATACTAGCAGCTTCAGTTTCAATTTTAGTATCTTCGCCAGCAAAAGCAGTTTGGTTTAGACCAAGTGCCATAACAACAGCGCAAGTGATTAATGATTTATTAAGTTTCAAAATATATCCTTATTTTTATTTTTTATTTTATGTGGGTAAACAATTAACTCACAAAGTTTATTAATGGATAAGAAGCTCGTCGTCTTACCTCTAATTGGCGTTTTGTATTCCCATAGTCTTTTTACAATAATTACGAATAGTATCAGTAGGATTTTTTCGATATTAATTTCAATAAGTTGCCCATAAGTACAGTTATATTTATCACTATACTCAACGAATCTTATCCATAAATTTAATTGATGACTCAATAAATTTCGCATCAACACCCAAAACGATCAAACCATGACAAATAAGCCCTTCGAATGGTTTTCCACTTCAAAACATAGAAACCTAAACAAAAATTCTATACGTTTAATTACGTTGCGTTGAAAACTGTACGTTGTTTATTCATGAATAAATACCACCCTATTTTGTTATTAATTAAAACCTCTATCCTAACAAGTACTTAAATTAAAAAACCAATAAAACCAAGGTTAAATAAAAGTAAATAAAAAGTTAACTAAGGAAAACTAATAAAAAAGGACTAGTTAACATACTCTACAAAAAACATTTAAAAAGTAGTAAAAAAGTAGTAAAAACAATAAAAAAGCACGACTAAAGTAATGAAAAAGTCGTGTTTGTTACATTTTAATAGTCACGACCATATTTTTATGATTAAAGTAATAAGGTTGCGTAAACCCATAGCAAAAAAAATTAGAGATAAAAGAATGCAGTCTAATCACTATCTTTAGGCTGAAAGTAATTTAATCAAAATATTAAAAATATACTAAACAAACATGGAGCAAAACATGAAAGCAAAATTATCAGCGTTAACATTAGCGTTATTGCCTGTATTGGCGAATGCATCAATAGAACTAAGCTCAGAAAAAAGTCTTACTTATAAGTCAGACTCAGTTATTGTTGTATATAAAGATAGTGCGACAAAATTTGACCGTAAAGTTGCTCGTAGTATTGTGCGCGCTAAAATATCTGATTTAAATAGCGATGAAATCGATGATAGATATAAAAATTTGAAAAAAGGCCGTATGGCACAGTTTAAGCTGGACAATAATATTTCAGTTAAAGATGCATTAGCAAAATTACGTAAAAACTCTGCCGTTTTATATGCAGAACCTGATTATATCGTTCATGCAAGCGTAACTCCCGACGATACTAGCTTTGCTGACCTCTGGGGTATGAACAATACTGGTCAATCTGGTGGTGTTGCTGATGCAGATATCGACGCTCCAGAAGCATGGGATATTTCAACAGGTAGTCATGATGTGATAATCGGTGTAATTGATACAGGTGTTGATCATACACATCCAGATTTAATGGCAAATATTTGGACAAACCCTGCAGAAATAGCAGGTGACGGTATCGATAACGATGGCAATGGTTTCATCGATGATATGCATGGTATCAATGCTATTACGAGTGCTGGTGACCCAATGGATGATCAAGGTCACGGTAGTCATGTTTCAGGTACTATAGGCGCAGCTGGTAACAATGGTTTAGGTGTAGTTGGTGTTAATCATAATGTATCTATTATTGGTTGTAAGTTTCTTAGTGCATCTGGCTCAGGTAGCCTTTCTGACGCATTAACCTGTATTGATTACTTCGTTGATTTAAAAAATAATGGTATCAATGTGCGTGCAACAAATAACAGTTGGGGCGGCGGCGGATTCAGCCAAGCACTTTCTGACGCAATTACCTCTTCTGAAGAATCGAACATATTATTTGTCGCAGCAGCGGGTAACGATGCATACGATAACGATGCACAAGCTAGCTACCCTTCTGGATATCCACAGGACTCAGTATTATCAGTAGCAAGTACAACGCGTACTGATAGCATGTCGAGTTTTTCACAATGGGGTTTAACCACTGTTGATTTAGGTGCACCGGGCTCAGATATATTATCAACAGTACCTGGTGGTGGTTATGCATCATACTCAGGGACTTCAATGGCTACGCCGCATGTTACAGGTGCTGCAGCTTTAGCCTGGTCAGTTAACCCTGAACTAAGCGCTATTGAAATGAAAGAGCTATTAATGAGTTCTGGCGATGATAACGCAGCTCTTGCGGGGAAAACAGCCTCAGGTAAACGTCTAAATGTTAATAATGCGCTAAATGATGCCGATCCAACGCCAGGTTTTACCCTTGCGGCAACACCAGGTTCAAGCACAATTGAAGCCGGCGAAACTGCGGTATTTAGCTTTAATGTTGGTTCGGTTGCAGATTGGAACGGTGAAGTAAGCTTAACTTTAGATGGTTCACTCGCTGGTGCAACATTATCAACAGATACTGCAACGCCAGGTGCAACATTTGAACTTAGCGTGCCAACAACTGCTGTAACACAATGGGGTGAATATTCTTTTGTTGTAACCGGAACAAGTGATGAATTAGTTAAAACATCGACTGTTCGTTTAATGGTTAATCCACAAGGTTTGAACGAGTTTACTTACTCGAATGATACTGCTGTAGATATTCCAGATAATAATGCAGAAGGTATTACTTCAGTCATTAATGTGGCAGACGACCTTACCGTTTTTGCCTCTGATATTTATGTAAATATTACTCACACTTGGATTGGCGATTTAACAGTAATGCTAACTTCTCCTTCTGGTACTTCTGCAGCATTGCATAGTGCATCAGGTGGTGGCGACGATAATATTGATAGTACCTTTAGTTCTTCTGCTTTCAACGGCGAAGTAGCAACTGGAGATTGGACATTAAGTGTTGCTGATAATGCTGCTGCTGACACTGGCACATTAAACAACTGGGTACTTACTATTACGGGTATTGGTGAAGCTTTACCAAGCGCACCAGAAGCTAGTTTTTCATATGAAGCTGATGGATTAACCGCTACGTTTACTGATAGTAGTAGTGACAGAAATGACGATATGGTCAGCTGGGACTGGAACTTTGGTGACGGTGCTATGTCAAGCGATCAGAATCCTGTTCATACTTTTGCAGAAACAGGCAACTATGACGTTACACTTACAGTAACTGATAGCGAAGGTTTAAGCAGCACTGAGACTATGATGGTAAGTGTTTCTTCTGTGTCTATTGAAGCTGCCGTTAAACGTGCGTATAAATCTCGTTTAGGTCGCTTACGTGTTGATATTACTTGGGAAGGTACTTCTGCTGATACAGTTGATATCTACCGCAATGGTGTGATGATTGACACTGTTGATAATGCAGGTATTTACCGTGACCGTGAACGTCGTGCAACAGGTAGCCAATTTATTTATCAAGTATGTGAATCATCATCAGCTTGTTCAAATGAAGTAACCGTTAACTTCTAAACTTAAATAAATAGAATGTTGGCAGGCAGTAAAAAGCCGGACATAAGATTCATACATTAAATTTAGATGAATAATTTGTGTTCTCGCTAGATAAAAATCCCTAACAATTAAAGTAGTTAGGGATTTTTTATTGGGTGAAGTGTAAGAAAACCAGTAAATAATCAATAAATTAAAAAATGACGTCTATTACATCGTCATTTAATTAATAAAAGTAACTTTATTAAGGTAACTTTTTCACGGCTCGTTTTATCAATATATAACCTAAAACACCTGAAATTAAAGACCCAATTACAATACCTAATCTATCTTGGAACAACGGACTCGCAGAGTTTTGCTCAAAAGCTAAAGACCCCACAAATAGACTCATCGTAAAACCGACACCACATAAAGCTGCAACACCGTATAATAAAGTCCAATTCACGTTATCAGGCATTTTTGCAAAACCGAATTTAATAGCGATGAAACAAAAACCAAACACACCAAGTTGTTTACCTACAACTAAACCTAAAATAATACCTAAAGGAACTGGTGCCATAACCTGCTCAAGACCCACTCCAGAAAAACTTATACCGGCATTTGCAAAAGCAAAAATTGGAAGAACAATAAAAGCAACTAATGTATGTAGATTATGTTCAAGCTCTTTTAATGGGGATGGTTGTCCAGGATTTCCTTTCATTGGAATAAAAAATGCAAGTACAACACCTGCAAGGGTTGCATGCACTCCCGATTTCAAAACCGCAACCCATAAAATAATACCTACAAATATATAAGGTGCTGTGCTCACGATCCCTCTTCGGTTAAAAGTAAAGAGCAACACTAGCATTACGGCAGAAACCGTTAACGATAACACTGATAACTGTTCAGTATAAAAAGCAGCAATAACAATTATTGCGCCTAAATCATCAAAAATAGCCAACGAGGTTAAGAAAACTTTTAATTGCAAAGGCACCTTCGTACCAATGATTGCCAATATACCTAAAGCAAAAGCAATATCTGTTGCGGTAGGTATTGCCCAACCATTTAGCGCTACTGGATTGTCGTAGTTTAGAGCGGCATAACAAAGTGCCGGTACTAACATGCCACCCACCGCGCCGATTGCGGGTAAAGTAACTTGCCCTGGTTTAGATAAATCACCTTCCAGAAACTCTCTCTTCAACTCTAAGCCAATCAAAAAGAAAAATAATGCCATTAAGCCATCGTTTATCCACAGCAGTAAAGGTTTGGCTATCTCAAAAGTGCCAACCGCAACCACAACGGGAATATCGAGGAGCAAATCGTACCAAGGTGATAAAGGCGAGTTAGCAATCACCATAGCAGCAACAGCTGTTAGCATTAAAATAATGCCGCTAGCTGCTTCTAACTTAAGAAAATCTTGTATCATTTTTACAGGCATAAATTTCCTATTTCTTTTAAATACCAATAATTCACGACATAATATGTCGCAAAGCCAAATATAACAATAGATAGTTTATATAAAAGTGTAATTGAAAATAGTAAATATGCATTAACTTTTATCAAGCTTAAAAATCAAGTGATAAATATTCGGAAAAATAATGTTTTTTCGACAATTATTTGATTTTGCATATAATACATTGGTTAAAAACGGTATAGTTAACGTGTTATTTTATAAATAGAAGACTTACCCATTATGAAGAAATTAGATGATATAGATTTACGCATTTTAACCATATTATATCAGGATGCTGATATCACTAATAAAGAGTTGGCATCTCAAATAGGTGTTGCTCCTTCAACCTGTCTTGAACGCGTAAAGCGTATGAAAAACAAAAAAATAATAAATGGTGCCTACATTGACATTAATTTCAAGAGCTTAGGTGGAAATATAGAAGCAATTGCCGCTATTCGCTTACAGCCCTATTCAGAAGATATCGTTAATAATCTGCGTGATGATTTACTTAAACTTCCTGAAATTGTTAGTTTGTACCATATGGGCGGTAGCTACGATTACTTTATTCATATGTCAGTGAAAGACAGTGAACATTTAAGACAATTTGTATTTAACGCTATCACTTCACGAGAAGAAGTTACGACTGTGGAAACATCATTAATATTTGAACACAGTCGAAGTGGAGTATTACCTAACTTTGATGGGGAGTAAGTAACAATGAGAGGAAAACCTATGTATTTCCTCTCAATCTTAAATAGCTAAAAGCGATAAGCAATAGAGAGTGAGCTGGACGCGGCAGTTACACCGTCTTTATTTGAATCAAAATAATCGGCATAATCCCCCACGGTTCTTAAACTTATCGATAAATCTAATGATACTTGTGACCAATTATAACCAATTACGCCAGAAATCTGAGCACCTGTTATATTTTCAGTTATATTGTTATATTCAAGCGTTTCTTTATAAAAACCTACACCACTATATACCTTGAAACCACGCGACTGCAGACCTTTTCCAAAATAAGCATTTACATCAAACCCTGTTAAATCGAAATACTCTCTTTTATCATGTTCAACTGAATAATATTGCCCACGTATTGCTACAAAATCATTAAAAACAAAAGCTGCTGAGAGGCTGTTTCCACCGAATTCATTTCGATCTTGACCATTATCAATAGCGACAGCATAACCTCCAATTCCAATTTCGAAGTTTTTCCCGTTGGTTTTAATAAAATTAGCAGAATATGCTAGATTCGAAATAAAGAGTATAAGTATATTGAAAGTAAGTGCGTTGAAAATTGAAATATTCATAAACATCCTGTAAGACTTTAGTTAGCCAAAATTTGGCGAGCACATCCTAACAGATAAAAAACATTTCAAATATCTAATTCATAAAATTGTTTAAAATTGAGTAATAAACATACAAAACATAGAGTTATAGATAGTTATCAAGAAAAACTACTTGTTATCAAAATCTTCATTTTCATAATATAGTGGCTTCATCGTGCCACAATTTAAAAACTTGTATAGCAATTCATTTTCTTTTGGTACAGGCGATGAAGTACGAAAACGAGTTAAACACCCTGCCTCTAAGTCGATATGAAGCATATGTGCAAAGCTAGGGGCTTTTTGAATTTTATGAATATAAATCTTATAGTTTTTCTTTAAATCTACTACATCGTATTCTTGTTGATTACTCGACTCTTTTATATCGTCAAGTTCACGAACATATATCAATTTGGCAAAGGTTAATGGTATATTTTCATAAACTAACATCCCGTCACGTGCAAAATGTCCTGAATATAAGTCAACCATGATCTCCATTTTTTCACCTCGCATCAAACGCTGAAGGTTAAAAGGTTTTGTTTTAATTGTGGTTAATCTTCCGTCACGCACGCTTTGGAGTATAGCTAGACTTTTGTTTTCTATTTTATATAAAAGTTGCACATTGCTTGGACGGTTATATGTCGTCATCACTGAGGCATAAATGGTAGAACTTTGACTTACGAGCACCATGTTATGTTCACCCATAAATGATCCATCTAGCGGTGGTAACTCTTTAGCCTCTTCATAAGCAAAACTGCTTGAGTTCACAATAAATAAGAAAGTCGCAAGGATAATTTTTTTCATAAAAAGAACTCATCAAATGTTATAAGTCTTGCACCAATATATTTAATTGATACATCTATAAAGTTTGAGTATAAACCATCTAAAAAAAGAGGATAAATGATTTAACAATTTACTGCTCATCAAAAACATATATACCTGTTTATAATCGTTTTTCAAGATAAAATGCTTGTCTACTTACTAAGTATCCGTGTATCGACAAGCACTTTCATAGGTGTAAATATAAGGCCAATTATAGTTATTATCGATTCCTTGTCTTGTCAGTCTTTGAATGACGACTTTTCGTTGATGTATTTCGTTGTGTTTGTTTATAACTTGAACTCTTTTTGGTTGTCCTCGTTGCTTTAATATGAGATTTTAAACTCCCCTTTTGTGCTCTTTTATTATCTTTATTCGCTATCACTTTTTTTGAGCTTACTTTTTTCACACTCTTATTCTTAGAGTAAGGTTTTTGAGGTGTATACTTTTTAGCCTTATCATTAGATGCATAACGTTTAGTTACCGGCTTTGCTACTTTCTTAGTTATATTTTTGTTTATATCTTTATTTATATGATGAGTTCTTTGATTCTTATGCTGATTTGCAACACGATACGTTTTATGAGAATTTCGTTGAATTTTATGCTTCACTACTTGATGCTTTTTAAAACTCGACTCACTCACATTAACTCGCTTATTGTGATACCTCGCACTGGTATGTTTAGTTCGATAAGCAACACCTTTTCTATGTTCTGGCTTATGTGCCCAACGTTTAGCGTACCCACCATTAACAATTAAGCGACGTGGACGCTGTTCATAGTAACGATGCTTAGAGTGATGAGAATTCACTACAACCACATGACGATTATGCCAATGAAAAGCACTGAAGAAATAATTAAACGATATATGAACACCTGAATGAAAATAAAATGGATTATAACGACTTACATAAACGTTATGACGCGGTCTCCAATAAACTGGAGGATAAGAGACAGAGTGCCATGTTCCATACACCATTCGTGTATCATAATAAGGAACATAAACGATTTCCTTCTCTCTTGGTTCAATAACAATATTGCTGTCTTCATAACTAACATCCATATTGTCCATTTTTTCAAGATTACCGGCAATTTCAGCCTGTTTCCTAAGTATTTGAATACTTTCTAGTAATCTTGATTCGTCTTGTAAAAAAGCATCACCAAGCTGCTGAGTCCATGTTAAGTCTTCACTTAATCGGCTAAGGATCCGTTCAAAAGGTACTAACGCTTTAACACTGGCGTCCCAAGCAAAATCTTTCACCGACTCAGAGGCTTGTTCAGGTGTTAACTCATCATTTTTTATTAACCAACGATGCGCCTCTATTATCTCTATAGGATACGTTGAAGCAATCAAAACATGCGTTAATAAACTGTCGGGATACAATGCTATAGGGGCTAACATTTGCGCTAATTCAGCTTCACTGAATGACTTTTCTTGAAGTTGTGCTTGCTCTTGCAGGGGTGACTGCGCAAACGTTTGTTCTGCTAATAAATTAAAACTAACTAATGAGCTGGCTGCAAAACTTAATAAAAACATGGCGTTTTTCATCGTGACAATCCTTATGACTAATTCTAGGTAATAAGGATAACAAGGCTAAACTGAACGTAAGCTGAATAACTTTTTTACATTACTATATTTTATTTTAAATGATCGACCGAGTGTTTAACTCGTTGTGTCAAAGGTAAGTGTAAAAGCTGCACCAGAAAATGTGCTTGAGCTATTAATTGTTAATTGCCCCTGATAACTTTTTACTAAATCATTGACAATAGCTAAGCCAATTCCATGACCTGCTTGATATGTATCTGCCCTGCCTCCTCTAGACAAAATAATATCCCTTTGAGATGCATCAATACCATCGCCATCATCAGCTATTTCTATGGTTAACTTATTCCCACAGCTAACAACATTTATAGCAATATTTTGCCTAGCCGCTTTACAGGCATTGTCTAAAAGATTACCTAAAATTTCCATTAAGTCTGCTTCATCGCCCTTGAATATAGCAGTTGATTCAACATTAATATTAAAGTTTAAATGCTTATCTCTATAGATTTTAACTAATGTGGAGATCAGTTTTTCTACAACCTGATTTACCTGAACTCCCAAATGCCATGATGATTGACCGGCACTTTGCGCTCTTTTAAGTTGATGCTCAACAATCTGATTTATCATCTGTAACTGTTCACTTGAACTCGCAGAGATATCGGTCTGGCTTTGAATAACGGCTAAGGGGTTTTTAAGGCTATGAGCTAGGTCTGACAAGGCATTTCGATAACGTTTACGCTGACTCTCTTCTGTTACAAGTAAAGCATTTAATTGCTTTGTTACCTGTTGTAATTCCAGTGGGTAACTTGCATCCAACACCTTTTTCTGACCTTTTTCTATATGCTTAAGCTCGCGGGTTAATACGGTTAACGGCTTTAATGTCCATAACAGCCACACTATTTGAACAAAAATAAACACGACCATTAACGCAAATAACCATGCCCAAAGTTTTTGCTTAAAATTACTCAGTGCCTTTAAAAAGACTTGCTGATCTTTAATAAGATGAAGTGTTATATCAAAAGCTTTTCCGTTATCAGAAAAACTTGCACTAAAACTATAAAGTAAATGGCTATTACCTGCGATATCTATCTTTGAAAACATTGTTTGACCTACATTGGGCGAAGGTAACAATGATGGTAGTGATAATGTCAACAAAGACATAGATTGCCATAGTGGCTCACTTTTATCGTTAGTGAGTTGCTTGTCTGACGAAAGCGTTGAGATTAATGCATAAAGACCAGAATTACTGACATTGAATTGATTCTCTAATAAAAATTCAGGCATCAACAACTGATTATCTTCAACTTCTGCTACAGTAAAAATTGAATAACTGTAGGCTTTAAGCTCGTTTTGCATTGCTAAAGTTAACTGGCGTTCGAATGCATTGGTTAAGGTTAAACCAATGATAGGCAGCATCACTACCGTCATCACTAAAGTACTTAATAATAATCGAACCTTTAAAGAGTTCATGCGCTATGTATACTCATGAAAAATTAAGACAACCGCGTCAATTTATAGCCATGACCACGAAGTGTTTCGATAAAGCCATGTTCATTATTCGGATCAAGCTTTTTTCGTAGTCGCCTTATAAATACTTCAATCACATTTGAGTCGAGGTCAAAATCTTGATCATAAATATGTTCAGTTAATGTCGCCTTTGAAGTAACTTCATCAAGATGGAGCATCATGTATTCAAGTAATTTATATTCTGAACTGCTTAATTTAATCACCTTGTTATTTACTTCAACCTGAAGACTTTTGGTATTAATAGATAAAGGGCCGTTCTTTATTAAAGGACTTGCTTGCCCAGCAGAACGTCTGATCAACGCATTTAAACGTGCGAGTAATTCTTCAGCTTGAAAAGGTTTTGTTAAATAATCATCTGCACCTGCATCTAAACCTGCCACTTTATCTTGCCAGCTGTCTCTTGCTGTTAAAACAAGTATCGGAAAATCGATATTCTTTTCACGAAGTGATCTAATAACGGTAATACCATCAATAAGAGGCAAACCTACATCAATAATAGCAGCATCATATGGATATTCTTGTCCTTGAAATAAACCTGTTTCGCCATCATTTGCCAAATCGACTGAATAATTGGCTGCAATTAAATGGCTATGTAAGTTTTTCTGTAGGGCTATATCATCTTCTATAAATAACAAACGCATAATAATTACCCTCCTTTAATTCTGCCAGTTTTGGCATCTACATAAACTGAAACAATTTGGCCGTTGGTTTTAATTAACTTTACGCGATAACCAGATTTTTGTTTTTGAACTTTAAGCACTTTGCCACCGAAACGTCCTTTAGCCGCTTTAGCCGCTTGTTTACTACTTTTTACTCTGAACTCTGCGTTATCTTGCTTCTTATGTTTACTCGAACTTGCTCCTGACACAAAGCCGCCTTGAGCTATAGCATCAACAGAAAGTGTGAAGAGAAAAAGAAGAATCAAAGATAAAGCAAATTTCATTGTTATTCCATATACGAAGTTAAAGATGTTAATGGCCATAGCTTATTGAAAATAATAACCCTTAGCAACTGAATGTTAGCTGAACGTTTTGAAGATTAAAATAAAGTGTTCAGCTTACATTCATCTTGACTGCGCTTTAATAGCATCACTAAATTAAACCAGCAGGATATATATTATGTTACTAACAAACA
Organism: uncultured Colwellia sp.; assembly: GCA_913020705.1. Next base: position 105,883 of record CAJWBY010000001.1, read on the forward strand.
ATACCACTAAAACCGTTAATTCAAATTCATTTAGAAAGTTATTCCTGCTGATTACCTTGAGCGCATTTTCATTTATCCAAGCAACAGCAAGTGAATTAAATACCAGTCAACATACCGTTTCACAAGGTGTACTTAAAAAAAGCATCAATGAAAAACAAAGGCAACATATTATAGAAGCGAACAAACTTATAGAAAAATCTGACCAATTAAGTGGGAAAGCCACGGCTAAAACAAGAGAAACTATAATCAATGATTTAAATAAGTTAGTTCTAAAATCAAAAAGCAGCAACACTATTCAAAAAACCAACAGCACTTATTACGCTGACTTTTCAATTTATTCAGCGGTTAGTTTTTTACACGATGATTATGATGATGATGGATTTTATCAAACATTCAGTGTGACTTTCGATGCTGATATATACAGCTATACTGACAATCCATATGGTGAAGTTTATGCTTTACTTTACCTAAGTAAAAATGGAGGCCCTTGGACACATTATTATACTACTGATACTTTTATCATTGAAGGTGAGTCTGATTTAGACGAATACGAGGTAATCTCAACTTTCATGTCAGGATATACTACTGACCATTACGATGTGTTAATTGATTTATACCAAGTAGGCTATAGCGATGTTGTTGCTAGTTTAAGTTCCGATGACACAGATGCTTTATACGCTTTACCTATAGAAAGCGCGGAGTACGATGAGTATTATATTGAGGAAGTAGAGATTCATCATGGTGGCGGTATATTTTGGTTAATATTACCTTTATTAATGGTTTTACTTACTCGTAAAAGAAATAGAGTTTATTAATCTTCAAAAACAAGAAAGCCACAAACGATTTTGTGGCTTTTTCAATTATTCAGAGGAAATATATAAGCTTAGCTCACATTAGCATTAACCGAAGTTCCCCCCTTTACCTCACAATATTCTAGCTTTTTAAATCATCAAAAAACTTTTTAACACCGTCAAAGAAACCTGTTTCTTTAGGACTATGCTTTATTGTGCTTTTACCCATTTTATCATCTAATTGACGAAGTAAATCAGCTTGGTCACCTGATAAGTTAACAGGTGTTTCTAGTACAACTTTGCACATTAGATCACCCGTTGAATGACTACGTACTGACTTAACACCTTTACCACGTAAACGGAACATTTTACCCGTTTGCGTTTCTTTAGGTATTTTAAGCTTCACTTTGCCTTCAAGTGTTGGTACTTCAATTTCGCCACCGAGTGCTGCAGTGGTAAAACTAATAGGTACTTCACAATAAAGATTGTTTTCATCGCGAACGAATATTTTGTGATCACGTACATTAGCTTGTACATATAAGTCGCCAGCTGGTGCGCCATGTTCTCCGGCTTCACCTTCGCCAGATAAGCGAATTCTGTCACCTGTGTCCACACCTGGTGGAATTTTCACTGAAAGTGTTTTAGTTTTCTCAACACGTCCTTGACCACGACATGAAGTACAAGGTGTAGCAATGACCTTACCTTTACCGCTACAAGTAGGACAAGTTTGCTGAACAGCAAATAAACCTTGACGCATTTGTACTTGACCATGGCCATGACAAGTAGAACATGTTTTTGCACTTGTACCTTTTTTAGCACCAGAGCCATCACATGGGTCACAACTCACATAAGTTGGTACTTTAATTTCTAACGTCTTACCTCTTACGGCATCTTCAAGGCTTAAATCTAAATTGTAACGAAGATCTGAACCGCGTTGCTGACGTTGCTGACGTCCGCCACCACCTCGTCCACCACCAAAGATATCGCCAAAAATATCACCAAAATCTTGAGCTCCACCGCCGAAACCGCCACCAAAACCACCGCCGCCGTTTCCGCCTTGTTCAAATGCCGCATGGCCGTACTGGTCAAATGCAGCACGTTTTTGGTCATCGTTTAGAATTTCGTAAGCTTCTTTAACTTCTTTAAATTGCTCTTCTTTGTCTTTATCACCAGCATTACGATCAGGATGAAGTTTCATCGCTAAACGTTTGTAGGCTTTTTTGATATCACGCTCAGAAGCATCTTTTGATACTCCTAGCACTTCATAGTAATCGCGTTTTGACATAGTGACTTCTTTCTATCCGGGAATTAAATATTGGTTAAAATGACATTAGAAATAGTAAGCTATTTATAATGGCATTTTATGACGTTTTTTAACGTAAGAAGCGCTGGTGTTTAAACCAGCGCTTTTAATATCGTACGTTAAGTTAACTAAAAACTATTTGTCTTCTTTTACTTCTTCAAACTCAGCATCAACAACATCGTCAGCTGGCGCAGCGCCTTCTGATTCAGGAGCACCACCTTCAGGTGCACCACCTTCGGCTTGAGCTTTCGCTTGAGAAATTTCCATTAACTTAGCTGAAGCTTCGATAACAGCTTGAGATTTAGCATCAATTGCTTCTTTATCTTCGCCTTTAACAGCTTCTTCAAGTTCAGTTAATGCCGTTTCTAATTTTTCTTTATCTTCGCCAGCAAAGTCTTCGCCTGCTTCTTCAATTTGCTTACGTGTTGCGTGAATCATGCCATCAGCTTGATTACGAGCTTGAACTAATTCTTCAAACTTAGCATCTTCATCAGCGTTAGCTTCTGCGTCACGTACCATTTGCTCTACTTCTTCATCAGATAAACCAGAAGAAGCTTTAATTGTTATCTTCTGTTCCTTACCTGTGTTCTTATCTTTAGCAGTAACATGCAAGATACCATCAGCATCGATATCGAAAGTAACTTCGATTTGTGGCGTACCACGTGGTGCTGCATCGATACCTTCAAGGTTAAACTGACCTAAAGATTTGTTTGCTGAAGCTTGCTTACGCTCACCTTGACAAACATGAACAGTTACAGCAGCTTGGTTATCGTCAGCTGTTGAGAATGTTTGAGATTGCTTAGTAGGGATAGTTGTGTTTTTGTCGATAACTTTAGTCATCACACCACCCATAGTTTCAATACCTAATGATAATGGCGTAACGTCTAATAAAAGAACGTCAGTTACATCACCAGAAAGTACAC
>CAJWBY010000002.1 GCA_913020705.1 uncultured Colwellia sp.
GTTCAAAAGTTCACTTGATTCATCGAAGAGATGAGCTCAGAGCTGAAAAAATTCTTCGAGATAGAGTTGCTGAGGCAGTTACGGAAGGAAAAATTGAGATGCATTGGAATTCTCAATTGCATGAGGTGCTGGGAGATGAAAAAGGCGTTCATTCAATTGAAATAACTACAGACGGTAAAAATAAAACGCTCGAATTAACTATACCTGATGGTGTAATAGCGATTTTCCCTGATGCCAATGCGGTAGGTTATTATCGTTATGTTCTCCCAGATAAAGATGAAAATTATATTAAGAAGCATATTACTCAGTTAGACGATAACGAAAAACTAGCTTGGCTTAATAACAACGTACACCTTACTAATATTACTCTTCGCGAATATACAGATGTGCTTACTACAAAACTGGCTTTACTCTCAGATACATCATTGAACAAAAAAATTGCTACTGACATCATCAGAGATATTGACCATAGCTATACGGAATTCATTCCTGAGGAAATCATCAATGATTATTCACGCTATCTAAAAAAACACCTTAACTTAAGATTAATGGCATTAACTTCTAACTTTTCAAATGGAAAAAAACACAACAATACCAGTAATAATTCAATCACTGATAAAGCTCTAATGGCAAGTTTGTTTAGATTGGCAGGCAGTCGGCTTCGAGATAAAAGCACGATTGAATTTGCTAAAGATCACTATCTGGACATATTGTCAGAGAAGTCTTCAATTGATTCAAGTATATCGAGAGAAGTTCTAAATGTTGTGGCGTCTAATTTTGGCGAAAATGAGTATAGTTTATTTGAAAGCGCATATGTAAAAACAACAAATAGTCGTTTGAAATCAGATATCCTCACATCAATGGGATACTTTGCTTCGCCTAAAATTGTTACGCGTTACTTTGATTTTCTCTTATCTGGAAAAGTTCCTACCGACGAAATTGGTTATCGATTTCAGTATCCCTCTTTTAACCCTGCACTTAGACATCATGTCATTAATTATATTGAAAGTAATAAAGATAAAATACTGAGGCATATTAATGAAAAACAATGGTTTCCCTATAATTTTATTACGAGCTGTGAGGAAGACATCAGAGAAAGGGTTGATCATGTTTTTTCCACTTGGATGAACGATACCTCAGGATTAAAAGAAAAGTTAAACACGGTTAATGAAACGATAAAACGATGTATTGATAAACGAGCAAACAATATTCCACAACTTAAACGACTATTATTAATGTGATATTAATTAAGCTTTCACCGCAACTAAAACCCCTGTTGATATCATTATTGTACCTGCTGTTTTATTAATAACTGATGAAGCATGAGGTGATTTAAATGTGTTTCTGGCTTTTACAGCTAGGAATGAGTAAAACATATTTACACTGCCAAATGCCAAGGTAGCCGCTAACATGATTAAACCTGTATCATAAAAAGTAACCTCACTTACATTGATGAAAGCAGGGAAAAAACCAATATAGAATAAAATTGCTTTAGGATTACCTAATGTAATGAATAGCCCTGTTAAGAAATTAGAAATGAGTGATGAATTTTTTGATGCTTCAATGTTAACTGATTCAGTAATCGGGCGTAGAAGCTTAATTCCCAGCCAAATTAAATAAACGGCACTCAGGTATTTAATAATAAAAAAAGTGGTGCCCATTATTTCCGCGAGAGAAGATAAACCAAATAGCGCTAAAACAATAAAGATATAATCCCCTAGGACAATACCTACGGTCATATAAAATGCTTGTAACTTACCCGAGGAAAAAGAACGAGCAATAATGGCAAAAACAGTTGGTCCAGGAACAATGGCCACAATTAACATGGCACAAAACAAAGTAAATATACTATCAATTGACACGAAATTTCCTTTTAGTTCTCATTTGTATGAGCAGATAGCTAAGAAGTGAGATCAAATTCAGAACTAATAAGATCTATTTTTTCGTTGCTATGAATGTTTTATTAATAATACGCCATTCATTATTACGTTTGTACATAACAAGATAGTCAATGTAATGTGTTTTTGGCGTGTCAAAATTAAGTTTCACCATAGCCATTTTGCTATCAACAATATCTACAGACAAAATATTTGCGACCCATTTATCTTTTGTCGCTTTTTTAAAGTAACCAGCAAATTCTTTAAGTGGCACTGTTCTTATTGTTTCTTTTCCAGTTTCTTTGTCGACGGTTATCATTTTTACATGGCCAAAGTCCAAATCAAACGCTTTTGAAAGAAGTGCTTGGTCTCCATTTGCGGCCCCATTAAAATAGTCATAAGCCGTTTTTATGACAGCTTGGTGATCTTTATCGGTAACAGATTCTGCATAAATAAATGTAGAGGAAAAAAGACTAAAAAATACAACAGTTCTTAACATTAATTTTATATTGTTCATTATATTTCTCTTTCTATAATATTGTAGGGGATAATTTAAATTAAAGTGCAATCGTGACTCCATTTGACACAGAAGTAACAAATAAGTAAACCACTAAAATTGTTACAATTTATGAGAGAATGAAATACTGTTTTTTTCAATGAAGATATGGCAATAGCTAAAGACGTTTCGGTTATAAAATTTACCAAAAAAAGAGAACTCACTATTCGTTTTCATTCAAACAATGAGTAAGCTTTACTGTGATATGAAATTATTTTTCATGATGCCGAAGATAACGCTTGCTGATAATTCATTAATAACATATTCGGAAGATGAATAAATATCACCTTCTTTATTACCTAATGCAACCTCTACGACATCAGGTTTATCGTCATGTATCAGCACAACAATTTTTTTCTTCTGGGATATGCAGTCAATGGTAATAGCGTCAGCCTTCATACCTTGATTTCGCAATGTTTTGTCCATTATTCCCATCAATGTATCAATTTTATCAAATTTGCTTGAAAAAAGATCACTCGCTTTTGCAACCATCTCAGAAATACTTTTAAGTCTATTATTCATTTACACTCTCAACAATTTGGATGATTGAATTTTAACGGTTGGTATAGTTTCTATGTTCGACTACCTTCTGAAACAATGGCAGGCAGATCCATACACCCATAATCTACACCAAACTGACTGAGTAGACATGTTAACTGTCCACGGTGATGTGTTTGATGATTAAATATATGTTGTGTTATATCGGCCGCAGCTTTAGTCACAGGAAGACCTTCAGTTGTTGTGTAAGTGATAAATTTCTCACAATCTTCATCGGTTAAATGAGCACAATATTGTATGATTAATTCATCAATTATTTTTCTTAACACGGCAATATCTGACAAGTTATTATAATAAACATCTTGTGGTGAAGTCGGTGTTGGGAATGCTGATAAATCTTGTGGTGTTAGCTGACCTATATGGTTTAAGGCTAGTCGACCTAATAAAATTAAATCACCGAAAAGAATATGATTCCAATAACTGATGATATTAGGGAAAAAAGAATGTGTTTCTTTCTCTAAAATGTCATTTGATAAGCCTAAACAACTCGCCATTAATTGGTCATTGATTCTTTGATTATACAAAGACATCATTTTGAAATTTTTTACCAAACTCATATAAAATCCTTAGAATAAAACGCCCATTAAGGGATATTATTTACAGTTAGAATAAATTAATAGGGAACAAAAGTAACCTGTCGAAAGATATCCCCCAAAACCATGACCTATTTCATTTCCCAGATTTGCCACATCGGTAATTTCTGCATTTTAGCTAGTTTCATCGCTCGTTCTTGTGATTCTTTAGCAAGTTTAAAGTCCTTTAAACCCGCTAGGGCTAAACTATATTGATGATGCCACAATGCAGATGTCTCACCTTGAAGCTTAATTTCATCTAAAATATGCCTAGCTTGATTGAATTTATTTTTTTTATTAAGCCCGACCGCTAAATAATTAGTTATATGAACGATTGAGTCGGGGAAACGTTTATTTATTTCAACTAAAATGTTTCCAATTTTATCCACCTGTTTGGAACCAAAGACATATTTTGAAAAGTTGTAGGCCTGTAACCACTCCACTCTAAAACCATTGTAGTTCTGCTTTTTATTCTCAAATGTCGATAAAACATCAGAAACATCTTTATGGGCTTTCAACGCATATCCATCTTCATAATAACCTTCAAATAAAAAACTTAAAGCGTCATGAAATGCCGGTAACGCGGTACTAAAATGGTTTTCGTTTGGATATTTTTTGAACGCTAATTTCCAATCATTTAGATTAAAGTGATTTAAACTTTGGTAAACCTTAGCAATGCCCATTCCTTGCTCATTTGCTACAGATAAAAATAACGGTGATGGGAGAGAATTTTTACTTCCATTATTTTTATCAATATATTTTGCAATAGAGTTTTGCGCAGAATAATCATCAAACCAGTAGCTAGGACTCATTGCTAAATAAGCATTAAAAGGGGTCTCTGTTTTTACCATTGCATAGGTTGTAAATAAACCACCTAAAGAGTAACCAGAGAGTATTCTATTACTGTTAGTTCGGTAATTATTATCAATATTAGGAACCAATTCTTCATTAATATAATTAAAGAACAATTCAGCGCCACCAAATTCGGGCTCGCCTTGAATGGCCCAAGTTGTTTGATAAACATAATCAGCATTACCTTGATTCGCGATTCCAATGACGATCATTGGCGGTATTTTTCCCATTCTCGTCATATTTTTAATAACAGCTGATACATGTTGAAATTGAAAATCGCTATCAACGACATACAATGTCGGATAATTAAGCTCGTTGTCATGATAATTTTCAGGTAGTGCTACCATAAAGCGTCTTTTTTCTTCTAACACCTTTGAATGATGACTAAAAACATGACCTGAAATTATAGGCTCGTTCGCTTGTACATATGAAGTGAATAATATGACTGAAATTAATAGTAATCGAAGCATTTTGTTCCTTGAAATTATTATTAAAACATTGATTTATAGTACTATTATCTAAAATACATTATGTGTAAAGCACCATTTTAATTTTTCGTGCTAAGAGGTATCATCCCCTCTACTTAATTTAAGTAGGAATAAGAAATAGCAAATTAATGAATAGCGTTGTAGTGAGGCTTAAGTAAAAATCAGTTAATATCCTAGAATATAACGGCTAGTTATGATCTCAGTTCTGGCACTACAAGATCACATTGTACATCTGAAGATGTAGTTAATCTTAAACGGCAAACTCTTGTTACTAAACCTTGAGTTTTCTTTATTTGTAACCATATTAATTTCCTATTCATAATAATTTCGAGTGAACTGTGAGCAAAGAGAATTTAACGGTAGATCAACCGATAACAAACAGTTCCATAACTGAAAATACTAAAAGCACGAACAATAAAGCGTTCGCTAGCCTGGTACCTATTTTTTCATTCATCAAACCTTATAAAATGATGCTAGCACTAGCACTAGTTGCTTTGTTACTCACTTCTGCAGTAAGTTTGTCTTTAGGTCAAGGCGTTAAATTTGTTATTGATAGTGGGTTTATTGCCGGTTCTGAAGAACAATTGAAGACGGCAATTTTGGTGTTAATTGGTTTAATCGTATTACTTGCTATAGGCACTTTCAGTCGCTTTTATTTAATGTCTTGGTTAGGCGAGCGAATCAGCGCTGATATTCGTAAAGCAGTATTTGATCGTATTGTCACTTTGCACCCGAGTTATTTTGAAGAAAATAGAAGTGGCGAATTAATGTCTCGGTTAACCACTGACACTGCACTTTTACAGTCAATTATTGGTTCTTCGTTTTCAATGGCATTACGCAGTTTTTTAATGTTGATCGGTGGTTTAATTATGTTATTAATCACCAATTTAAAACTCACCTTGATTGTTATTTTTTGCGTGCCTCTCATTTTATTACCTATGATGATATATGGCAAAAAAGTTAGAAAGCTTGCTGAAAGTTCTCAAGATGCGATCGCTGATATTGGCACTTATGCCGGTGAAATTATTCAAAATATCAAAGTAGTTCAAAGCTATTCGCATGAAGCACGAGAACAGCAGGCGTTTGCAGGAGAAGTTGAAAAAGCTTTTGTTGTGGCCAAACGACGTGTCAAACAACGATCATTTTTAATCGCAATTGTGATTTTCTTAACCTTTGGTGCTATCAGTGGCATGTTATGGGTTGGTGGCATGGATGTCTTACAAGGAAAAATGAGCGGCGGTGAATTAGGCGCTTTTGTTTTTTATGCCATTATGGTGGCTATGTCAGTGGCAACAGTTGCCGAAGTTTATGGTGAATTACAGCGTGCTGCTGGTTCAGCAACTCGCTTATTAGCACTATTAAAAATTAAAAGCGAAATTATTGAGCTTGAAACTCCAAATTCAATTCAAGAGCAAAAAGCAGCGATTATTCAATTTAAAGATGTAAACTTTAGTTACCCATCGAGACCTGATAGCGCGGCGTTAAAAAATATTAACTTAAACATTCCGACCGGAAAAGTTATTGCTTTGGTTGGTCCATCAGGAGCAGGAAAAACAACGCTATTTGAATTATTACAGCGCTTTTATGATCCGCAACAAGGTGTTATTTCATTTAATGAAACTAACATTACTAAGCTCAAGCTTACCGATTTACGTAACGAAATGGGTATGGTGCCACAGCATCCTATTCTTTTTAGTTCAGATGTGTGGCACAACATTCGATACGGTAATCCTGCAGCTAGCGATCAAGATGTAATCAATGCTGCGAAACGTGCGCATGCACATGAATTTATCGAACAATTACCAGAGGGCTATAGCAGTTTTCTTGGTGAGCAAGGTGTACGTTTATCTGGAGGTCAAAAACAACGGATAGCCCTAGCTAGAGCTATTCTTAAAGATCCTAAAGTATTATTGTTAGATGAAGCAACGAGCGCCTTAGATGCACAAAGTGAACATCACGTACAAGCCGCGTTAAACGAGTTAATGGGAAACCGTACGACGTTAATTATTGCACATCGCCTCTCTACGGTTATGCATGCTGATATTATTGTAGTAATGGATCACGGAGAAATAGTTGCGACGGGTGATCATAAATCATTGATGGCAAATTCAACTTTGTACCAGCGTCTTTGTGAATTACAGTTTGATCGTGTTACAGAGCAACAGAATGCCTAAACTATATAATGTAAAGTGAACAAATGGCAAAATCAAAACCTGTATTCAAAATTAAAAGCTTTGGTATTTATAATCAATGGAATGCTAAAGAAAAAAACTTGCCTGAAATTCAAGAGTTCACAACAAATATTAAAGCTATCCTTGATGTTGAATTTGGTTTCATCATAAACATTAAAAAAGCTAAAGGCGAAAAAATTAAATATTCCATTTACCATCCAAACATACCTGATAACAAAGGAACTCCCCTGCCACCTTTTGATGGGGAGGTATATATCACAAATAATGACTGGAACTTTTACCTAGGCGACACCATTTGGCTCCCTATAGAAAATAAACTTGGCCTTTGGCGTATGACTATTGAATTCAAGGGAGTCGTTATCGCTGAAAAGAAGTTTTCTCTATATGAAGATTTACCTTCAGCATACTTGTACTAATTTGATAAGACTCTCTGAGCTCACCTCTATTATTTTATTGTTAGACAACGTTATTAATTATTATATTCCATGGGGTATTTTCCCCCAGCAAAATATATAAGTTATTAAAATAAGGTTTGAGAGCCCTTGTTTTGAACGCGAAAAAAGTCATGAGTGACTGTGTAAAATAATGGTGTACAATTTATTATATTGTAGTTATATTAACTAAAACAATCACTTAACCAATTGTTTTAAAAGTAAATACAAACATAAAAAACAGCACTAATGTCAACAATTATTTATATACTTCTGTGCCGTTTATTTTAACCATAACCCTTATCCTGCTTTAAAAAATTAGGTTCTATGTCTAAATTTTATATTATCCTTCTCCTCTTTATTTTTCCTACTTCTGCAGATGAATTAGATAGCTGTGGAAATAACAAACAAGCTCGGCTCTTAGTTAAATTGATAAACGAAGATAAAGATCAAAATCGAACCATAATTCGTTGCAATAGCATGCTAGCAGAAGCCGCAGTGGCTAAAGCGGAACGGATGGCAGAATTTGGTTTAGTACTGCATAATTTAGGGGGAAGTCCCAATTCACGTTTAAGGGATATTGGTTATAAACTTCCTGAACATTACGGAAATGAATTTAATAGTAATCAAGTTGAAGCTATTGCAGGAGGTTATTCCAGTGCAGCTGTCGTTTGGGATGCTTTTAAGCGTTCAGAATCACATAGAATTCATTTACTTGGCGAGCATGAATTTTACGTAGAACAAGATGAGATTGGCGTTGCTTTTGTAAAAAAATGGGAGTCACCGCATGTTGAATACTGGGTAGTATATTTGACAAAAGGCTATCAAAAAGATCAAGTTTATTTAGGCAACTCTAATGACATACCAAATAAATCATTATTTATATTAAAGCAGTCAAAAGAGTAAATTATGAGATGTGTCTGTTGTTTAATTTCAATAATACATACACAGCTTCTGCTCGCTCTTTCCCATTGGTTTTGCGAATGGCTTCATCCATCAGTTTGTTATTGACTCTTTTTTTTATCACTTCATCGATAGTAGCTTCATAATCCGGATGATTTTTTATTGCCAAAAAATTATAATTTTCCATTTTATAGACTCCAATAGTCCTATATTTATTAAATAAAGGGGAAACTCTCTATTACACAGGATACAGATAAATTGTGGAGTAAATATGGAGAAATATCTCAATGATTAGAATTAAAAGAAATAAATATTAACGATTCTCCTGTAATAATAAAAATTAACATTTATAGTTCCTAAAGCCCTGAAACAATGTAAAATTAATGTAATTAAAACAAATTAGATCAGTTAACAACACATCTGTTTATAGGTGAAGTTTTCTTATCACAATGCTATGTAAACCGAAAAATAATTTATCGCATAACAACCAGCTAATTCAGAAAGTTATGTCAACCAACAATGGAATAATAATGAAAAATTTAGTAAAGATTACAATACTATTAATAGCCGTATTATCAGTAACATCTGTATTTGCGAGTACACCAACAGAACAACTAGGCACTTGTTTAGTTGATACACTAAATGGCAAAGAAAGGAAAAAGTTAGCTAAATGGATTTATTTTTCTATCGGTTCTCATCCTGAAATGAAAGCTTTCATGAATGCAACTGAAAGCAATATTCAAGAAAGTGACCAGTATGTTGGGATACTAATCACCAAAATATTAACAGTCGATTGCCCTAAAGAGTTGTATGCCGCAAATAAATCAGACCCGCTAGCCATTCAAAAAGCTTTTGAATTAGTTGGTCAGGTGGCAATGCAAGAATTAATGACTAATCAGGATACAATGAAAGCTATTACGAACTATGTAAAATATACAGATCAAGAAAAAATAAACGCGATACTTAGCCAGTAATTTTCTTACAAAAATACAGAGGGACTAGAAAGCGTTTATTTTTTCGACCTTCAAAATTTCAGTAAACGGCATAACGCCTTTCGGGCCGTTATACCTAAATCTATCAAGTTAATAACGGAGTATTTCTTGAAAAATTATCTATATTTTAGTGTGTTAGTTTTCACCCTTTCATGCTTAGGAGGCTGTTCTAGTCTTGCAAAAATGAAAACGGTTAATAAAATAGAAAATGTCGATAGTCAAAAATCAATGGTGAGTATTGTTCGCCCCCATATTTTTCTTGGTGATGGTGTTGATTTTGAAGTTTGGGACGGTAATAAATTTATTGGTACTCTGGAGGCGGGCTCAATGATTCAGTATTTAACCTTGCCTGGTGAGCATGACTTTATGATTGATCCAACACAAGGTGGACGTTGGGCACATATAAATTTAAATTTAGAAGCAGGTAAAATTTATTATTTAAAACCAAATACAATACCTTTTGTTGGATTAAAATTAGGTGTTGCTCCATCAACAGATGTAAGAATTGAAAAATGGAATAAAGGATTAACCCCCTTAGCAATTGATGAGAGTAAATCTAAAGCCGTACCACAAAAGAATATTAACGAGGCTGTAGAAACTTTAAAAAAGATAAAAATGAAAGACGCTTCATAACGAGTAGGTATATGTAACTACGATTATCAAAAAGCAGTTACAATATGGTCATTCTATAATGTTTTAGAAAACAGCCTAACGCCAAAGATAATGGCGTTAGGCATAAGTGAAAAGATATATCTGATTAATAATTTTAGCTATATTCACGTACTTTCTGACTGTGTAAATACAATTAATCCAACGATTGTTAACTTATCATATCACCTTCATTTATAACTTCTCAATTGAAACCGCAATCGATTTATAGGTTGGCGTTCCGCAGTCATCTGCGATGCTTTCTAATGGCACTAACGGGTTAGTTTCAGGATAATATGCCGCCACACAACCTGAAGGTATCGCATACTCAATAATTTTAAAATTAGACACTGAGCGTTCAATACCGTCATTTGATACGGTGGTGATTTTTACATAATCTCCACCCTTCAATGCCTGCCTACTAATGTCACCTTCATTCATAAAGATGACATTACGCTGACCATAAACACCTCTATAACGATCGTCCATACCATAAATAGTGGTATTATATTGATCATGCGATCGCATGGTTTGCAGGGTTAACACCGGATTTTCTGTCATTAATTGTGCACGTTCATGTGCGAGTTGTTCAGGTAAGTTAGCATTTGAAAATGCAGCCTTTCTTTCAGGTGTTCGCCATTGGCGAAGTGCAGCAAGGTTTTGCAAATAAAAGCCTCGGCCTTCTTTTATTCGTGAGTTATAATTTTCGAAACTCGGTAATACCGCACTGATTTCATCACGAATTAACGCGTAGTTATTCGCCAATTTATTCCAATCTACATGCTGATCGCCTAAAGACGCCATTGCCATGCCCGCCACAATAGATGTCTCTGAGCGAAGCTTATCTGATGCTGGTTCATTTTGACCTCTTGAAGCATGTACCATACTCATTGAATCTTCAACGGTAATACATTGCTCACCACTCGTTTGCCGATCAATTTCGGTACGACCAAGACACGGAAGAATTAACGCACGCTTGCCTGTTATTGCATGGCTTCGGTTGAGCTTAGTGCTGATTTGCACGGTTAACTCACATTTTTTCAATGCTTGGTGGGTACGTTTAGTATCAGGGGTTGCTGCTGAAAAGTTTCCGCCTAATGCTATAAATACTTTAGCTTTACCTACAAGCATGGCATGAATAGATTCCACAGTATTAAAACCAGCGTCACGTGGAGCACTAAAGGCGTAACGATTTTCTAACGAGTCAAGAAATTCCATTGATGGCTTTTCGTTGATCCCCATAGTGCGATTGCCTTGTACGTTGGAATGACCGCGTACCGGACATGCACCTGCACCGGCTTTGCCGATATTGCCTCTTAGCATTAATACGTTTACCAACTCTCGAACCGTAGCAACAGAATGACGGTGTTGGGTGATGCCCATAGCCCAAGTAAAAATAACTTTTTTACTACTGGCGTACAGGGTTGCTATTTGCTCAATTTCTTCTCGAGTTAAACTAGATTGCTCAAGAATTTTGTCCCAATCACTTTCTGCTACACTGCGTTGATAGTCTTCAAAACCATGGCAATGTTCATCAATAAAGTCTGTATCAAGTATCGATTTATCTTGTTTAAAACGCTCAAATAAACATTTAGCTATACCGCGTAATAACGCCATGTCGCCACCTAATCGAGGCGTGAAGTAATATTGGCTAATCTCTGTTCCCGTTAAAAATATCATTTCTTTTGGGCTTTGTGGATCTGAAAACTTTTGTAAACCACGTTCTTTTAAATTGTTAATTGAGACAATTTTAGCACCGCGTTTACTTGCCTCACGCAAGGTTCCTAACATGCGAGGATGATTAGTTCCTGGGTTTTGGCCAAAGACAAAAATAGCGTCTGCTTTTGAGAAGTCGTCCATAGTAACCGTGCCTTTACCAACTCCTACGCTTTTAGTCATACCAACGCCTGACGCTTCATGACACATATTCGAGCAGTCGGGAAAGTTATTTGTGCCTAATGCACGACCAAACAGTTGATATAAGTAAGCGACTTCATTACTTGCTCTACCAGAAGTATAAAATAAGGCTTCATTAGGAGAAGAGAGTGCTTTTAAACTGGTACCAATAAGACTAAAAGCAGCTTCCCAGCTAATAGGTTGGTAATGTGCACTTTTACCGTCATAGTACATGGGTTCGGTTAATCGACCGCTTTTCTCTAAAGAATGATCATCCCATTGCTGTAATTCAGTTATGGAATATTGTCTAAAAAAACTACTATTAACACGTTTACTGGTTGCTTCCCATGCAATAGCTTTAACGCCATTTTCACAAAAATCAACCTTGCCTGCAGTTGTAGAATCACCCCATGCACAACCTGGGCAGTCAAAGCCCCCTGGTTGATTCGCGCGCAGTAAAGCCTTAACACTTTTTGCGGCATTTTCACTTTGAATTAAATGCTTAGCGGAGCTTCTTAATGCTCCCCAACCACCTGCAGGAGAAGAATAAGGAGGATTATTTTTTGTTGACTTAGACATGTAAATTCTCTTTTAAAGCGTAACGTTTTAGTTGTCCGTATTGAAAGTAAAATCAGACTATAGATGTATCATGAACCAAGTTTAGCGCTATGACTTTTATCGTTATCACCTATATTACCAAAATATTAGACAAAATTTTTGGCTAAAGACGATGAATTAATTAAAAGCCTCATAAACAATCACATATGATTTTTATTTAGTAAGCATCAATCAAAGGAGAAGTTATAGTGTGGATGACCTTTTAACGACTTCAATGACTCTTTTAAAGGCATCTTTGAGTTGTGACCTTGGACACGCTACATTCATGCGAATGCGTGTCCCTCCATCTGAAACAAACATTTCCCCTCCTTCGATAATGACCCCTGCTTCCTCTAAAAACAATCGAGTTAAACTTACTGACGCTGGAAAATATGCACTGAGATCAATCCATGCTAGATATGTCGCATCGGGTATTTTAAATATTGCATCAGGTAAATGCGCTTTTAATTCGCTTTCAAGCAGGCTAAAGTTTTCATCAAGATAACCTCTTAGTGTTTCAAGCCATTCATGACCGCTTTCATAAACACCTTGGGCTGCTGCAAGGCTAATTGGGTTAACAAAGGGTTGGGTTCGCTTTTGCCACATAGCGCGTAGTTCGGGATTAGTAATAATGATGTTGGCGATCATTAACCCGGCTAGGTTAAATGTTTTACTGGGCGCCATACAGGTTATTATTTGATCGGAGTCAGGAAAGAGTTTTGCCAGAGGTGTGTGTGTTTTATTAGAACGAAGCAGATCGCAATGAATTTCATCGGAAACAATAACAACCTCATTCGCTATGCAAATTTCACCGATCAAACGAAGTTCTTCATCTGTCCATATTCTTCCCGTGGGATTATGGGGATGACACAAAAAAAACAATTTCGATTTCGGATCTGCAGTTTTAATTCGCAAATCGTCAAAGTCGATAAAATACTCTCCATCAACACAGTCAAGCGAACATGAAACAAGTTCATTATGATGATGTTCAGCTGCATGCTTAAAGTAGCCATAGGCTGGTGTGAAAGTAAGTACTTTATCTCCTTTTTCACATATTTGATCAATCAAATTAAATAAAGCAGGAATAACTCCTGAAGATAGTTGAAGCGCGTCAGGAGAGAATCTCCAGCCATACCGTTTATCCGTCCAGTTCGAAAATGTGCGATAATAATTCTCATCAAAATTCATGGTATAACCGAATACAGGATGGGAAATTCGCTTTATCATGGCGTCGGTGGCAGCGGTTGGCACAGCAAATGCCATGTCGGCCACCCACATTGAAATTAAGTCTGTTTTTTTACTGGAAAGCTTTACCTCTTCATCGCCTTTAAAAAGGTAATCAACAAAGCCTTCAACCGCTAAAGAATTTGTATTACTGCGATCTATAATTCGGTCAAAATCATTCATTGTGTATTTAATTACTCGTTATATCCGTCATGTCTTTTGTAAAGGGAGTTATTGTAGTTACATTAATTTGAAATGTTCCCTGATTAGTGAGGAACGATTGAATGTAATCATTTATAAAATTTTTTATGGATAATCTTTTAATGCACACGCTCGTGCGCTGAACTTATAACCTAATGAGTCGCCTTCAACTTTTTCAGCGACTAAAATAACATCTTCACCAATAATGCTGACTCGTTCAGTATCTGTTTTTTCACAGCGGGAAAGTTGAAAAGTTTCATATTCAAAGACGAAGGCCGCGATAGCTCGATCAAAATCAGTATATTTACCTTGAGTTTTACTGCTATCTGAACCAATAATCACCACGTCACCATTTGACTTAATGTTATCGTTCTCATTAGAGCTAACCGAGGCAGCTAATTGACCTGTGTCTATATTTTCACCTGCAGCGATAACATCTGATTCATTAATTGTATTGTCATCTTCTGCATCAGCTATTTGACCCGTACTAATTCTTACGCCGGGTATTTGAATATTTAATTCACTGTTATACCAATGAAGTGGCTGCATTAAGGTGACCATAACCGGTGATATTAACATTAAGCGTATAAATATAAATAATATTGAAAATCGCTCTTTTGCCCTAATTTTGATCGGATGTAAACGTAAAAGACTGATTATTTTAAGAAATAAAAACCAGAGATTACCTAAGGTAAATAACAGAATCAAGCTCATCGATGTTAGCAATAACAGCCATAAAGGAAGCACTAAGACAGTGGTAAAACCTTGGGCATATATCAATGAATGTGGGTCAACTCCGGTAATGTAATTAACTTTTCTCGCGGCAACGGCAAGGGTAAAATTACCAATAATAACGTATATGATAAAAATAAAGCTCTTACCTAGAAGCGTTTGCCACACTCGGGTAAATATATCGAGTAATTCACGTAACATGCCGATCATTGCAATAGAACCCACAATAAGTAAACCTGTACTGGGTTCAAGGAGAGTTTCGCGTGTGAGTGTTTCTTCTTGGGATATTCCGAGTATTACAGCTATAAAATAAAGCTTTTGATTTGAATGAAGGACTTGCCACCAAGAAACCACCTTTTTTGGCAACCAGAGAGCTGTAGTTAAAAACTTTTCAAATGTTACTTTTGGCGACTTTAACGAGGCTTGTAACCTTTCTAGTTGGTTCTTCGGTATTGCTACTTCTTTAGCTAAAGGTTCAAAGTCTTCATCTTGCATAAAATTGCCATATTGGGAAAAATGAATATATAAACATTATCGTATCACTAGTTTTTTATTTTAAACAAGATAAAGTGGCCACGTTCCATATAATAAATATCACGAGCTATTAAAAAACGGTAATTGATGAAAACAACTCGTCTAATTTATTACAGTAAAATTTATACGCTTAATTATTGACGAAAAAAACGCTCATCTATTGCATGCACTTCTAACGGTTTAGACAATAAATATCCTTGTATCCTGTCAACATTAATACTTTGACATAACTTTAAACTTTCTTCTGTTTCAACGCCTTCTGCAACAATTGCCAGATCTAAAGAATGTAACATGTAAGATAAACCTTTAATCAGTCTTACGGTTTTATCTTCAGAAGAAGCTAACAATAATGATTTATCAATTTTTACGGTATCAATTGGAAAGTCTTGAAGATGAGACACTGAAGAGAAACCGGTACCGAAATCATCAAGTGCTATTTTACTACCGAGTTCACGAATAGCATTCATCATCATGATAACCGCATCATTGCTTTCTAACAGTGTGGTTTCGGTTAATTCAAATTCTATATTTTCCGCACTTACATTATACTTAGCCAATGAACGCTCTATACAAGTTAACAATTTCTCATCGACTAATTGTTTCGCTGAAAGGTTAATCGACATGCTAATATTTTGATTACTGACCTGCTGCCAAATCGATAATTGATGAATGGCTTGTTCAATAACCCATCGGCCAATAGTTAAAATAGCCCCCGACTCTTCAGCTATGCCGATAAACTCATCAGGCATAAGCAAGGTGTCATCAACAAACCAACGAATTAAGGCTTCAAAGCCGATCAACTCTCTTTCGTTAGCACTAAATACGGGTTGATAATGCAAGCGAAACTGATTATTAACAATACCATCAACTAAAGCATGTTCAATTTTGTAGCGGTGTAAAAATTGCCTTTGCATTTCACTTTCAAAGTAGCAAATTTGGTTTCGGCCTAATTTTTTTGCTCTATACATCGCAATGTCTGCAAACTTAAAAAGCTCATCAGGATTGACCGTATTATCAGGGTAAATAGCAATACCAATGCTAGCACTCACTCCTATTTCAATGCCTTTAATATGGAAGGTTGCTGTCAAAGAATTTAAAATTCGACGAGCAACATTATTGATCAAATATGCATCAAATGTATTACTCAATATAATGGCAAATTCATCGCCGCCAATGCGTGCAAATATTTCATTTTCACGTAGACACTTACTAATTTTTTTTGCTACTTGTCTGAGTAATTCATCACCAGTATCATGACCATGCGTATCATTAACGTATTTAAAGTGATCTAAGTCGAACAATAACAAGGCGATGCTTTCTTGAAAACGAGTGTTTTTGGCAACACGTAATTTTAATGCTTCTTCAAAGGCATATCGGTTATCTAAGCCCGTTAAGGTGTCATGCTCTGCAATGTTTTTTACTAACTTATAACTATTAAATAATTTTTGTTCAAGCTCAAAACGCACTTGCGCTTGTAAAATAGCGCGGTTTAGTTTTGATGCAGTTACCTCAACTTTAAGCAAAAAGTCTTGTGCACCAGCTTTAATACATTCTAGCGCTAAGGCTTCTTCCTCCGAATTACTTAACATAATAATAGCGACGGAATTACCATTTTTTTCACTTTTTAATTCTAATAATAATTCAATACCATCACGCTGTGGCATACGATAATCAAGTAAAACAACATCAAACGATGCGAGCCTAAAAGCTTCTAAACCTTCATTCACCGATTCTGTTTCTACAAAATGACAATTTTGGGCACTTTTACGCAAGGTACGTTTGATATGTTCTCGGTCTACAACATCGTCATCGACTATTAATACATTCATAGCAATATCCTTATCTATATTTTCATCCGTTAGGTGGAAAGTGAACTATTTTCCAATAACCATCCAATACATTAACAATGTCGAGAAACTCGTCTCCAGCAGAATTTTTTAAGAAATAACCTGCCACATTGTGTTTATAACTTGAGATCATATCTTCATCAGCTTTTGAAGTTGTTAAGACGAAAACTATGCTGCTTGCATGTTTTGGGTCTTTTCTCAACGCTTCTAAAAATTCTAACCCGTTCATTCTCGGCATCTGTAAATCAAGCAAAATAATAAAAGGAGAAGCGAGAACAGAGTCATTTAATAATTCAAAGGCCTCTAATCCATCACAAGCTCTCACAATAGTATTACCTATTCTTAATTTTTTGAAAGCACGCTCAATGGTCATCGCATCAACATCATCATCTTCAACTAATAAAATAGTAACTTCTTTATTATCCATTTTTTACTCCAATTAATTTTTGCTGTGCTTTTATCGGTAACATGATGATAATTTTTGTCCCGTGTATTCCATCAGACTCTATGGTTAATTTTCCGTCATAATGCTGAACAATTTTTTTCACTAAAGACAGCCCCATACCACTCCCTTCAACTTTATCTCTAGGTTTTAATGTTTGGAACATTTCTAAGGCTTTATGGAACAACTCTGGAGGAATACCTGGCCCGTCATCTTGAACACCAATACAATGCATGTTCTCAATAATTGAGTATGACATTCTAATATTGATGTTCGCTTTATCATGATGTTTAATAGCGTTCGAAATTAAATTACGCAAAATAATATCTAACGGTACTTTGGGAAAAGTAAGTTCGCCTTCAGCGGCAACAAAAGTGACATTTTCGCCGTGATCTAATAAAGTGAATATATCATTAGCAACAGCCCACAGTTCTAATGTTTCAGGTTGATAATCAAAACGTTCTATTCGAGCATAATTAAGTAAATCGTTTAATAAGTTGCTCATACGTTCGCTTCTATTTTCAAGCAAAGATAGATGTTCTAACGAACTAGCAGGAAGCACATTAATACAATCTTCTTTTATCCAACCCACCAATTTTTGAATTGCATTTAATGGAGACTTAAGATCATGTGAAGCAACATAAGCAAATTGTTCTAAATCTTTATTAGACTTCTCTAAACGTTTAGTTTTACCTCTTAATTTAATGGTCATTGCATCGGCGTAAACCAATGCTTGCCTATTGGCTTTTGAAAGGAATAAAAATAGACCAAGTATCAATATATCAATAAATATACCGCTCAATAATATGATTGTCGGCTGCGATGACACTGATGCGGAACGAAAATCCAAGTTTGAATTTATATTGAAACGCCAAACACGCCCATAAAAAGCTAAATCAACTTCTTTATGAAAAAGTGGCGTGATATCAATATTAGAGATATTGTCGTTATCAGCATCATCATAAAGTACTTCATCTTGATCACTTATTTTTAGAGCCACTAATCGATTTTCAATGGATAATGTCCCTGAAATAAGTTTAGACATGATGAAAGGCGCATAGGTAACGCCTATAATGTTTTTTTGACGAGTATCAATCGAATTGTGTAATGCACCGCCTTTATAAAAAGGGACATAAAAAAGGAAACCTGGTGTTTTTTTCGAATCTTGAACAAGCGTAATTGGTCCTGTTAATTTGGCTAAACCAGAATCCCTCGCTTGTTTTATCGCGGTATAACGATTCGTTTCAAAAGCCATGTCTAATCCAACTGCTTTTTTATTAGGATTAACGGGTTCAATATAAGTAATTGGCCAATGTTCATCTTGTTGATGTCTTGGATGAATTAAATAGTCAGGTCTGTTGACCCTTTGATTATTTAAGTAGTCATTCAGTTGTTCTGGTTTTATATTATAAATAATCCCAATTCCGTTAATGCCCGGATAAACTTTATCTATGTGTAAACTTTGAGCATATTTTTTCCACTGTATGTTATCAATATTTTCATCGTTAGCGTTATTAAAGGCTGCAGCCCCCCATAAAGCCTGTTCATACAATTTTATTCGCTCTTGCACATGTTGAATCGCTTGAGCTGTCTCCCTTTCAAACCGCTCTTCAATTTTTTGTGAAACTTGTTCTTTTGAGAAGTACCATGCGGCTGTGGTTAACATGATAGAAAGGCTTAGAATTAGCCAATGAACACTGTGCAATTTCCCTGCATGCACTAATTTCTCACGATCAATATTTTCATTATTTTTAGCTAAATCCATGCTCATTAATATTGGCCTGATAACAATACGAAAGTAATTATATGTAACAATAGTTTATACTTAACTTTAACACCATAGTTACAAGTGAAATTATATTTATCCTTTAATTTTATATTTTAGGTTATGGGCAATTTTGTTAACATTGCTTTTATACCACTCGTTTAATTCTTATAAAACAATCAAACAGAAAATAAATATTAGTCTAAAATACACTTGAGCTTTTTCAAGTGATGCTATTTTATGTTTGAAGTAGGCAGGACTTACTTGAATAGTTAATCACGCCTGTAATTATCATAAAACAAGCGCTAGCATAAAGTATTGGTCTACAAAGTGATTTTTAATCACTATCTCGGGGTGTTTTTACTGTTAGATAAAATGTAATCTAGCTTAAAACTTGATTAGCCCGCTCTGTCCTTAGCAATGGCACCTAATGATGCTGAAATTACTGTTAACTCATCAATTAATTTACGTAACGTTTTTTTGGGAAGTTTTTTAATAATCATCTCACCTACATTCTCAGATTTTCTTGATGCAGCAAAGAATAATAAGTTTTGACCATTACAAGCCACATCACCAAATATAGATCGTATTTTTATACGTTGTGTTTTTAATAAGGATCGCAGTCGTTTTTTATCATCTGCGGCAACGTATTCACAAATGTCTGTAGCTGCATCATAGGCAAGTGACTTTGGAGTATATAATTGCGTCATTAATAATAAAATTACTGTAGTGATACCCGCTATTCTATTTCTCACGATCCGCTCCTTAAAGCTCATAAGTTAATCTGAATGTGCTCCTATAAGTGTAGCCGTTAATTTTTTTATTTCATTTTTAACAGTATATTTTTGTATCAGACTTTTCGTTCTTTGTATTTACAGCGGCTATTTCTATATTTCTAAGCTAGAAAATTTTAGTTCCTTCACATCAATTGCATTACTGAAAACCATGGTACCAGTATAACTTGGCCTCATTAGTTTTAGATTAATCCTTTGATTTTTTAGCATACAACTACTCGCCAACATAAATATTGATTTATTTCTTAGCTCTTCAAAGTACTCTTCGTCAATATTCATTATCTTGTGTGAAGGTAAATTAAGACTTGCGTGATCTTTATCTACAATATGAATAATTGGCATTATTTCACCTTCGATAATAATGTCTTTAATACCATAATTGGTATAACACGCCATATTTTTAAAAGCCTCAGGACTAAGGTTTACACATTCTTTAAACTCGTTATAAGTCCACTCATAGAAGTACATAGGCTTGACGTTTAGTTTAAGAAAAAACAAGATCGAATTGAGTTTTTTTACCAACCAATTATGTTTTGGTTCAGACATATTAATCACAACCAAATTCTTCGATCTGCAGTAGAAGATAATGAAATTCCGTATGAGCAAATAAGAAAGTCTATTTTTACCTCTAACACTTTGGGTTAGCTTGAAGTCACATAAATACCAAAAACGTTGGTTACCTACTTTTCTCAGAATTGAACAGCCTGCTCCCAATAATTTACCTTTATGTTCTAAAACAAAGACATTCTCTTGTCCTAAACTTTTAAAAAAATCAAAATAACTTACGTTGTTACCTCCATGTTGAATTTGAAATTTTTTATCACCTAATGGATAACTGAACTGCGCTTCGAATTTTTTTAATTGTTCACAATACAATGAGTATTCTGAGTGTTTTAATAACCGGAACTTCATTTTTTTATCATCACAGTTTGAGAATAAAAACCTGTTTCATCATAAAGCGGTATAACTTGGCCAATGGTTAAATTCATAAGAGAATAATCACCTAATAATCTTCTCAGTACTAAACATCCATTATTATGCAGCCTGTCAAAAGCGTTTATTATTAACTGCTGAAAATCTTCATATGGCATCCAATCACCTATATTAGATAAATCTATTAAGTGATATTTGTTTCCCTGTGAAAGAACAGTTTGAGCACTTTGATTAAGATAAGTAATGGGGACTTTATTAGGATTCTGGAAAGTATTCTTAGAATCGTTAATTTTTATACCTAAAATAACGTTTTCTGAGTTTTTGTTCTTAATGGTTATATCGATTATGTCATTAAACATTTTTGCATAGATTGATTTAAAGTGGTCACTAAATGATTGTTTTGAATACTTGGTCGCCTCTTCAGAAAACAATGTACTCAATATTTTTTCATCAAAAACTAATTCTATAACGTAGTTTAGAGCATCATCACTATACGCATAGTCATGTATTATCATCTGCTCATTTTTATAATTTATGAAATATTCTCTCACTAATTCAAATAGATATTCGAACTTACCGATTTCCATGAAGTCATTGCCAAAATTCGATGATAATTTATGTGCACACACATCTAATTGTGCTTGATTCATATCAAAAGTAGTTATGCTTGAAACACAATTACGAGAGAGATAATGAATAACATTTTCGCCTCCTGAACAAATGGTGAGTACATCCAATTTTTCCATATTATTAAACGAAGCAATGACTTCATTGATAACATTTGGAGCTTCTCTCGTATGATAAAAGCTTATCGGTAAAATATTTTTAGCATGATCTATTTCTATCTGTGTTGGTACAACCATTTTAGCAAACAAGTTGATAAAATTTAGCTGGGCATTCTTAAATGTTATTTTGTTGAAATTAATGTCACTTAGGGTCATAGCAATAAGTATGTCTTCGCCATGAGACCAATCTAACTCACTGTGATATAAATAATGTGCTTGTTCACACGCTAAACCAACACGCTTTAGACTTCCTGCTATAGATGCAGATATAACAGCATACATATATTCTATTGCAGCAAGTTCATGGTACAAGTCGCTAAGTGAATCTATTTGGAATAAATCATGTATCCATTTTGTTATAAAGGGATTTTTAACATGTTCGCCATTAAAACCCAAAGCGGTTAAATGCGTATTAAAGGTGTGAGTATGGAATTTCTCTCGTGTACCTTGTCCATGTTCTTCCCATATATTTTCTACAATTAGGTACCTTGCATTTTCATTTCTGATTTTACTTGCTAATTTAAGAAGCAATAAAGGAAATGCTTCTACGGCATAATAGAAAGGCACTTGGGAGCAAAGTAGCTCATCTTTGTTAGCACTAGCTAAAAAAGTGAAGTATTTTGATTTTTTCCATGCAAAATTTGAGTCTTGCGTGATTTCTTTTGCTAATACTTTAAACATGAGCATTAACCTCTTTTAAGCATTTATCGGTGATTTGACTTTGTGGAGTTACAGTTAGCTTTTTGTAGGGTATAAATCCAAGAAACCATAACCTCCAAAAAACCGTTAATGCTTTGGGGTTTTTATTGATGAGTGTATTGAAAGATTCAAGTGTACCAACTTCAATATTGCAGACCTCTTTAAAAACTTCATACACGAATTTTGAGCAAAATAATTTAGTTGAATTTACATTAAAACTAAAATCATATAAAACACCATAACGGGCTTCACAAGCACCTTTCAGCGCTTTCAATTGAACTGCCGTTAAACCTCCACTAAGCCGTCTAATTGCAAACCATGAGTTATTAGAACGGCTTAGAAATTCCTCCAATGTAGAAAGGCCGCTCACAGGCACTTTACTTTCAGCAACCATCCATTTTTCATTTTTTTTGAGTAAAATTCCTACATGTGAAGTTTGTGAATAAGTTCCTTTTTCTATAGCGCGATAAAGAAAATTAGGTATAGATATAAAAATAATATCCCCTTCTTTCAATTTATCTATATTTACCCCATTAATATTCATTGTCATACGTTCAATTCCTTATTAAATAATGTAATTACTTTTACATTTTTACTTGCATGACGATACTTAAGTGCGCATAGTTTAATCTGACACTCCTTCAAGTAACGTATATCGATACCTTTGGCGATAAAATGAATCAGAACAACAAATTAATTGATGAACTTAAAATTGTATTAAAAGAAAAAAATATGACTTACAGAGCGATTAGTATTCAACTTGAACTGAGTGAAGGAACGATTAAACGAATTTTTTCAAGCTATGATTTTACGCTGAACCGTTTAGAAAAAATTTGCTCACTCGTTGATATAGAATTATTTGATCTGTTAGAGCGGATTAAAGAAAAAGAACTGTCTACAGAAATATTACCTATTGAGCATGAAATTGAACTAGTCTCAGACATACAGCTATTGTTAACCGCACACCTTTTAATAAGTAAATGGACGGTACATCAAATACTTAGTAATTATCAAATAGACCGACTTAATATGATCCAACTATTATCTAAGCTCGATACTATGCGAATTATTGATTACTTGCCAGGAGAACGAATAAGGTTAAAAATAAGCAGAAATTTTTCATGGATTGATAAAGGACCAATACAACAGTTTTTTAACCAGAATATTGAGTCAGAATTTTTTAATTGTAGTTTTACATCACCCGGAGAGATTAAGCTTTTTGTTTCTGGAATGTTAACAAAGTCATCTAACACTGAAATGCAAAGAAGGATAAAGAAACTCGCCATATCATTTGATGATTTACACAAAGAAAACGAGCAAGAAATATTGTCTGATAAATTTGGGACCAGCCTTGTAGTCGCAATGCGTCCGTGGGATATAGATCTATTTGATAAGTTAAGAAAGCCCGGAGCAAAAAAAGTATTCGTGTAATCGCAAATAAAGGAGATAACTTTTTTCGAATACCTCTGATAAGTCATAATTTTTGAAGTGTATTTTTAACAAAAAATTTGCTGAACTCACGTTCCATCCTCAGATAACTTGTAGTATTCACTTAACAGTTCTTTTATTTTGGTTAGCTCATAAGGTTTACCCAAATGTCCATCCATGCCTATATCACTGTAATAGTTGATTTCTTCTTCAGTAATATTCGCAGTTAAAGCAATGATTTTTAACACTTGATTACTGTATTTTTTGCGTAACGCTATTGTTGCTTCTTTACCGTCCATGATAGGCATTTGAATATCCATTAAGACCACCGAATAATGCCCTTGCTCTATTTTTTCAATAGCGCTTTTACCATCTTCTGCGACATCGACTTTTAGTCCTAAGCTTTGTAATAATTTAGTCGCAACAATTTGATTAATTTTATTATCTTCAACCAACAAAATTGTTTCTAATGCTTTATGCTCTTGTATGTCAATGGGAGGTAAGTCTGCATTTTCCAAATCGCTATTCCGTGAATCGCCACTTGGCTCAACATCTTGATTATGATGTTTATTTAAAGCCTGATTAAAACTCATCAAGGTTAAAGGTTTAGCTAAATATTCAAGTTCAAAATTAACAGGGGTATGCCTTTCAATATAAGCCTTGCTATATGCACTACAAACTACCAGAGATGCAGGGCAAGATTTTTCGTTAATAATGCTAGTGATGAAATCTAACCCATTCTCCTCTTTTAGGTTCCAGTCAACTAGCGCTATATCATATTTGTTATTTTTACAGAGCGCTTTGGCACTTGCTATTGTTGATGTTATATCAATAGTAACATCTAGATATGAGGCCATTTTGTCGATAACATGCTGTGTTATTTCATTATCTTCAAGTAATAAAACACGTGTCCCTGCATGTTGATTAATTAAGGGCACCTCTGCTGGATGGTTGTCTTCTATTAACGGGAAACTCACGTTAAAAATAGAACCTTTGCCTATACTGCTTTCTACCCATATTTCTCCGTGCATTAAATCAACAAGTAACTTAGAAATAGCTAGACCTAAACCTGTGCCTCCATACTTTCTTGTGGTTGACTCGTCTGCTTGTGAAAAGCGCTGAAACAGTTTAGAAATTTGTTCTTGCGACAAACCAATGCCCGTATCTTCAATTTGATACAATATACGATCTGGATTGTCAAAACGTTCATCAAAAACAATCGATGTTCTTAATATTACATGACCTTTTTCAGTGAATTTGAACGCATTAGATAACAAGTTAAGCAGTATCTGATTTAACCTAACAGGATCGCCTATTATGCTAGGTGGTATTTGAGGATCTAAATCAAATATTAACTCAACATTTTTTTCTTCTGCTGTTCTTCCCAACATCATGTTTAAGTTATCAATTAATTTCTGATGTTTTACAGATACTTTTTCAATATGTAATTGCCCAGATTCTATTTTCGAAAAATCAAGAATATCGTTAATAATGGTAAGCAATGATTTCGCTGAAAATTCTACTTTTTCTAAATAATTATATTGTTCGTCATTTAGGGGCGTTTTTAAACAAAGCTCAACTAAACCTATAATACCTGTCATTGGAGTGCGGATTTCATGTGACATATTAGCAAGGAACTGTGTTTTTACTTCAACCGCTTTTTTGTGTGCTTGGGAGGTTTTTTTCAGAGCATGTTGTTGACGCTTCATTATAATCATGAATATTAATAACACGGATATAACACTACCAAAGCCCCCTAAAACCCGATTTCTTTGTGTGCCTTTTATTTCTTGATTTTTACTATTTATACTCATTATTGTTTTATCAATAACAGGTAAATTAATCAGTCTTTGTCGATATTTAGCCGTTCTTTGTAAGTTGTCCATAATAAAAAGTGTATGTAACTTATAGAGCTGCCAGTATTGTTGGTAAACCGTTTCATTACTGTGTAAATCTGCAGATTTAATTAATGTATGAATTTTGTTTTGGGTTTCGTTCGTTGGAGAGGTTATAAATGAAAATAATTGTGTACGAATAGACCCCATGAATAAAGATAGTTCACTTGTTGGTATGGATTCAACTTTACTTACTAATCGTTGAGAAGTTTTAAGCATCGTGACGAGTTGAATATAATTTGAAGAGGTTTTTATATAACTTATTAATAAGCTTTTGAGATCTGGATCATTTCCAAGTTCAAATAAATCATTTTCTATTTGAGACTGCAGTTGAGCAAAATTATCGTAATGTAACTGGTCACTAAAATTGGCATTAAGTAATTGTATTTGGTGTTGAGGTAATGAAGATTCGAGGGATACTAATACATTCAACTCAATTGCTAATGTTTCATGGTGACGAATTGAATTACCCCACAATAAAGAACAGGCAGTAAATAATAATAAACATAATACTTCTGGTACATACTGGAATATATTCACCTTATTTTACCTCAAGCACTTTAGCACTAAAAGAATGTAATAAAGCCACAATGTCTGCAACTTCCTCTTTAGATAATTCACGTCCTAATTGGGATTTAGCCATAATACGAACGGCATCTGGTAGATTATCAATTGAGCCATTATGGAAATAAGGTGCTGTTTCTGCAATATTACGTAGGGTAGGAACTTTAAAAATATACTCATCGATTCTTTCATTTGTAACTTCAAATCGCCCTTTATCTAAAGTAAGGATTTGAGGAATATCATTAATACGACCCAATTTTTGGTAAATATTTCCCCCGATATTTACCCCTTGATGACATGTTGAACAACCATAATTGTTAAATAACGATAAACCGCGTATTTGCTGCTCTGTTAATGCATTTTTATCTCCTAATAAATAGTCATCAATGGGAGAATTAGGGGTAATGAGGGACTCTTCATAAATAGTTATTGCTTTAATGATATTTTCAGCGGTTACACCATCTTCACTTAATCTGTTAAACGTTTCAGTAAAATAATCATCTTCAGATAATTTTACAATGATCTCATTCCATGTAGATCCCATTTCTACAGGGTTGTGTATAGGTCCAATCGCTTGCTCAGCTAAAGAGCTTGCTCGACCGTCCCAAAATTGTCTAAAATTAAAGGTTGCGTTAAGCACTGTAGGTGAATTTCTCTCTCCTTGGCCGTTATTGATCCCAGTAGAAACAGGAAAGCCATCGTCTCCGCCAAAATCAAT
The DNA here is from genome assembly GCA_913020705.1 of uncultured Colwellia sp. The sequence continues at coordinate 27,124 of CAJWBY010000002.1, forward strand.
CATATGGCATGAAGCACAAGAAATGGTGTTATCTTTTGAAAGCAAAGGGCTGTGAAAAAGTGCTTTTCCCAATACTAGCCAATTTTTATCTATGATTAAATTTCTGGGAATAGGCTGAATGGGTCCTTGAACATTCTCAAAAGAATAAACTGTTTTGGTATACACTTTTCCCTCTTTTTTATCAGAAGAAAATATGTAAAAAACACTGGAAAATACTGCACAGAATAAAAATGCACAAACCAATGATATGTAATATTTTTTATTCATTAAATCACAAAAACTATAATTTGATTCATTTAATGATGAGTATAGCTAGAAAAGCAAATATCGCACATTAACTTTAAATATTTAATTGATTGTTAGGCCATAGACACTTGTTGCGGCAATTCCAAAAAAAATCAACCAAGATAGATGTTTACCTCGTGAAAATAACAATGACACCACACCGCTGACAGCAAATACTGCGCCGATTATTATGAGAATTTCAGCGTGAATATTACTGCTAGAGCTAGACAAAAAATATAATATTGCTGCAAACCCCCACCACGCAATGGTGGTTAAATGCCAAGCAAACCTCAGTACACGTTTTGTAAACCAATCGCTGCCAAGTAATGTGGGTAAGTTATCACGTTTAAATAAACGGATTAGAATGAATTTCTCTCCGAAATATGAGTGAATAATTCCAATAAAAATGAGCAAAAATGAGCCTAGTAGCAGCATATTTCCTTCCTATTTTATACTTACTCTGATGTAAGGTTTATTGTCATATAAAAGTAGAGTTAACTAACAATAAGTGGGTATCATGCGTGCCGTATAATTATGTGATGCTCAACCAAAAGTGATTTGTTCTTCACCCAAGTGGTAAATATTATTAATCCCTACGTATACACCTGCTACAACTCCAGTAACCGGTAATAAAAGTAAATCACTTATGGAATAAAAAGTATTCAGACCTTCAGTCGCGCTTACCACTTTTAGTGTTTTTCGATCACTAGAAATTTCACATTTGTTAACGTAGGAAACATCGTCACTTGGCACTACAACACACCCAGTTAAAAAAAGCATAAAAATAAGAATCGTAAATTTCATTTAAATATCATCCATGTTTGATTTAGAAAAATCACCTCTTTAGAAGAGGCTAATATTGAAGAGGTCTTTTAAGAATAAACATTAGCTTAATTAATGGCTTGATCTATTTATTTCTTATAATAAATGTAAAATTTTAGCATTTTGATGGACGAAAGAAACCTTTAATTCTTCTCGCAGGAATATTATATTCAACTCGGCAAAGCCTAACGATAACCAACGAAAACTCATGTCGTATGAATGTCGTTAAAATCAGTGAGTATTTCTAATTAAGTTACCTTAAATCGAGCATTTTATTTTGCATATGTGCGAGACTTCATTTACATTACTTAGGTTTATCACTAACATCCATGTTCTTAAAAAATTGACTTTTAGGCGTCTACAAATATATTTAGACATTATTAAAAGGCCATAATTCAATCTAAACATAAAACTGTTCCCTTTATTTTAAGCGTTATGTGAATTAATGAAACAATCAATTATTGGTTACCATAAAGATGAAGAAAATGATTGGGTGGCAGAATTACGATGCGGACACTTTCAACACGTTAGAGATAACCCACCTTTTATATGCCGACCTTGGGTAACGACAGAAAAGGGTCGATTTTCTATGTTAGATCATCCATTAAATTGTAAAAAATGTGATTCAGGAGAACCCAAAGATATACAGTAATATCGCTGGTGTTTAATTGTAAAAATAACATAGCGTTTCAATAAAAGCGATAATAATGGTCTTTACTCAAGTTTTGTAAACATTACAGCCAGAAGAATAAAGCCACTTAACCCCTACGATTAAAGTGCTATAAATTATATCCCTTTATGAGATATCTAACCTCATTTTGACCAACGTTTTATTAAAGCCTAGCTTTTCATAAGCAAGTAACGCAGATTGATTTTGGTCAAAAACATCAAGTCTTATTTCTACAATCCCTTTACTTTTACTCCAATCAATAAGGGATTCTATAATTCTTTTATTCAGTCCTTTTCTCCTGTATTTAGGTACCACAAACATAAAACCAAGATAAGAAAAGTGCTCACGCTTTTCAAAAGGTTTTGAGCCCATAATCAAAGCATATCCTGAAGCGATCAACGCTCCCTCATATTCAGCTACGATGAGTTGTGAGTTATCATTAGTGATTAATTTCTCAAGATTGTAATACGTTATTTTATCCTCTTTAAGGCTTTGATCAAACGGACGTTCTGAAGCAATTACACCTTGTTCGAAGTCAAGTAACGTATCTAAATCATTTAATTGAGCGGGTCTAATATTAACATTCAAAATTTTGGCAACTCCATAAATTCATTTATCATGGGTGTTTATCTTAATGTCTGTCCCATTAACTTAAGTTAGTGTTAATATCACATAATTACTTTACAAACGTTAACATAAGTATCTAAGAAAATATTCAGCTATATCTTTGTTTTGTTTATGAGGTAGTTCCCGATATGTCATCTAATTGAAAAACATAGTAAATATAATAATGTACTGAGTCGATGAGAGTGTGAATGTTAGCTTAATTAATATGACTTTATCCAAGGATTTCCATAATATCTATCTAGTGAATATATAATGCTTTTAGTGTTTGCACTGTAATAAACAATCTGTATTTAAGGCTTTATCATGTCATTAAAAAACAATGTTCCAGGTATTTTTGTTTCAGTAATAACAGGGTTAGCTGCCCTGTTTTTAAGTGAACATTATGGTGCACCAGCGATGTTATTTGCATTACTTTTAGGTATTGCTATGTCTTTTTTGTACCAAGGCCCTTCTTGCGAAGAAGAACCTTATCATACGTCACCATGTAAAGAAGGTATTGAATTTACATCTAGTTTTGTTCTAAGAGTGGGCGTTGCACTACTCGGTTTTCGCCTAGCTTTTAGTGATTTAATGGGTTTAGGTTGGTGGACCATCGCAATTCTTGCAGCATCAATTGGTACTACGATACTTTTTGGTATTTTTTTCGCTAAAAAACTTGGTTTGAGTAAAAGTTTTGGTTCACTTACTGGAGGATCTGTCGCTATTTGTGGTGCTTCTGCAGCCATGGCAATTATTGCAGTATTACCAGATCATGAACACAAAGAACGAGATACCTTATTAACTGTTATTGGAGTCACGTCTTTATCTACAATAGCAATGGTTCTTTACCCAATACTCGCCACATATTTAGGCTTAAATGATGCTCAGTCGGGTTTGTTTTTAGGTGGCACAATACATGATGTAGCTCAAGTCGTTGGTGCTGGTTATTCTGTGTCTGAAACTACAGGCGACATGTCTACATTAGTTAAATTAGTACGGGTTAGTATGTTAATGCCAGTCGTATTAATCATATTAATTATTATAAAACGCTTTAGTGTTGCAGATAGTAGTACTGCAAAAGCTGCAAGTGTTCCGACATTCCTTATTGCTTTCGTTGTACTTATGGTAATAAATTCTTGTTTTGACATTCCGGAGAGCATTACAGAACCAGTAATCAGTTTTTCACGCTTTGCTTTAATTACGTCAATAGCGGCGATAGGTATGAAGTCAAATTTTGCTAAGCTTTCTTGTGTTGGATTTAAACCTATTATACTTATGATAGTTGAAACTATTTGGATAGCTTTATTTATGTTAATTGCAATTTTCTACAGTTAAATTTCAATGATATTTATTTTGAATAATCCCTATTATTTCTATCAATTGGTTTACGCTCTTCCATGCATCGAAATTTTTGTAACTGACTTTACAGAGCCTTCAAAAGTTTTTGTTTTCACTTCATGGTAAGTTTTTTGCCAAGAATCGTCCGATTAAATCCTTACTCGGTAAATCTATAGTAAACACTCTGTTTATAGGTTCCTCTGTGACGGCATATAAGCTAATATTTTTATTAATTACACAAACCCTATTCACTGGGTAGTTTATAGCCTATAAAGAAGGTACAAACGCATATATCATCCTTTTAGGTATCAAGCTGTTAATCATTTAATTCATTATCGAACATTTTACTTTTATTTTAAGGATTGTATTTAATAAGTTTAGAGACTCTCTTACCGTTTTCAAATTCATATTCAAACACCGGTAAACTCATCAATATTTTTTTATTTGATATAACATTCTGATTATTGGTTCTTTTTTTCTGCTTTTCTTCCTTATTTCGAAATATTACGTTTATCTCAATCTTCTTTGGATCATTACAAATAATATAAACTGGTGATGATATTTTCTGTGTCCTAAATTTTTTATATATTTCATTTGTTGGATCATCAATTATGCTCTCTCTATATCGAAAGTTCCCATCTATAACTGAGTATGTTTTGTCATAAAAATAGGCAAAGTTTGTATCATCATTATATTTTTCTAAAAAAATCATGTCATCCTGTGCTGTATCACTTTTAATTTTTTTTAATAAAGTTATTATTTCCTGTTTCGTTTTTTTATAAGATGGTCGTGAATTAGTACAACTTAATGATAACCTTTGATAATGATCTTCATGGTGATTTAATCTTCGTTTTATTTGTTTTACATTTGCTCTAGGTCTGCCAATCTCTTTCAGCAGTACTTTATTCACGGGTGTCCACTTTCCATTAATCTTTACTCTTTCATTTACGTATTCTTTTAGTACTAATCCAATATCATTTTTTCGTTGATTAATCTGATTTATTACTGTTAATGTTTCATGAGGTAGAGCTATAACAGCGTGAAAAGTCTCTGTCGTTCCAGGAAAACTAGTTATTGATACATTTTCATCGTATTCAATAGCTAACACTTTACTTAATGCTTTTTTAATTTTATACCCATCTGTTAATCTACTCTCTTCTAATGTAAACCTTTGTTCTTGGATATATAATATTTTCCCATCTTTAGATGATTCATCGATAAATTTTTGCTGTAGTGTAGCCAAATCAGAAAATTGATTTTTTAGTTTCACCGCTACTCCTTTTAAAAGTAACTCAAATTCTTCATTTTTCATTTTTTTATTCCTAAACCCTTTAGATATTATCCGTTTAGTACAATTACTTATTTACTCTTTGTGAAACTTAAATTATTTTTTACTTTCTAAAATAAGTTAACTATTTTGTTATTAATTATAGTTAATATAGTTATCTATTAAGTTATGGAGTTATAAGGTTACGCTTCATCAAACCTCTACTGTGTATGACTATTAGTAACTTTCTGTGTTCAAGAACCCGACCTTCTGTGTTCAGTACCCCATTATGTTGTGTTTAATAGCGTGTTTAATACCACGTTATATTGTGTCTAGTATCACGTGTCTCTTGTGTTCAATGACACGAGGGTGGCGTGTTTAATAACACGTTGTAATTAACAGTTTATCCACAGGTTAACTACAGGTTAGTATGTAACTTCCACTAAATTATTATTATCAATCACCTTTTTCTATTGTGTTTAAAACCCCGAATGTGCTTTTGTGACTATATTCAAAATAACATACCGTATGTTATCTTTTTATTGATCGTTTCTTCGTCAAGTTTTAGACAAACAGGGCTTATATCTCTATCTTTTAAATTAATCCGTGTTTAAAACCCCGTCTTTTATATTCATTTTAACCTTGTTTTCTATTAGTTGTGTTTAAAACCTCGATAATTACCCTTTATTATTATCCAAAAAGTCATGTTTTATTTCGCCAGTTTTGTCTTTAAAAACAATGATTTTTTCAATAGTTCCGGATGTTTTAGCATTTACGTACATTAAGCAGTAGTCAGGTATGGATTGTTTTTTAACTATTTCTTTTATTTTCCTTCTGAATTCTCTTAATGGAGATTTTACACCGAATTTGTTATAAAGATTTTCAAAGCCTATTTCCCATTGTGTTTGGTTACCACAATGTTTTCGGCATAACTCATATAATCTTCTGTCGTAAGGAGACCTCAATGAAAAGTACTCAGAGGAGTATGTCAGTATTTGATTTTTACTTACGGCGTTAAACAATATATTTGGTAGTATCAATTCAACGTATTTCATCCGCCCTGTATTATCATCGGTAATTAAATCATAATCACTGATAAAGCTAAATCCTTTGTCTTTTTTAAAGTTATCCTGTCTGGTTGTTGTATAGACTGTTGTACCTGCTAGCCTCTTTAAAGACTCTAAAACTGACTTATATGCTTTCCCATCAGTTCCTTTGTTTGTAGTTTTAAGGAAGTCGTATAAAGTGACATGAATTTTTTGACCAATTGGAATCCCTCTATTATTTGCTTCAGCTATTTGCCCAAAGCAATAGAGTAATAAATCTTTATCATGAATAGTCGCCCTTCCCTTTTCGTTTGGGACTATTTCTATTGAAGCGCCTGTTTTCTTATTTTGATAATGATAGGTATCGGTATCCCTTTTAGAACTTATACTAAACAAAGGAAATTCCATTGATTGCGTGTCCCCTTTCGGTGCAGCATCAATTATATTTGCTACAAACAATTCTAGCTGTTCAGAAGCTATTAAATCAGAACTCATAGTTTTATTTCCTATATCAGATGCTCAGTTGTTTTTAGTAAGCGTTGTATTATTGCTGTACGTATAATTGAGCTTTTATCTGTATTGTATTTCTCTACCTCTAATACTTCCGAGACTGTAGCCTCTACTTTCCTATATGTTTCATTGCTAATACTTAATGTAACCACTTTAGTTGTACCAGCGGTTATAAATTCTTCAGCAATAAGATTGTGATAGTCAGGCGTCATGAACAATTCATTTATTACGTCTTCAAACCAAAAGAAACGTTGCTTTTTGTTGTAGCCAGATAAGTGTATATTTACCTCGATGCGATCAATCATCCCTAAGGGGATTCTTACGGACATTCTTTTTTTATTCTGTACTGCTGTAGGGTTTTTAATTCGAACCATATGCCCTCCCCTATTTATCTTCAGATAAAAATTTTACTAATAAATTGAATGCTAAATTTATATCTTTTGTTTTACTCAAATCTAAATCTTTCAATAAATCATCAGCATTGTATTCTTTTGTAATTGTATTAATTATTTTTTTTATAACGTTTGTGTCTACATCTTTGCTTATTTTCACATAGGGTTTTACTACAGCATTAATCGTTGGATTTTTTTTACCGGACAATTTTATTTGCAGTTCTTCTTCCGATAATTTTGAATACTCTTGCGCAAGCTTTATACTTTTTACTTTTCCATCTTTAATTGCATTTATTAGTGTATCTGTTTCGTATTTAATTACGGCTAAATATCTATGTGACTCTGCAACTGATAAGCCTGATATTTTAGCAAGCTTTCTAACAGATATGTTTTTCGATGTTGCAGCTTTTACGAATTTTTGAATTCTTAAGGTTCTCTCATATAAAGACATATCTTCTCGTGAAACATTTTCTTCCCACTGCAATATATCTATTTCGCTTTCATCCGGTTTGGTTTCACATATTTTTGCTGATATATGAGATTCATTTAATTGAGCAAATGCAAGTACTCTTCTTTCTCCTGCTATAAGGTGAAATATACTTTCTTCTCTCCATACTACTATTGGGTGAAGTAATCTATCAGCAGTTTTTAATACAGCTGCAAACTCTACAATTGAAGTAAAATCCCCAATTTGTTTACCCTCAAGATTGTATGCTTTAGTAATTTTTTCTACATATTCTTCAATCCAGTCGTTACATTGTTCATTTCTTATAAATTGTTGAATAGGGTGCTTTTCAACAATTTTTTTAATTAATGCTAAATCTATCGCAAGTTTACGAGGATTGTCTTGATCCGCTTTTATGAAATCAATAGGTATTGTTTTCACGATAACTTCTTTTACTTTGTCTTTATTCAACATTTGAGATGCAATTGCTCCAGCCCATTTTTCAGTATTAGCTGTTGTACTATTATCTTTCTCAATTGAGCCCGTACCTGCTCGGTTTTTAGAACCAAATTTTTTGACCATGATGTTTCCTTAGTGTCTCCCTGGGAGACACTTTTATTTAGCTAATTTTCTTCTGATTACACTTTTTCCGAACATATCATTTAGTATGTAGTTACACAGTGTCTCACTGTGCTTTAATGCAGTGTGATGTTTACTAATTTGAAATATAGATCTGGGGTTAATACCTTTAAGATCTCTTTCTGGAAACGCAGTTGAATGAGGTAGAAACAAGTCATCAGGTAACATGATAGACCCCAATCTTTCCTGAAGCATATCCAATGTTCCCTTATGAAGGTTCGTATTTATACGTACTTTATTAGGAATTAAGCCAATTAACTTAAGCTGTTGGGCAGAATTTCTTGAGAAGTTCTCCGACTGAATAACTTGAACCATAGCATTTATTCCTTGCATACTTTTTTCTTCTGGCTCAAAAGGTATACAAGCGTGAGTTGCACATCGAATAGCGGAACGAAATATTGGGTTCCTAGATGGTCCGGTATCAAGTACAACAAGGTCATACTCACCACCTACGAATTCATTGAATAAGACTTCTTTTAAGCGATTAATTACCTTTTCTTCTATTTGGCCACTTTCATTGGAAAATTCAGTATTAATTTTTTCAAGTAGGGCAGGGTGTCCGAGAAGGCAATCTACTTTTCCCTTAAAACCATTTGCAGGGTTTATATAGGTTTCATATGCTAATACTTCTTTACCATAAAATGTATCTGCAATAGTACTTCTTGCTTCAACATCAGCAAAATCTTCATCACCTTCAATATAATCTGGGTGTATTGGTGGTAATTGGCCACCCGTTGATTGTGGGCTATTTTCCATTCCAACCCAATAATCAGAACTGTTACATTGCATATCAAGATCTACGACCAATACATTCATATCAGCTTTGATTGCAGCATATTCAGCAACTATTGAGGTTACAAGTGACTTACCAACACCACCTTTTTGATTAAATATACCTAAAATTATTGGCATTTTTATAGCCATTTTATAAACTCCAATTTAATAACATACAGTAATAGTATACGTATGTTATTATAAGTCAACCTTTATGAATTTCGATACGATTATTCGTATATATTAGTAGAAATGAATGTTTATGGTAAAAGTGTCTCCCAGGGAGACACCCAAAATATAGTGTGCAATTTTAAGGAAAAATTGTAGATTTACAAAATAAAGTAGAAGGATATGAAATAAATTGATGGTCGAGTTGAGGAATAAAGAAGTAAAAAATAAAATAATTATGGTAGTAGGAAATAGATAAAACGTATTATTATTTAGTAAATTAAAAATGAATGAAATAGTATAACTAAAAATAAGGTTGGGTATGAAATCATATATTAATGGGTAAAATAAAAAGTGTGAAACTTGATTTGAACAAAGAAAATATTTATAAGAATATCTGTTTATAGGGTAAGTGAATAAAAAATATAACTCCTTATAAAAGTGCTGATAATAAAGTAATAGGACCAATTAAAATATTGTAATATGAAATCGAAAGTATTGAGAAAAAAACTTTATTATAAAAGTAGATTACAATACGCAAATATTGTAGAAAATTAAGTATATAATATTCGGTGTGATAAATATTGGGCAATACAGTTTATTCTGCATAAACAAATAATATCCTTAAAGACAACTGCGACAAACCAGAAAGAAAACCAAATCACTAAGAGAGTTCTGTTTACTTAACTTGAGTTATGTAAATTTATTGCTGGACTAATTATAATTTAACTTGAGGAAAATACTGTGGGCATATTAATGGAATTATATGTGGATACAGAACAGCATATATACATAAACAATAAAATGTTCACGATTAAATTAAATAAACAAAAATTATTTCTAGCATGATATATAAAAATTAACATATCTAATATAAAACTAAACAAACTAGAAAGTGAAGATAATTATATACGAAAAATAGTTAGTAAGTACTTACGATAAAATAAGTGTATGGTTAATAATTAGTAGTACTCCTGATATTTCATGATTGTACTAAAGAAAACGAACTTCATTTAATTGGCTATCCCTATATTAAAGGAATTTTGTGGAATTGATAAATAATTCACTTATTACAAGTAGGGTAGGGTGGTAAGAAATAATTTTATAAAAAAGATAGATGGTTCTGAAATACTAAATCTAACATATTTCAAAATATAAAAATTATTTACAAAAATACTTAAATTGAAAATAAAAAAAATTGATAAATATAACCATAGTTTTAATGATAAAAATGAACATTGATCTGAGGTTGTAAAAAAGAATTAGTAATTATTGCAGTAGTAATATGATTAAACTTTAATAAAGAAAAAAGTTACAACATGAAAGGCAGGAAATAAATTGGGAAAGTACTTATGCAATATAAAACGAATAGGGAAAACTATTATTTAATAGTGAAGAAAATTAATTAGGTTAATGCTATTAAAAGTTTATAAAAAACGCAATATAAGGTTAAAACTTAAAGAATTAATATAATTAGTAAATCATAAGCGACATAAGCAAAAATTAATATACATAAAAAACAATGAATTATAAAGCTAGTGCGTAACTAAACCGATTAAACCTAAGCCGAAATATATTTGAGGTTAAATGGAGATCGCTAATAGCGAGGTATATGTTTTGTTTTTATAACTATAGTTACGCGAGAACTTCTAGAGCAATAATACTCAGGTGATATTCGCGATAGTTATTAATAAATTCTTTCGGCTTAGGGTTAATTAAGAGGGTAAAAATATATTACTCCTAAATATTTCACATAAATAATGTAGATATATAAAATATGAGAAAGCGAATTGATAATTAGTAGGGATTTTTTATGGAAGGAGTTAGTAATATGTTATGTCGAAATTATTCTATTGATTAAAACTAGTTTGACCTAAAACTTGTCCATCTAGTAAATATATTTTACGTTTAGCCATTTCAGCATAACGTATATCGTGTGTAACAACACAAAGTGTTGTGCCTTGTTTATTTAACGCTTCGAGCATTGCCATAATTTGATCGCTGCTTATAGAATCTAAGTTACCTGTAGGTTCATCAACTAAAAGGATTAATGGTTCAGAAACTAAAGCACGGGCAATAGCAACACATTGTTGTTGACCACCTGAAAGTTGAGTTGGTTTTCGTTTAGCCATAACGCTAAGGCCAACAACATTTAAACATTGATCAACTTTTTCACGGATTAATTTGTCGCTAATAGGCTGCTTAGCATACTTTAGAGGCAAAGCAATATTATCAAAAACGCTTAATTCATCTATCAGGTTAAATTGTTGAAAGATGAAACCTATTTTTTGATTTCTTATTTCGGCAGCCTGCTCTAAACTTAATTCACTTACATCAACCCCTTCAAAATACAATTTACCTGTAGAAGCGAAATCTAATAGGCCCATAATAGATAACAAAGTAGATTTACCACAACCAGAAGGACCTGATATCGATATATATTCACCTTTATGGATTTCGAGGTCGATTCCTTGCAGGGCGTGGGTCAGCATGTCATCGGTGCTAAAAATTTTGTCTAGTCGTTGTACTTTAATTAAAGGTTTGGACATTTACGTACTCAAAATTTGTTTAGCATTACGAAAGAATTAAATTCGTTGATAATAAAGTTTAAACTATAAAGACTAATTTGTATTTATTGATAAGTATAATGTGAACTTATTGCAATATATAAAAGAAAACAGGTGGGCATTACCCACCTGAATATTGACGAAAGTTCATTTAATAATGACTATAGTTAATGGTAATAATGCAGCGCTAAATTAGTCACTGCCACGTAAACTAAATATCGCAGGTTTGTTAATATACTGCCTTAAAGGCCAATAACAAGCGAACAAAGTAACCATTATAATCAAAACAAGTGTTGCAATAACCATAGGTAATAGTTGCCAAGTTATAAATGGTTGAATATATTCACTTAACCCTAAATAAGCTAAGGTAAAAAGTATAACACTTCCTATGAAACCGATTAAAACAGGCTTCGTATTATCTTTGATTATCATAGATAATAAATGCTTACGTGTAGCGCCAATTGCCATACGTGCACCTAATTCGAATCGTCTGAGTTGTGTTCCATAGCTCAAAATACCATATAAACCAATTCCAGCAAGTAAAAAAACAAGGCTGGCTAATATCGCAGTAGTTACTGCGGTAGTTATTTCAGCGAACAAGTATTGAGTAAGAATGTCATCCGCAGATTCGTAGCTGAACACAGAATACCTTGAATCTACTTCACCCAATAATTTACCCAGTTGTTGACGACTAACCGTTTGACCGGGTTTTACTTTAATCATGAAGTTTTGATTACCAAGCCTATTCGGTACATAAACCCTAGGTACTCCGGCGTCTGCGTTTTCCGCACCTATAGGTGTATCATTAGGAATATTAATATCTTTAACTATACCAATAATTTTTAGTGGTTCAGGCCCTCCAGTAGATATTTGTAACCCTATTACGTCACCACCAGGTTTTAATTGTTCAGCAAAAGATTGGTTTACAATCATTACATTACTGCTATCTTTTCGATCAACTATTGAAAAATAATCACCTTGTAATAATGGTTGATCAATCATGTTGAAATAAGTATGGGATACGCTATTAAAATATGGAGTGTATCTTTCATTATTCGCTACGTTTGTTAACGCTCTGACATTAAAACCATCAAGTGGAGAACGCGCTTGGCTGATAGATTCTACCTGAGGTAATGATTCAAGTTTTTCCATTATTTCTGTCATGATTGGAATTGCTTCTTCTTGAGTTGGAAATTCCGTAGATGAGAAATTCAATATCAAGGTAGATATATTATTAGTACTAAAACCTATGGGAGCATTTATTGTTTTCACTGCATCTTTTAATAAACTAAAGTTAGCAAACACTAATACTGTTGCTAATGCTACTTGGCTCGCAATTAATACTTGACGAGTTTTTTTCGAAACCTGTAAACCACTACCTTTACCACTGCTTTGAAGCGTAGTATTTAGCGCTCGATAATTTATCATACGCGTACTCAATTTTGCAAAAAACAATGCAAAAACAACTGTAACCAACAGAGCACTACCAAAGGTTATCGGATTAAGAGACAACTCGTTTACTCTAGGTAATATTGCACCTAAATATTGTTGCATGATATAAAAACCGATCTTGGAAAGAACCAAAGCAAGTATGATAGACATGAACATTAGTAGACTTGTTTCAGCAAACATAGATTTAAATAAATGTTTCTTCGTTGCTCCTATAGCCGCTTGAATAGCCATCTGACGTTGTTTTTCAGCAGTACGCGCCATAAAGAGATTTGAAATATTAGCACAAGCGATTAAAACCAATCCAACTACACCCGCTAACAACATTATAGCAATAGATTCGCTCTGACCAAGGATAATTTCTTTAACAGGTGTTACATCTATAACGATTGACCACCCCTTAAAGAAACCAATATCAACAACACCTTCTTGCCAACGATCACTTACGAGAGGCGTTAAAATCTGTTGCGCCTGACTTTGACTAACCCCTTCTTTCAATTGACCAATAAATTTAAGGCCACCGTTTATATTGCCAAAGCTTTCTCTGCCGCCCTGACCAGTTTGATTATAATCCCATGGTATCCATACTTGTGTTTCTCGGCCGATACCGTTGAGTTCAGGTTCAACAAAATCTTCTGAAAAAACACCAATAACTCTATAACTAATTCCACTGAGGTTAATCTTTTCGTCAAGAATATCAGGATTACCTTTATAATCTTTCATCCAAGTATTGAAACTAAGCATGGCAACCGGATTATGAGTATCCATGTTTTCGCTATTTTCAAACATCCGTCCAATTGCTAGGGGAGAATCTAATATTTGATGTAATTCGGGTGTTACATAAGCGGTATTAACAAGAGGTTGGTTACTGTGAGAAATAATAACATCTTGACCATAAGACATAATTGCTGCTGTCTCGAATGCTTCCTTACTCTTGTAGAGATGTACTAATCCAGGATAGGTAAAGGCAACACCTTTGGTTTCTTTTTCAGCGCCAATTAACTTATGTTGCGCAACAAAAAGACGATCTTGTTCCGGATAGGGTAAAGGCTCTACAAGTAACAAATAATTAAGTGTTACTGCACATAATAAAGCGCCTAATGTAATTCCCATCGTCATTAAAACGGTTAATACAAAGCCAGGTTTCTTTTTAAGACTAGCCCATGCTTGTTTTTGTCGCAGTATTAATTTCCTCATACTGCCACCTTCAATTCTTCGTCTTTAACAATTTGGCCATCAAGTAATCTAAGTTGTATATTCGCCATGTCTGCATAACGCGCATCGTGAGTTACCATACAAATTGTTGTACCGTTTTTATTAAGTTCAGCCAATACAGCCATAACAGTATCACCACTCTGTGAATCAAGGTTACCCGTTGGCTCGTCGACTAATAGTATTGCAGGATCAGAAACTAAAGCGCGGGCGATAGCAATACGCTGTTGTTGCCCACCAGATAATTGGTTGGGTTTATGGTCCGCTCTATGACTCATTTCTACCATCTTCAAACAAGTTTCAACTCTTTCTTTTATAAAGTCATCTGTTGGAAGTTCTTTCTTGTAATGAAGAGGAAGGGCAACATTGTCAAACACAGAAAGTTCATCAATAAGGTTAAACGATTGAAATACAAATCCTATTTTTTCGTTACGAATAGCAGCAGCTTCATCAAGAGTCAGTGAACTCACATCAAGCCCCTCTATTGTATAAGTGCCTGAACTAGACATATCTAATAAACCTAATAAAGAGAGCAGGGTAGATTTACCACAACCAGACGGGCCAGCAATTGAGACATATTCACCTGCGCGAATTATAATATCTACACCCTTGAGTGCGTGGGTTTCAACATCATCTGTTTCAAAAACTTTACTTATACTCTTCATTTCAATTTTAATTTCGGTCATTTTTTTTTCCTTGAATTAGGTTTGATTTATAATGTGTATGTATTTATGGTTATCTACTAAAAAATAATTAAAAGTTTTCAATCATCACTTCTGGATTTTTCACCAAAGACAAATCTGAAACAATGAATATGTCATTCACTTTAGCTCCCTCAATTATTTCGATATATCTGCCTGCTTCTTTACCAAATTGAACTTGTGTCCTAACGGCAACATTATTTGAATCGTCTAGCCTAAACAAACTACTGTTTGAGTTAGCTTGCCCATTAACAGGCCTTTCCATATAAGTAACATTAGATAAAACATCTGTAATAATAACGGCATCGACACTTAATTGAGGACGAGCACTAGGAGGGAGTTGGTCAGGTAACGCAATTTCAACTTCAACGGTATTGTCTACAACAACAGGGTCGATTCGGGATACCGTACCGATGATTTTGTCTCGTCGAGTATCAATAATAGTTTTTTGTCCGATAAATATTTGCTGTGCTTTGCTTTTTGGAACCCTAACCAAAGCGATAAGATCTTGAACACTACCAATAAGCGCAATTTATTGACCGGCAGCCAAACTTTGACCCAATTCAACAGATAAACGCTGCAATACACCATCAAATCCTGCTTTTACGGTAAGACGTGCAAGACGGTTTTGTGCTATATCTAACTGACCTTGCTGCTGCAGAATTTGTTCATTTTGAATGTTAATAGCTTCTTGATTGACAAGTTTAAGCGCAATAGTACGCTGCTTGTGTATTTGAATACGTTTATTAAGCTGTGCCTCTTGAACCAAACTATCTTTATAATCAAGAACAGAAACTATTCCAGATTTCACCAATCCAGATTGTGCCTCTAATCTAACTTTAGCTGTTTCGTGGCGAGCTTCTAATTCTGCATAATTACCACTTTCGTTAAGCACTTCTCTTTTTTGATTCAATATAAGTTGACGTAAGTTTGCTTTACGTTGAGAAAGCTCACGAATTGCACTGTCGACTTGTTGCTGTAATTCAGGATTAGCAAGTTGAACAATAATGCTTTCCGCAGTTACTAAAGCTCCAGGTTTTAGAATGATTTCCTGAACAGTAGCACTGGTTAATGAGGTGATAAGCACCTGTTTATCAGAACGTAAAGCACCGTATCCTTCTATTTCAACTTGTAAGTCGCCATGTTTTACCGTGCCAAATAGCATGTCATTACGTTTAACCGACGTACCACCAGTCTTTGTGCTTACGTACCAAGTCAGTAATACGAGTAAACAAATCGAAAACCCAGTAATCATAGGCAGAGTCTTGAATTTACTTTGCTTGGTTTTAACTTTCTTCACATCCATTTAGGAGACACCTTTAACGTGTATTTTACTTATAATAAAAGTACTATAGCGAATACCGTGCCATTATTTATTAATGATATATATCAGCGACTTGTATTATTTTATATGTGAGTAATCCTATACATAGTCCGTATATGAACTAAGCGGACCGAATGTGAACTACTCAAATATAAAAGTATTTTGGATGGAATAACGGATCAGGAAATATAAATCACCAATTAATTTACAAGACTGAATTTTTTATGTAGTGGGATGGTTTGATCTTATTAAATCTTTTCAGGCATAACGGTGGGTAAGGGTAGTAATATTGACACAGTAACCCCTGGAGAATTTTTATTGTTAATTAAGGTTATTGTGCCTTTATGATGTTCAATAATATTACGGCAAAAACTAAGCCCTATTCCTTGACCATTTTGTTTAGTTGAATACAAAGGGACAAAAAGATTATCAAGATTAGCAAAACCATGGCCACTATCAATTATTTCAATTGATGACGAATGTAGATTCTGACTAAAGATCAGTTTAATTTTGGATTCTGGTTCAGAGGCCTCAAAAGCATTTTTTATCAAATTTAATAAAACCTGTTCAATAAAAGCAGGATCCGCCCAGAACTTTTCATTATTTACGACCACCTCTAACTCGATATCTTTAAGCAGACCTTGAATACGCTTTGCCATATTTGAGGCTGAAAGCAGCTGACAATTTAAATGAAATGGTTTAGTAATTGATGCATATCTGCTGACAAATTCTTCAAGGTGCTGACACCGCTCAGTGATCACATTTAACGCCTGCTTTTCTCGGTCACCTTCCGCTTTTAAGCTAAGTCCTTGTGCTAATGCTGACACCGGTGTTAAAGAGTTTCTTATTTCATGTCCAAGTACACGAATAAGTTGCTGCCAAGCACTAAGTTGGCTTTGTCTTAACGCTGATTCAATATTAACAAAAACCATAAGATGGTGAGTTTTCCCCTGTTCAATAAATTCGCTGTGTCTAATTTGCCATTTACTGTCGAGTGTTTTTTCTTTAAAGCGCCAATTAGTATCTACAAATTCAAGCCCCAAGAGGCTTGGAGAAGAGTTCCTAAAAATCTGCCAAGGCTGAGGAAACAACTCTTTGAAAGCACTGTTTGCATAGGTGAGCTGAGGTTTTTGATCAAAAACCATTATTGGGCTATCGAGTTGTTCAATTAGCCGATACACAAGAAATATGTTTTGATCGTACCGTGATTTAAGTAATTGTAAATGCGAACTCAAGTTTTTTAGATCATAATGAAATTCGTTTACTTTACCTTGGGTAAAAGCAGGTTTAGCATACTGACAATAGTCGTCATTTCGCACCGCTTCAAGATGCATACTGGCACGTTTAAAAGCAATAACGGTTCTTTTATATATATAAGAAAACAACAGCCAAAAGATAACAGCAACACCAGAACTTGTTAAGCTAATGTTCATCAGCGTCCAATCCTGAATTATTCCAATCACCGACCACAAAATAACTACAATTAAGCTAATGATAATAAAGCAAGTTTTTAAAAGCTGTTCTAAGGATTTAAAGATAAATAATTTCATAACACCCAGCTATATTTTAATGATTTTGTGGCATATTGATTTTGTTCTTAATGCAATTTTGAAAGATACGTCAGTTATTGCTCAGTAGTTAGCATAATATAATTACGTTTCATTGATACCGTATTTTTCTAATCGGCGATACATCGATGATTTAGTTAACCCGAGTGTAATAGCTGCTTTAGGAACATTATTATGATTTAACTCCAAAGCCTGTTCTATCAATATTTGTTCGGCTTCTTCAAGTGTCATCATCGGTAATTTATTGTTCTGTTTAAGCATAGACAAATGCAAATCTTCATGTCCTAGGCTACTGCTTTGCGCCAACAAAACAGCTCGTTCCATTAAATGACTCATTTCACGAACATTGCCCGGCCAATGATATGTTTCAAGTGCTTTCAGAGCTGAAGCAGTTAAACTTAATTCTTCTCTTTTATATTTTTTTCCATGCACAGCAATAAAATGTTTTGCTAAAGGCACTATATCTTTAAATCTTTCTTGCAATGAAGGTACGCGGAGTTCGATTGTATTGAGGCGAAAATAAAGATCTTCTCGAAAATTACCTTCACTGATTAATTGGGCAATATCTCCATTAGTCGCACAAATAATTCTGCTATCTGCATGCTGTGTTTGGCTCGAACCTAATACTTCATATTCTCCAGATTCTAGTACTCGTAATAATTTTGCTTGTTGTGAGAGAGGGGATATTAGCAATTTCATCTAAAAATAAAGTGCCGTGTTTGGCCAACTCAAAACGGCCAATACGATTATTTTTAGCGTCAGTGAATGCGCCTTTTTTATGGCCAAATATTTCACTTTCGAATAAAGATTCTGAAATAGCCCCCATATTAACAGAGATAAAAGACTCGCTAGTACGGTGAGACTTCTCGTGAATTCGTTTAGCTAAATGACTTTTCCCTGTACCATTATCACCCGTTAATAAAATACTTGCGTCAGTTGCTGCAACGGAATCAATTTGACGTAATAATTTTTCCATAGATTCTGACCGCCAAGAAAAATCTTGTTCGACAGCGCTCTCTAATTGCTGTTTCAGTTTTTGGTTCTGATCTTGTAAACCAGTCATTTTTAGCTGTTGCCTAATAATCTGAATCAACCTTTGATTATTCCATGGCTTTTCAACAAAATCACAAGCACCAAGACGCATAGCACTAACAGCAAGATCGACATTAGACCAACCGGTCATAGCAATAACGGGGATCACAAAGTCTGATTTGCTTAACCAGGTCAAAAAGCGTAAACCTTCTTCACCTGAAGTGGTGTCTAGGGAGAAGTTCATATCAAGCAAAATCAAATCAACAGTGTTTTCATCCAAGATGGCTTGGGCGTAATGATGATTTTCGGCTTCAAGGATCGAAAAACCTTGGTCTTCAAGGATAAAGGCGGCACTTAAACGGATTTCGGGGCTGTCATCGACAACCAGTATTTGAAGTTTAGACATCACGATTAATGAGAACTCACTGATAATATGACTTGTGATAATAAATTGCCTATCAAGATTGAACAAGACAAATATCGTCACTTAACGTAAATCGTTTTTAAACTATTTACTGTGGATAATAAAAAACCTTCTGATGTGTTGTAAATATAATCGAATTAATCTTATAAAGCATAGGAATCATGCTGTAAGAAAACAGAATCACTATGACCGATACTAAAAAGTATCGGTCATAGTGGTTTGTGATAACTAATTTATTGAGTAAGCATTACCATTGCATTAATAATATTGTTGTATCCGACTTCATCGAAATTACTTGAATGAGAATTCATAAAGCCATGTAAATATTCAACCTGAGTTATATCAACATTCTGTTTTTCGACTAACTTATCAATTAACTCACAAACATCAAAATGTGATTCGTTTTTAGGGAAAACCAAATGAGTTTTAAAGCTAGGTGTAATTTGTGTGTAATTTGTGTGTAATTTCTAATTTGCGAGCCATAAAAACAAATCCCTTGCTCAATGAGATCATTTGTATTGTTGTGAGATAAGCGCCAAATAGCAGAAGCTCCAATACTAAAACCGATGAGAGTCGTTTTACATTCAAGATGTGATAAAGCATTTAAGATATTTGAAACGTAACGATCAAGCCCAACCTGATTAACAAAGTACGAATATGCCTCAGCTTCATTCTTAAAGTCCATATATTCACCTTCATATGGGTCAATAATACTGTTTGCCCCAATTTTTTCTTTTAGTATAATTAAAGCTGGTGTAATACCAAAAACATCAGAAAATATAATTGCGTTCATTAAATCTCTCTCACATAACCCTATATTATTTCTTTTTTACAATAGCTTTTATTGTGTTTCAATTTTGCTAAGCACAATGACTATTCTCTTAAAAAAACGGCTAAGACACTAGTCTATTTTTTATATAAAACAAGGGGCTATATCCGTACCATCTTTTAAATGCACGATTAAATGAACTTTGGTCAGAAAAACCAAGTTTAATCGCAATTTCGCTTAATGGGTATTTTCCAATATATAGCAGTACCCGCCTTTTTCGTTCTGATTCATGTAAATGCGCAAATGTTGTGTTCTCAAGTTTTAAATGACGTTGTAAAGTTCGCGCTGTCATATTTAATGCACTCGCCGTGCGGTTCAAACTGCAATCATCCAAATCATATTTAGCGATAAGTATATGATTAATTTGCTCTGTTAATAATTGCTGACTTTTATATCCTGATAATTGCTGGTCTGATACTTGTTTAAGTACAAGATGAATTTGAGTATTATCTGTTTTAAAGGGTAAAGCTAAATAGCTGCTAGGAAAAATTATTTGGTTGAACTTAGCGTCAGCTTCTATTGGGCAATTGAACCAATTAGACAATGTATCTTTTTCATTGTATGACAACGATTGTGTAAAACTAATTGCACTGGGGGATAAATCAGGATTTAGTAATTGCCGAATAACACTCACCCAAGCGGTCATATTCCGTAAGATAACCTGCTGATTACAGTTTGTATCTGGTATCCACCTTATAACTGCAGTGTCATCTTCCTGTTCAAATTCTGTTTGTCCAATATCAGCAACTAAGCTGTCATAGACAAGCAACGCTGAAATTGCGCTTGCCAGATTATTACTCGATTCAATTAAGTATCCTAATACTCCAAAGTCAGCTGTACGAATTTGCTGGCCAAGCCTGAAGCCAAATAAGGGGTCGTTTAAGGTGTTTTTTGCATATTCAAGCAGTGAATTATAACTTTTTAGACTTATTCGAGGTGATAACTGATGAGTTTTATTGTTACTGTATTCATTAAAATTTATAGACAACAAAACAGATTGGCTGTCGAGACTAAGTGTTTCTAGGTAATCAAGGCAACTTGAAAAGTAGTGGTCGGCAAGTGTCTTCATTTGTCGTCTAAAGCTAATTAATGATCGTGTAAAAGCAAGTCTGCCATGGATTTTTTTTATATACTAGTGGAATGTTAAAATAGATCCCGATGTAAAAATGATATCAATAGACGTAAAGCAAATCATTAACGCAACACCTTTGCAAATTAGAGACGTAATGCTTGAACATGAGCAGTTAAACCGTTTTTTTAATGCTGAATTTATGCTCGTTCGAAAACAAAAGGAAGGCGAAATTAAAGGCGGCAAAGGTGCTATTAGACAAATAAGTATGATGGGCGTTAAATTCGAAGAAGAGATTGTCAGCGCAGACATCAATCATATTAGTTATCAAATAATTGGGAATAAACCCGTTTCGGAACATCGTGGTAATATTCATTTTTCTCAAGTTGACAATACAACATCACCGAAAACAGAAATTAACTATAAAATACGTTGTAAAGCTCCTTGGTGGATCCCAACTTTTTTACTCAGTTTCTTCATTAATAAAGATGTTAAAGAAGCACTTAGCAAATTAGCAATCAAATTCAATGGGGAAAAATAATGTCAATAGAAATTATCCTACTTGCGCTAAGTCCAATTTTTATTCTTTTTGTTTCGTATGAGTTTATTAAATACAGACGGTTGTACGATATTAAAGATAGTTTGGCGAATACTGCACTTGCGCTTATGCATCAAGCTTCAGATGCGATTGCCCTATTGGTATTAATGCCATTTTTTTATTGGCTGTATGACTTTCGATTATTTGATGTAGAACTTTCAATAATAACTGTTTTTGGCGCCTTTTTATTACAAGACTTTTTGTACTATTGGTTTCATAAAGCATCCCACCATATTCATTGGTTATGGGCCGCCCATGTTGTTCATCACAGTTCAACAAAAATGAATTTCTCTACCGCTTTTAGACAAAGCTTAATGTACCCTCTGGCAGGAATGTGGGTATTTTGGCTACCGATGATATTAATCGGTTTTGACCCTGTAACTGTATTTACGGTAGTGGCACTTAATTTGGCCTATCAATTTTTTGTACATACACAAATAGTAAACAAGTTGGGTTGGTTTGAAAAAGTGTTCAATACACCTTCACACCACAGAGTGCATCATGCAATTAACGAGGGTTATCTGGATAAAAACTTTGCAGGTGTGCTTATTATTTGGGATAAACTGTTTGGGACTTACGCTGAAGAAACAACCGATAAAATTTGCAAATATGGGATAATTGGACAAATTAAGAGTAATAACCCAATAACAATTACTTTTCATCAATGGCATTATTTAGCGAAAACTATGCTGACAGCTAAAGGGGTCAAGTTGAAACTTAAGGCTTTATTCGGTTACCCCACAAGTTCAGTAAAGAATAAGTAACTTCCTTCGACATTTGATTAATTTAACTATTAATCAAATGTCGAGCGTTAGATTAGACAACAAATAATGATCACTAATACTGAACGCCAAAATACAAACTCAATACTTGTTTTTTAATTTTGAATTGTCTTGTAGAAGTTATCTCATCAACTTCTCCACCACCAAAATTATCAAGTTGAGAGTTAGTGCCATAGCCATCACCAAAATTCATTACAAGCCCTGTAGTAATATTATAGTTAGACGCTTTATAGTTTACAGAAAATGTAACACCAATAAAATCGACATCTTCTTGTGGACGGAACAACATAACACCATCTGCCCTCTGTTCATTGAAAGCGTCGAGTGAAATATTACTATTGTCCGTATAAATACCAAAAGCAATTTTTGTTTTATGAGATATTTCTACTTCTATCGCTGCAGACATATTTGTTACTGATTCAAATTCTCTGGTTATATCAATTACGCTTCCATATTCACTAGCACTTGAGAATTCAATAGGAGAATCCACTTTATTATAATGGTGTATGTCCATCGTAAGCATAATATTATCAAAGGTAACATTAGCGCCAACTTCTATAGCTAAAGGATAATCTTGTTTAGTGTCTATATAAAAACGAGCTGTTCTTCTATCAAACTCATTTTCTTCATCATCACCAAAGTAAAATTCTGACGTTTCTTTAATACCATTTGTCCACTTATCGCTATATTGCAAATCACGTGACAAACTGTATTTTTGAGATATGGTAAACCCTATAGCATAATTGTCTTGATGATAAATAGCACCGAATTTAGGCTCAATTAATACTTCATCATCTAATAGACATCAAGCAGGGTCAAAGACGATGGACACATTATGTATTGTCTTAACATCTTTAATCCTGAGTAATCTGTTCCTTACTTATAATTTAGACTTAATTCTAAATTCGGGTAAATTATTTAACTCAACTCTTACTAAAATAATGAAAAGTCAAATAGAAACTTCTGCCATTTTCTAATCAATTTGATGCAAGAATTTCCGTATTTGTCATGCTTTTGGACACTTGAGCCATACTTTTAATATTCATCAAGCCATATAATAGCCTCAATTAGAAATAAACTCGCTGCTCAGAGTATTAATTAGCAAAGCCTTGAATATGAAATAAATAAAGTAGGATGTTACATTATGATAATAGTATTCAAAAAATTAATATTACTTATTTCCCTTATTCCGCTCTTAAGTATAGCGAATTCAGGCATGGATTTGGGTTTATTAAATCAGGACAAAGGTAAAGTGATTCTGACTGTCGCTATAGAAGAGATAGGATATTTTCCTTATAACTATGAAGAAAATGGTGAAATAAAAGGATTCACTATTGATGTTCTTAATTATTTTGAAGCAAACTCAAAGTATGATTTTGAGTTTATAATTCTCCCTTGGTCACGAGCACTCTATCTTGTGGAACAAGGTAAAGTTGACCTTATATTAACGTTATTTAGAAATAAAGAACGTGAGAAAATATATCACTTCATAGAACCATCGTACGGTTACGAAGTTAATCAACTTTTTACTCTAACGGACAGTAAATTTGAATTTTCTGGCCAACTAAACGAATTAGCCAAATATTCTATTGGAACAAAAAGAGGATATTCATACGGCGAAACTTTCGACAAAACAAATGATTTAACTAAATTACCTGTATTAAATGAAGAAGTATTATTGAAATTGTTACTTTCTGGTCGTATTGATATGGCTATTTCGAATCCATATGTTTTTAATAAATTAATCACAAAATACAACGTGAGTAATAACGTTAAACCAATATGGCCCTATATCGACAAAACGCCAGTCTACTTAGGACTGACTAAAGAGAGAAACGATTCTTTAGAAATAAAACAAGCCTTTGGACAATTAACCGAACAATTAAAAGCCTCAAATTATTACCTTGAACTATTGAATAAGTATCATCTAGACTTCAAGTAACAAGTTTACCTTCGTCGTTGGCTATTACCTTGTTGAACAGCAATGGATTTTGACTCGGGTAACCATCGCTTTAATGCCTCTTGCAACTTACTTGGGTTTACAGGTTTAGAAATAAAGTCATCCATTCCTACGGAGAGACATTTGTCTCTATCCCCTTGCATTGAATTAGCGGTCATTGCAACTATAGGTATCCGTTGATTGAGCACTTTCGATTCAGGAAGCCGTATTTTCTGAGTAGCTTCATAACCATCCATCACTGGCATTTGACAATCCATCAAGACTAAATCAAAAGGTAAATTCTCTAACGTGTTCAGTGCTTCTTGTCCGTTAGCTGCTATATCAACTTGTATACCAAATTTTTTCAATAAACCTTGAGCCACTTTTTGATTTACCGCATTATCTTCAACCACCAACACTCTTGCATTGAACTGTGGGAGTTGACGTGCACTATAGGCAGTAACCAAAGGTTGTTTGGGTGAATTTGCGCCCGCAATTGTCATTAAAGTATTATAGAGAATAGACTGAACAATGGGTTTATTCAGATATCCATTAAATCCAGCTTCTTTCAATTTTTCAGCATCTCCACGTTGTCCTTGTGAAGTGAGCATCATCAAGCGAGTATTCGGAAAAAGACGACTATCCTCTTTAATTCTCATTGCTAATTGAAAGCCATCCATTTCAGGCATTTGCATATCTAGGATAGCAATATTATAAGGACTGCCATTTTCAAAGGCTTTAGTTAAGCTTTCTAAAGCTTTTTTCCCGCTATCAACTAAGGTATGCTTGACTTGCCATTTAGTAAGCAACAAACCTAACAACGTTCGATTGGTTAAGTTATCATCTACCACTAATATTTTTTGATTATGTAAATTATCGTAAATTTTCTTGGGGCGAGTGTTGGTAGAATTTTCAACATTGATAGTAAACCAAAATGTGGAACCCTGACCTTCGACACTGTTTACTCCTATTTCACCTTCCATCAACTCTGCTAATTGTTTACTGATTGAGAGACCTAGGCCAGTCCCCCCATATTTACGAGTAGTTGACCCGTCTGCTTGGCTGAAACGTTCAAAAAGCTTACTTCTTTGTTCTTCAGAAAGGCCGATACCTGTATCAGTTACCTCAAAGAGAAGCTTTGTTCTTTGCTCTGTCTTTTCTTCAATTTTACAATTTACTGAAACTTCACCTTTGTCAGTAAATTTAATGGCATTACCCACCAAGTTATTGAGTATTTGTCTTATACGGCCAGGATCAGCAACGAACGACTGCGTTGGTATTAAATTCGCGGGGCAGATAAGCTCTAGCTGCTTATTGTGTGCCTGAAAAGATAGAGTGCTTCCAAGGTCGTGTAACAATAATGCCAAATCAAACTCAAGCGGTTCAAGCTCTAACTTACCAGCTTCAACTTTTGAAAAGTCAAGAATATCGTTAATAACACCCAACAGAGATTCAGCACTGTTCTTTACTGTTTTAGCGAAGTTATGTTGCTCTTTATTCAATGGCGTATCAAGCAATAGATTAGTCATGCCAATCACACCGTTCATAGGGGTTCGAATTTCATGGCTCATGTTCGCTAAAAAATCAGTTTTGGACTCGTTTGCCACTTCCGCTTGTTTTTTCGCTTCAGCTAAGTGAGTAATAATTTCTTTTTGATGTGAAATATCGGTACTTATATAAGTATAACCACTCAATTTATTCACGTTATTATAAAGCGGTACAATAGTAGTATCTACCCAGTAAAGCTTTGTGTCTTTAGCTGTAATAAGGACTTCATCGTGCCAAAATTCTCCCTGAGAAACTTCTAAAAACATCTTGTGCCAATAACTTTTGGACTGATTTTCCGAGTTGAGAATCTTATTATTTTCGCCAATAAGCTCTTCTCGACTATAACCACTGAGTAAACAAAACTTATTATTCGCGTAGGTAATAATACCTTTGATGTCTGTTACAAGAACCAATGAGTGCTCGTCCATTGCTGTTTTCTGTGCAGCTAAATCTTGTTGAGCGGTAATGCGTGTTTCTTCATTTATAATCCGAGCCTCGATTTCGACTTGGAGTCTTTTGTTCATACGGAAGAAAATAACAATGATCAAAATGAGTAATGATAATATCGGTAGTGACCAAAAAACAATCGTTGATAATTGGGTGCCCGATTGAACATGTACTGACAACCAATTATTTGCAATGGCAGAATGCTGTTTCTTATCCATGTTCGCAAAAGTTTTATTTAATATGGGAATAAGGGGTTCGAGGCCTTTACGTACAGCCATTGATAATTCAAGTTTATACGGCGTAAATGCAGTAATAATTAAATCAGTTATTTTATTTTTACTTATTTCATAATTAATCGCCGCAATTGAGTCAACAAAAGCATCGATTTCACCCGACTGTAACTTTTCAATCCCTTCTTGAAGTGACTCAACATCTACTATATCTATATTTGGATAATCTCGACTGATAAGCTGATTATAAACATAGCCTTTTATTAGGCCTAATTTCTTGCCACTTAATGACGATAAACTTTCCGCATAAAAAGCATTTTTCTTACTAAGAATGACTAATGAAATTTCAAAATATGGATTGGTGAAATTAATATGTTCTGCTCTTTCTTCTGTAAAAAATATTGAAGACATGATATCTATATTACCACGCTCAAATTCCTCTAGAGCTCCAGACCAACTTAGTTCTAATGTTGGTTTCAGATCTATTTGTAATTGTTCTTGTGCATACTGCATGTAATCAGCTGAAATGCCGCTATGTTCACCTTGGTCATCATTAAACTCAAAGGGAGCCCAAGCAGGATCGGTTCCTAAACTAAACGTATTATTTTGAGACAACCATTTTTTTTCAGTCCCCGTTAAACTAGACACTGTGGATAGGTCATTAAAAAAAGGTTTTAACGTTGGTAACCACTTTTTCTCTAATTCAATAATTTTACTAACGGGAATATTTTCGATGCCGGCGTTAATTTTAGCGAGCAATTCAGGCTGGTTTTTAACGACAAGTCCATAAACATTATTTGAAACAATGACTTCATCAGATATCGTGAAAACCCCCGTTAAACCGCTTTTAGCTATTTGAGCAATAGCATTAGGTAATTCTGCAACAACCGCCTGAATATCATTATTTAACAATTGTGATATTCCCTCTTCAAGACTGTTATAAGTTGACAGTTCAAAGTCAGGAAAATGCTCTTTTAAATAAAACTCTTGGAAGCTTTCGGATTGAGTTGATATGACCAGTTCATTTAGATCTTTGAGTTTGGATTTATTATGGAGTGCATTATTATAAATAATGCCTGTTTGTACATTATGAATAGGTAATGAGAAATCCGCCCATTGTTCACGTTGTTCATTTCTAAAAAGTCCAGCATGCAGAGTATTCTTTTGTTTTATAAGTTGTAAGCTTTCTTTGAAAGGGACCATTTTAAAACGTATAGGAATATTGTTTGTTTTAGACCAAAGCTCCCAAAATTCAACATAAAGTCCACTCAATGTTCCATCAGGAAGTTTGAAACTAAAAGGCAAACTGCCCTCTATTGCCACAACAGTAATAATATCAATGGGTTTTTGGGGTTGTTCTTCTGAGAGCAGAGGTGCACAGCGGAAAAAGGCAAAAAACAGAAGGAGATATAAGGCGATTCTTATTTTCATATTTTTAATTATTAACTTATTGCCATTGATTTAATTATCTCATTACTCAGTATATGTGGAATATAGATTTTTGTTCAAGATTTTACGTTGTTTTGTTAAAATAAAACGCCTAGATAACTACTCAATACTTCGATCATTCAAGATAAGAGCATGATTTTAAATAAGCGGCCGATAATGTGATTAAGCGCACAACTAACATTAGTTCCTTAATTTAATTCGCTAAAATCACCAATCAAGACCCTTTTGTGCTTTTACGCCAGCTTTAAAAGCATGCTTTATTGGTTGAACTTCAGATACGGTATCGGCTAAATCAATGAGGCGACGATGACATGCACGGCCGGTTATTAATACGTGTTGCATTTTCGGACGATTATTCAACGCTTCAACAATGTCGTCAAGCTCAATATAGCCATATTTAACCATGTAAGTCATTTCATCGAGTAAAACAATATCAAGTGTTTCGTCACTCAACATTTCCTTGCTTTTTTGCCATGCAACTTTTGCGGCGGCTAAATCAGTTTCGGTGCTTTGTGTTTCCCAAGTAAACCCTGTTCCCATAACATGATGTTGTACAGCAAATTGCTTCAAAATATTCATTTCGCCGCATTCCCATTTCGAACCTTTAATAAATTGGACAACACCTGCTTTTTGTCCATGACCAATGGCTCTTAACACCGTACCAAAACCTGAAGTACTTTTACCTTTACCATTACCGGTTATAACAACAAAAACACCCCTTTCTTCTGTAGCAAGAGCGATGCGTTCATCAACTTTGGCCTTAATTTTCTTTTGACGTTCTATATGTTTTTGTTCTTTAGCAGCTGCCTTTCCGGCTTCTGTTTTATCATTACTCATGTTTTTTCCTATTGTCTTCAATAACTTTAATTTATTATGGGGGTAAGCCTGAGTGACTTTAATTTTACGCGTTTTGATACGTCATATGAAGTATAGGAAATGGTTTACCCATATCATCAAGAGGTGAACGTGAAGAGATGGAAAATCCCATATGTTCATAAAATCCAACGGCTAATGGGTTTTGCTCGTTCACATCAACACTATTGATTTTTAAATGGTCTAACGCGTGTTGTAATAATAACTTACCAATGCCTTTTCCTCTTACTCTATCTAGAATAAATAACATTTCAATTTTCTTTTCGTGCGTACCAATAAAACCTAAGATAAATTCATTTTCATCTTTAACACATTTTAAAGTTACTGCTGGAAAAGCTTGTTCGAGAATAATAGGTTTAAAAAACTCAATATCTTCTTCTGTGATAAAGTCATGTGTTGCGCGGACGGAATCTTCCCAAACAGTCAACATTTCTATGTAATTTTCAGCCAAAACATTTTCTATAATCATAATAGTTTTTATAGCTCTGATTTCGTGAGTACTTAAAACTTTGAGGGGAGCACCTGAAATGCTTTTAAAATCATCGATGATAAACGTTTTTCATTAACTATTGATTTGCTTTTCTATAAACCAGTAACTCTGCTAAAAGCCAATCTTGACTTTTCATTGATGAATTATTAGTGCAGTGAATCTTATAGTATTTTCCTGACATTTTACTTTTCGTCGCTGAATACTTAATGAAGTCTTCAGTAGATTCGATATCATCAGAGTAATATGCGTATTTCTTATTTATATGTTCAACCGCTTCTTTACCAGTATGCATAGTGCCATTTCGCTCGTACTTACAATCCGTAGAAGCAACAAATCTTAAAAGATGATTTATTTCATCTTGAGTTGCAGCAAAAACATGTAAAGAAAATGTAGATAACAAAATTACAAATATTTTAGTTAAGTTCAATTTACAGACTCCAGAAGTTTTCCTATGCAATCTTTAGTTAAAGACATGGACGAATATTAGTATTCAAATACTGTAATTTACCATACTAATAACTATTGAGAGTAAAATTTTAAGTTACGATGTCTCAAGAGTGTTGGTATCGCTTAAATACTGCCAAACGTTTTTTGTTTGCCATTCCTTTAGCCACAAGGGGAATTCATAATTTGGCATAGGTCGAGCAATACCAAAACCTTGTGCGAGGTGGCAACCTAAAAGCAATAATTGTTCGCCATGAGCCGTTGTCTCAACACCTTCAGCAATCACACTACGATTAAATGCTTTAGCCAAACTAATAATGCCCATGACTATTGATTTATCATCTGGGTCATCAAGCATATCTTTAATGAAAGATTTATCAATCTTTAAGAAGTCCGTAGGTAACCGTTTCAAGTATGCTAAAGATGAGTACCCAGTGCCAAAATCATCAATAGAAAAGGTAATACCTAAATGATGACATTCATGTATTACTTTAGTGACCTGCTCTATCTCTCTTAAAGCGCTTGTTTCTAATATTTCGAACTCAATACTACCTGCTTTAAATTTTGGGAATTTTTTCAACATTTGCTTAAGGCGATCTACAAAATTAGGTTGTTGTAAATGCAATGGACTAATATTGACACTCAAAGGAATATTAATGCCTTTAGCTGACCATATTGAAAGTTGAGTTAAAGCTGTTTTCATGACCCATTCACCTACTTCAACATTCAATATGTCTTGTTCTATACTAGGCAAAAAAGTTAAAGGGGGTAGTGTACCAAGCTCAGGGTGACGCCATCTGATAAGTGCTTCTAAGCCAATAACCTCATTAGTTTTTATGTTTATTTTTGGCTGATAATAGAGCTCAAATTCATTACTTATTAGCGCAATTCGAATATTGGTCACTTCTACATGTTGATGTTTTTCTGCTACATCTTTTGCAACATCAAAAATATGAAAGCAATTTTTTCCAGAATTCTTTGC
The DNA here is from genome assembly GCA_913020705.1 of uncultured Colwellia sp. Next base: position 58,043 of record CAJWBY010000002.1, read on the forward strand.
GATATACATGGCTTGATCGGCATGTCGTAACAGTTGGTCAGAGTTGCTGTTATCTTGAGGGTAAATGGTTACGCCAATACTTGCAGATACCTGAATAGGCTTGTTTTTAATAAATGATGTTTTAGAAACAGATTCAAGTACTCTCTTTAAAATAACAGAACATTGATCTGGATCTTCCAATTCATCGAGTATCATAACAAATTCATCGCCACCAATTCGCGCCAAGGTGTCACATTCCCTCATTGTGTTTTTAAGTTCTTCAGTGATACAGCATAACAAGTCATCTCCTATGCTGTGACCGTAAGTATCATTAACTTCTTTAAATCCATCTAAATCAATAAAGACGATAGCAAGACTACTCTTATTACGTTTATTATATGCAATGGCTTGTTCCATTCTGTCAGCTAACAAGTTTCTATTAGGTAAACCTGTTAGCGCATCGTAGTTTGCCCCACGACTTAATATTTCGTTAACGGCTTCTAAATCACGATTAGACTTTTCTAATTTACGCTGAATCGCTTTTTGTTCACTTATATCCTGAAATATCCCTGTTAGTTTTGTTGATTTCCCATTATTCATTGTTGCTATACAGGTAGTTCTTATGTCAATTAAACTACCCTTTGTTGTGTATGTTTCTAATTCTAAATCATAACCTCTGCCCTGGTTTATGGCTGCATCTAGCGCTTCCGTTATAACTTGACGTGATTCAGGTAAAAACAAACTCACTCCAGCATCTACATTCGGATTAAATGTTTCAGGGGATGTTTCATGTATACGGTAGGTTTCAGCTGTCCAAAATAATTCATTTGAGATTAAATCTAATTGCCAGCCCCCTACTTTTGATATTTTTTGAGATTCATCTAAGAGGTGACTCGTTGTTAATAATTTTTGTTCATTATTTTTTCGTTGAGTAATATCTAAATGAGTACCTATCATTCTCTTTGGCAATCCATCTTCATGCCATTCAATGGTTTTACCTGTAGCAAGAACCCAAATATATTGCCCTTGCTTGTGTTTCATTCGTATTTCGATTTCGTAAAGCTCAATCTCCCTTTTAAAGTGTTGTTCTATAACCTTATTTGCTTTTGGTAAGTCTTCTGGATGAAGGTGTTGAGCCCATGTATCATATTTAATAGGATGTAATTCTTCTAAACTGTAACCAATCATCTTAGCCCAATGTTCATTGCAACTAACTTCACCCGTGCTAATTTTCCAGTCCCAAATCCCAACACCCGTAGCTTTTAAAACCAACTCAAGTTGTTCGATATTTGAATTTTCAGTTATTGGCATAAAATGAAGTTTTCCATAACAAAGTGATGAGTAAGTGCACCATGAAAAATGGTGTTGATGTGCACAAAAAAATAATAAATCAAGCTGACTATTATTAGCGAAAAACAATATTTTAGTTATTAAACACACTAATAGTCGATGCGTAAATCAAGAATAGACTAAATATCAAAGAAACAATACCTGCAGGTCTAAATGTACGGTTAAATTTATTCGCTGACCAAACAGAAAATTTACGATGTTGAGCAGAACCCACAATTAAAAGTCCAAGTCCAACACCAATAAGTAAATACCCGATGCTGAGTATTAGTAGACTATATGGTGTAGATTTATTAAAAAGTACAAAAATAACTCCACTGATTAGCCGGCTAACAACCTCAAACCAATGAAAGTACGGGTGTCTACTGAAGATAATTATTCCGTTAAACCAATAGCCAGGATTAACAATCATGATGATGCTTAAACACATTAAAAGTAAGCCAAACACAGTAATGAAATACACGTAAATCTCCTAAGCTAATAACACATCTAAAATCTCAGTTCTGGAAGGCTAAATTTTATAATATATAAAACCACACACTAAACTATTTAGTTGTAAAAACGAACATTGTACTATTTTTCGGCCCATAATTATTAATGATCTTTTACATAAACTGCTAGCAAACTAATTCAAGTTTCTTTAGTGGTTACATTCAAATTCTAACGGAGATAAATATCAATATTAGCCAAGAGAACAAGGCACTATTTTACTCTCATTAATTGAAATTATGGCCTTTTTGGAGTATCTTAAGATGATATATATAGTCTACATGTTTAACGAGATTTCTAAATGAGTGTCCCTCAGTCTGCCCAAGACTCCAAGTTACTTAGCCGTGCTAATAGTGAATTAAAACATGCACTGCGACATTTTATTGATAGCGCCCCGAATTCAGGGCCGCTAGCTGTAAAGATTAATGATATTAAAGTAGCGTTGAACTCTAACGAAGCAATTTTTACTTTTGCTTCGCTCGTTGAACAGTATGCAAAAATGAAACAAAATTTTGACAATGTAAATTATCAAAATAAGAAAAAAGATCTTAACAGCTTAAAAGCGTTACTAAAAAAAAGTGCTAATAAAAACCTATCATCAATTCAAAGTGAGAAAATTGATGAAATCATGACAACTATTACGCTAAAAGAAGAAGACCATGTCATCATGGTTGCGGTTGGTAAGGCATTGGCGTATTTTTCTGAAGATTTAGGTACCCTTAGAAATGTTTCAAAAGTGGTTGTCTCTGAAACTGAGGTAATGACAGAAGAGACGGGGGTGAAAGCTACAGATATTCATCTAGCCAGTAAACGGTTAATTAAAGATGTTGTTACCATTTCAAAACAGTTAGCTAAAACATATCCCAACGATAAGTTTATCAATAATGTTTTAATTGAAGCAGAGCAGGTAACGGATGATAAAGGTTCCTTTTTCAAAACCATCAACATTGTAGAGCGTTCGACAACTTATTTGGCTTTACTCATCCAGCAAGAACGTTGTGCGGCTGAAGAAATGTTGAACGATATTCATTCGAATATTATGGATGCTTTCAAACATACTAGTGTCATTGAAAACCTTTTGACCTCAACTAAAGATAATGCAGATGACGTAAAAGATAAGATGGTTTTCCAACTTAAAAATATGGAAGTTAAAGCAAAATCGATAGATACACTTGATGGTATGCAACAACATATAAAAGACAATGTTTTGTTGATGTCCTCAATTATGAATGACTATGCAGAAACACAAAACCAAATTCATGTAAATAATGAATCTACAATTAGTGATTTAACTTATAAAGTAAGCACTACAGCAACTTTTGTTGAAGAATTGGAAACAAAATTAAATATTGTCGAAGAAAGCGTATTAATCGATGAACTCACCACTATTGGCAACCGCAAAGGTTACGTAGACACAATCAACAAAGAAAGAAAATCTTGGTCTGCTTCTAAATTGCCGTTAACCCTAATGTTAATTGATGCTGATAAATTCAAACGTATTAATGACACCTTTGGTCATAATGTTGGTGATCAAGTTTTGAAATGTATTGGCCAAACATTAAAAAAACAAATTCGCTCTACTGATTATGTTGCCCGTTATGGTGGTGAAGAATTTGTTATTATTATGCCAGGAACCGATTTAAAAGAATCCGTTTTGCTCGCGAAAAAAATCAAAAAGGTGATCAATAGTTTAAAGTTTGAATTACGTAACCAAAGTAAAGTGCTAACAATTACCTGTTCGTTTGGAATTGCCACTTTTACTGAACGACGTTCAAATACCACAGACGTATTTATTTCTGCTGACAAAGCCCTTTATAAGGCTAAAGAGCATGGTAGAAATACAATAGTTGTTTCATCAGAAGAAAAGTTTATTTATCTTGATAAGAAAAAACTTACAAGTTAATCAATGCCTTATACACAGATAGCGACTACCATTTATGAATGGTGGTCGCTTTTTTTTATCAAAGTATTCCAAGTTAAATTAATTGTTATCTAACTTATATCTATAGATATTTAGACTAAAACCGCTTATGGCACTATTTCCTTTGCTGTCTTAAATAGTGTGTCGACATCAATTTTTGTAGGGATTTCAATGCCTAATTTAACTGTTTGCAAGCAATATTAAAAAAACGCTACAGTAATCAAAGGAACAAAACGAGATATACTCAAATTGTTCGATACTACCCGCATCAAAATTAATACCAACATAAAACCAGACCAAACACGAAATTATCTGCCAAATATCTAAACCAGTAGATTTTACAAACGTTGGAATAACAATTAAAGATCGTACAATACAAAATATAGAAACAGTGATTAAAACTGATTAAGTAGAGGTACTGTTCACAATAAATGTTCGGCTGAGAATGCGAAGTTGCAAAATCAGAAGCTATGATTTCCGCACTGATTAGTAACCTTGATTTAACGCTTTAATTCATTTTAACTCAATTATTAAACGGGAAGCTCAAAGTAATCATAATTATTTTTAGAGATCATACCGGCATTGCAATGACAAATTGAGTTGATTCGTCGATGGTACTCAGGCAAGTAACCTTACCATTCAAACTTTGTGTTACGAAATTATAGAGTATACTTAACCCCAAACCTGAGCCACTTTGTCGTTGAGTTGTATAAAAAGGTTCAAATATCTTGTCTATTTTCCCCACTTCAATACCACAGCCATTATCTTGAACGGTAAGCATTAAAGTATTATTTTGCATCTTAAAGCTGATCTTAATCTGGCCATTTACTATATCTTCAAAAGCATGGGTTAACGAATTATCAATTAAAATAGTCGCTATCTGTGCAATAGTTCCTGGGGATGTTAGTAGCGTTAAACTTTCATCACCTGATAAAAATATTTTAATGTTTTTTTCATTAACTCTAGGAGAAAGCGTCGTAATAATATCATTCAAGTATTTAAAGAAATTAATCGTACGCTTTTCATCATTTGACTGGTCAACAGCTATCATTTGGAAATTTCTAACCAGTTCAGATGCTCGCTCTAGGTTTCGCAAAATTATTTCGCTACTGCCAATTAAACTATTGCACTGATTAACAAATACTCTTCTATTAATTTTTCCGCTATCAACTGCTTTTTTAATGAGCAATGCACTATGTTCTAGATTACTAGCCCCTGTTACGGCAATACCAATTGGTGTATTAATTTCATGAGCAACCCCTGCAACTAAATTACCCAATGCTGCCATTTTTTCAGACTCAACAAGTTGGTCTTGTGTGGACTTTAATGATTCAAATGCGACGGCTAATTTCTTGTTAGTTTGACTTAGCTCTTGAGTACGTTTTTCTACTTTATCTTCTAATTCATCACGTGCCTTGCTTAACTCAGCCTGCATATTTTTTAATTCAGAAATATCATCATATGTACCAACAATACCAATAACTTCATCAAAATCATTAATAATTGGACGCTTAGATGTACGTAACCAAATAGTATTTCCATTAGAATGTGTTTGAGGCTCTTCAGAGCCAATTAAATGCTCTCTTGATGCCATGGTATTAGCGTCGTCTGATCGATACAGTTCTGCTTGTTCAGGAAATAAATCAAAGTCAGTCACTCCAATAATTTCTGAGGGTGAATTCAAATGTGCGTCATTTGAAAAAGCTTTGTTACTTCCTAAATAAACAGACTCTCTATTTTTCCAAAAAACTCGTTGTGGCATTAAGTTCAATACTGTTTGGAATGTGTTTATTTGCGTACTTTTTTGTCTATTAGTATGAGCGGAAGAAAAAGCATAATGAATAAATTGATAGAGCGGACTAGATTTTTGAATGATGCTATTAGATGTATCAGACTGATAACTAATGACCCCTATAAGCTCATCACCCACATAAAAAGGTAATATGTAACAATTGCTTTCTTGAGAATCACTAAAATCTGTTTTGTTTAAGAAACTAACAATCACTTGGCTTTTACTTTGCCTAATTTCTTGTAATTTTTTGTTTAACAAACTAATAGTGTCAGGTTGGTTATTCTGATTTACATTAACAACTACACGTTGTTCATCTGACTCATTACCTTGAGTATTCAAACAGTAACTATTGTAATGCGATTTATTGTTTTGAACATCTTTGTAAACTACGGTAAAAATAAAAAATGGACTATTTAAAAGCCCTGTTAGCTTTTTCATAGCCAAAGGAAAGTGCGCTGTTTTCGTAAAATTAGTTTCTGAGTCTAATGATAATAAACGTATAAACTCTAATTGTTCTGCGCTTTTATTCACTCATGCGTCCTTGCTGTTTAATATACACTTTTCAATATATATGATGATGACAAATATGCAAAATTATTTGTCGTGGTCTAACGCTGATATTGTTTTAAACAACTTAAGTAAAGAAGTGAATGCACATTAGTAATAACTTTAAGACATTAAATAAACCGTTTTAGATCACTAATATTCTTTTATAGTTTTAACTGTTTTCTTGGCAACGTCTCTTGTTGCATGACCAATTTCAGTGGTTACTTTTTTTGTTGTCTGCCCGATGTCTTTTCCTACTTCCTTCAACGTTGTACACGCACTAAAAATCGCTATAATCGTTACAGATAGTAATATTTTATTTAAAGATTTATGCATTTCGATCTCAGTATAGACTTTGTTAATGAATACAAAGTCTACTCTACCTTTGATACCTATGAAAAGAAAAAGTGTCCTATTATTCATAGTGCCTTATTTTTCAATCTCGGTTAATGGTCTGCGACTTAGCGATTACCTGATGGGTCATTGGTTTATCTATTTGATGCGCAATTAAAGTCTGCGGTATATAGGGAATTAACAGGCTATTAAATAGCTCGATTTCATTAACTCGAGGATTTAACCACTGGTCTATGAGTGATGATTCTTGTGGCAGCATTAGCGGCATTGCTTTACTATGAATATGTTTTAGTTTTTCGTGTGGAGGTAAGGTAATTACTGAACAACTCAATTTAATTTCACCTGTAGATTGATGTTGCCACTCTCGACACAAACCGCCTAGTATGATTCCACCAGACGCTGCTTCCAGATCAAAATAATGAACAGGCTTTTTATTCACAAATTCAGTTTCGCCAAAGCCTTTGACGGCAATAATACATCTTGAACTACGGTACGCTTCATAGCCAGCACTCCCAGGTGTATTCAGCTTATCGTATCGTGTATTAAATGAAGTATACCGAGAGGGTTTAAAATCATTGTCAGCTTGGTCTAATAATAGCCACCAAGTAGCGTTTTCTACTCGTCTTTGCTCTCCTACATTCCTGACGATAGAGACGGTATCAGCAGCTTTTACGAAACGACGATCAATCGGTATATCAATAATTTCATGAATTTTTAAGCTGGTATAAAGCTTTTTCATACCGCTATCAAAGGTGCTATTGAACCGACCACACATATTTAAATTTCCTATTGGCTAGGTGATTATTTATAAAAAATCATTTGGGATGACTCACTCCCCCAGACCATCAGTGATAATTTTAAAGCTTATTATGAGTAATTAAGCATATTTTTTAATTTGCATGGGTCGATTAAGTCACCATCATCAATTTCTAAAAAATACGGTAATTGCCAACGCTGAGTCTTTTTACCCGATTCAGAAAAAACTCTGGTTCCATCGACACCTCTATCATCGCTCCACGGAGGAAAAACCCGAAAACCTGTTTTTCCTTTCTTATTTATAGAAGAAACAATCCCTTTCTCAATGAGTACTGAAACAGGGAAAATAAACATTCCATGCATCGGGCTCTTCACCAAAATGTCGTTGGTCGTAATACTAGAATAATTCTCCACTTGTACGAATAAGTAATCAAGTGCATTCGATTCCAATGGAATTGGCTTATTACCATCAAGATTGCCTAAGGGTGGGCGTTGCCAAACGGCTAGAAATGCGCCCGGTCTATCTGGTGTAACCTTACCTTTTCGATAAACAATATTTTTATTGTCTAGTGAAAAAATTAAGGCTTCATACTTAGCACTTTCAGGAACAGGATCTAACGCTACAGCTGCAGTTATTTCATATCCCGCAGGGATAAGGCCTTTAATTAAAAAAAATTCAAATGCATCACGATAGTTTTTACATTCCAAAGATCACCTTTAACTTTATTATTAACGCTGCTTTTTTCTAATCAAAAAAATTACACGTGTTGGTCTATTAATATTGAATTCCCATCAGGGTCTTTAATTGAGAAACTGGCAGGACCAACTTCACCAGTAATAGATTTTTGTAATATGTTGACGCCCTGATCCTCAAACTCTTTTAAAAGTTTTCTAATATCATGAAATGATTCGAGAGTTTTACAGTTTTGATCCCAACCAGGATTGAAAGTCATTATGTTTCCTTCAAACATTCCTTGAAACAAGCCAATAGTGTGCTCACTATTTTTAAGTATTAACCAATTTTGAGTTTGGTCTCCTCCCACTATTTCGAAGCCAAGTTTTTGATAAAACACTTTTGACTCTTCAATGTTATTAACTGATAAGCTTACTGAAAATGCGCCTAATTTCATTTAACACCTCGTCGTTTAATGACACAATAAAGCTAATAAAGCTAATCGCTGAACTTGAATGAATAAACAATATCATAAATGATCATGGGAATTAATATTGAACTAAGTAAGAATATTATTCCAGTGAGTTTCTCTTTGTCTTTCTAAAGTATAAGACTTATGAAGCGTTAAGAAAGCAGCCTAATGTTAATATGTTCAAATTAATATTATAATCAGGGTGTAACACAAAGCGCTCCCAATTATTTTGCAAAAATAATCATCTTATTAGGCAACTATGGAAAATCTGCTGAGTACCATCAAAAACACTTTGAATGAAAAGCGTGAACTACCTTTTTCTGTGTATACATCATTCAAAAAGCAAAACATATTAAATGTCCCTATAGTAAAACCATTATTAATTATTGTGCTTAATGGTGACAAAGAACTTGGGAAAAATCATGAACTAGTTTGTCATGCTGGAGACTTTATTTTTCTCTCTAATAGCCCTGCAATAAATATGCGTAACATACCTAAAGACATGGAATATTTTGCATTATTGATAGAATTTGATTATCAAGATTTTGAAGGTATTCAAGTTAGTGCATCGAATAAACAAGATTATTGTATTGGTAAAGTAACCCCCTCTTTAGAACAATGTTTGAATCAATTCGTTGAAAGTTCACTCTGGGCCCCTCCTCAATTATGGCCTATTCGAAAAAGAGAAATATTATCATTACTCTGTCATATGGGTCATAAAGATATTTTGTCTATGGTGGGCAACCCCAAAATTGGCCATCGTCTTAGTGAAATGTTTTCTGATACTCATTTTCAGCAATTAAGCATCGAACATATTTGTGATTATCTAGCAATGAGCGAATCGACACTTCGCCGCAAACTCAAAGCAGAAGGCACTAGCTTGCAAGAGATTAAAGATCAATCAAGACTAGGCTTAGGATTACATTTATTGCAAACAACTCAGGATCCCATTACGTTGATTGCCGAAAAATGTGGTTACCAGTCTCAATCAAGATTTACTAATCGCTTCAAAGGACGGTTTGGTTTAACCCCATCGGAACTACGTAAAACTAAAATGGAGGATTAGGGCGAAAGTGTGACCGTTTATGGACTATTCAGTGAACATCTGAACGTTAATAATAAGGCTTGAATTGAATACACACAAACAAGGATTATTATGCGCCATACGCTTAAATTTTTTTCTATTTTAACACTTAGCCTTTCAATATCTGCTTTTGCGGGAAACCTGACATTATCCAGTAAAGATATTGCTCAAGGAGAGTTCATGTCTAAAGCACAAGAATTCAATGGTTTTGGTTGTTCTGGCAGTGATTTATCTCCTCACCTTAAATGGACTAATGCACCTAAAGGTACCAAAAGTTTTGCTATTACGGCTTATGATCCAGATGCTCCGACAGGAAGTGGCTGGTGGCATTGGCAAATAGTTAACATACCAGTGACAGTGATGGAGATACCAACAGGTGCTGGGAACACAAAAAACAATAACGCTCCAACCGGTAGTACACAAATACAAAATGATTATGGCAACCGAGGTTTCGGCGGTGCTTGCCCACCTGAAGGGCATGGTGTTCATCACTACCGTTTTACTCTTCACGCACTATCTGTTGAAAAACTTGAGTTACCACTTGATGCTTCGGGTGCATTAGCTGGCTACATGATAAATGGCCACACTATCGAATCAACGACAATAGAATCTTTATATAAAAGAGATTAATTCAACATATTAATTACTTTGATTAGATAACTTTGATGGTTCCTTAGACTGATAAAACCTCTTATATTTGAGGTAGTCCGTAAAATAATGAGAGAATTTTACGGATTTCCTCAAAAACATTTTATTGCTTAAGTGCGTCTATTGGCGGAATTGAACTGGCACGCCATGCAGGTAACAAACACGCTAATGTTGAAATAACGAGTAAGGTCATCAGTGCAGTACCATAAATAACAATATCAAAGGCGTTAATTTCAAATAGCTGAGTACTCAACCAATTACCACTAAAGTAAGCTCCAGCTATACCAAGGACTAATCCAACAAACGTTAGTTTTACCCCATAAGAAAGAATGAGGGTGATCACGTTAACTTTATCAGCGCCAATCGCCATTCTGATACCAATTTCTCGGGTGCGTAAGTTGACCATATAACTCATTACACCGCTGACTCCACTCACGGTAATGACTAACGCAATGATAGAGAAAATAGTTAACAATTGAGCTAAAAACCTCTGCAAAGAAATCGAATTATCAGCGGCTTGTTGCAATGTTTCAAATTTTGACAACGGTTGGCGATTATCTAACTGGGCAACAATGTCTTTGATATCTTTATTAAAACTGGTCGTGGTTAAGTCATCCTGTTTACCTAATATTACAATATGCCCCACTGGAGATTGTGCCATAGGTCTATATATTTGAGCGCTGGCTTCATTTGATGCCCCCTGTTCATGTATGTCTTCAATGACACCTACAATAGTCAGCCACGTTTCTCCTTGATTGAATGAAATTGCCTTATTAATAGGTGATTCATTAGGCCAGATTTTTTCGGAAAATTTATTATTAACAATGACAACATTAGGTGCATTATTATCATCATCAACCGTAAATCTTCTTCCTTGTAATAAGCTGCTACCAATCGTATCAAAGTATCCGTCAGTTACAGGACGAGAAAAGGTATTGGTAGGTGCGTCATCCGGATTATAATCTCGGTCGTCAAATTGAATAGCTTGGCGAATACGGCCAAAATTTAATCCAACAGTATCATTAGGGTAAGTCATACTTAGAGCAGAGGAACTTAAATATGGAAGTTTACGTACTTCTTGTAAAATTTGTTGTGAAATCTGCCATCTTGATTGTTCATTATTGTAAACTGTCCAATTTAAATCTACCTGTGCAACATTGACACTTTTAGCGTTAAAGCCTGAGTCAATATTCTGTAAATTATTTAAGCTTTTTATTGTTAATCCCGCGGCTATCAATAATGTTAATGACAAAGAAAATTGGCAAATTAACAAGGTATTTCTTAAAAATCCGTGGTCGGTAGAATACGAAGACTTACCGCCTTCTTTCAGTGAACTGACTAAATTTACTTTAGCAAAACTTGGTACTATACCAGCGATGACACCCGAAATAGTTGATATAGCTAAAGCAAATAGCATCACCGTAGTGTCGATAGTGATTTCAGATGAAAGCGAGCTAAAATTTGAAGCAAAATCTTTAAGAAAACCTAAACCCAAAAAGGCTAATAACAGCCCAAAGCCTCCACCTAGCAATGATAACAATAGGCTTTCTGTTAGCAATAATTGCGCGAGTCTCACTTTACTTGCACCTAAAGAAGCACGTACAGCAAATTCACGTTTTCGTTTTGAATGTTGTGACAAGGTTAAGTTAGTCACATTCGCTGAGGCTATTAAAAATAGTAATAACGTAGTAGCTAACAAGGTATATAAATAAGGACGACTGTTTTTAACTAACTCATCATTCAAAGACAAGGCTGTTGCACTAATGTCTGCACTTTCTGGATAAGCCTCTGGGTATTTACTATTTAAACGCTTTGCTATGTCAGCCATTTCAGTATTCACTTCGGCAAGTGAAGCGTTAGGTTTTATTTTGGCAAAAGCCGACATCATACGCATGCTTCTATTTGAGACAGCATGTTCACCACTACGAAAAGGGCATGATGGAATAGCCATATAGACATCACTAACCTCAGGGAATTGGGGGAAATGAGGTAAAACGCCAATGATTTTATGGCTACGGTTATTAAACTCGACACTTTGATTGATAACGTCTTTTTGACCATTAAATTCGTTTTGCCAAAATTCATAGGTTAAAACGAGTAAAGGTTCAGCACCTAGATCATCTTCGGCTTCAGTAAAAGTACGACCTAGAATCGGTGTTAAATTTAACATATTAAAAAAGTTAGATGAGACCACGCCAGTTCGCACTCTTACTGGGTCATTATGACCATACATGGTAAACGTCATATTGTGATATTCAGCCATGCTTTCAAATTTTTGTGACTGGTTTTGGTAATCAAAAATCTCACTGGCAGAAAAACCGTAAGTTTGATCAGTAGTTAAATTTTGTTGCTGTAATATGATTAATTTTTCGCTGTCTTTAAATGGTGTGGCTGAAAACATTAAGCCATTCACCACTGAAAATATCGCAGTAGTTGCACCAATACTCAATGCTAGAGTAATGACAATAATCAACGTTGTTACCGGCGAAGCAATAAAACGTGAAAAAGCATAACGCACATCGATCATTATATTTTCGATGATATTGTTTTGAGTAATATCATCAGTATTAGTTTGGCCATTTTCATTTAGCCTAACTTCATTTGAAGTAGTTACTTTAGACATAGCTATGCACCTACTTCTGAGGATAACTGACGGGGAATAAGTTCAGCAACTTCTCGTGTATCAACTTTGTTTTTATTAGCTTGTTCGTTAACTGAACTCTCGACCACTTCACCATCAAACAAATTAATCGTTCGTTTAGCAAAATGAGCATAACGGCTGTCGTGAGTCACCATACAAATAGTTACGCCTTGTTCATTAAGCTCACTGAGCAGCTGCATAACCGAGTCACCATTAATGGAGTCAAGGTTACCTGTGGGTTCATCAGCAAGTAATAAGGTTGGGCTACCCACTAAAGCACGCGCAACGGCAACTCTTTGTTGTTGACCACCTGATAATTGATTAGGTAGATGTTTAGCTCTTTCAGACATGTTTACACGTTTTAGTACTTCTGCAACTTTTACCGTTCTTACCGATTTTTTAATACCACGATAAACCAAGGGCAGTTCAACATTTTGGCTAACGGTCATATCGCCAATTAAATTAAAGTCTTGAAAAATGAATCCAATTTCTCTATTTCTCACTTTGGCCATTTGTGCGCCTGATAAATTGTTTACAGAGAAATCACTGATTTGATAATCACCAGTCGTCGCTTTGTCAAGCAAACCAATAATAGAAAGTAAGGTAGATTTTCCACCACCCGATGGTCCTTGAATCGTCACATAATCACCTTGCGATATTGTTAAGTTGACATCTTTCAACGCATTGGTTTGGTTACCGTCAGTGTGATAAATCTTGTTCAGTTTCGATATTTTGATCAATGTTTTTTGGTTAATCATTATTATGTTCCAAATGTTAAATTTTGTTTTACTTTATGCACTCGAATTACGTTCACTTTTGAGTGAATAAATTCAGTACCGCGTCTGATTTTTTGAAAGCGAATATTTTTGATTAATTGATCGTTATTGATGGAAATCTTTCCAACGTAGCCGTATCAGACACAATGACTTGCTCACCTTGTGTTAAACCACTAAGCAGCTGTATTGAAGTCGTTGAACTTTCGCCAATAGTGACTTTGGTTCTAATGGCTTGCGAATCGCTGGTGAGCTTAAATAAATAGGCGGTATTGGATTGCTGCCAATGGGTAGGTTTGTCAATTAGCAAAACGTTTTCTAATCGCTTAATTTCCACCGTGCCATTGACCCTAAGATCTGGACGGGCTTCACTGGGTAAATCGTTTGGTAGTTTAATATCGACAGTAACCGTACCGTTAACAACCGCCGGATCTATACGGGAAACAATGCCTTTAATTTTGCTACGGCGTGTATCTATTTCAACGATCTGACCAATTTGAATATCTTTGGCTTGGCTTTCTTGTACTCGAAGTTCAGCTTTTAAATGCTTTTGATCAGCAACCCTTGCTAGTTCTGCGCCTTGCGATATTTCCTGACCTTCTTCTACTGAGATACTTTGTAATATGCCATGCATTTGTGCGCGAACCTCAAGTCTACTCACTTGCTCTTCGAGTAAAGAAACGCGTAATAACTGTTGTTCTACTTTTGCTTTCTCTACGTTAAGTAAACTTGCCTGTAGCCTGGGTAGTTGCTTTAGTTCAAACTGTGCAATTTCTAGTTGGAGTGTTAATTTTTTCTCTCGTAATACTGCTTCACTATATTGATATTTCGGTATTATTTTAGTGACTCTAAGTTGTTTTTTTGCTTCAGCATCTTCAATGGCTTGTTGCTTCTCTATTTTAAACAACTTTACATCGGCTTCTTTTTTTTGCCTTTGTGTAATTTGAATTTCTTTTAAGGCGTCTAATTGAGCTTTCGCAATTTTGTATTCAATTTTTACGCGTTTATATTCTTGAGTAAGTTCAGGAGATGATAATTGTAAAATGATACTATCGGGGGTAACAATGGCACCGGGCTCAAGCACTCGCTTGACAACTTTTGCACTCACTCGAGATGAGAGCCACTTTCTATTAATTGCGACAAGATTCCCAGGAGCTCTAACATCCTTGATTAGATTGCCTGATTTCACAATGGCAATGCCTAAGCCTTCTGCTGAAATAACCGCGTTGTTGTTAGGTGAATTGAAGAAAACAGAATTAGCCAGCCAAGGCAGTAAAATAACAAGAAAGGCACCAATCATGACGTAACGTTTTATTGGCTTTTTTGAACTGTCTTGTGATTCGAGGATAGTTTGCATTTATCACCGTATTGCTTATTTTAAAGATGAAGCAAGATTACCGGTGTTTTAATGTATATATCGAACCAATCGGCGAAGTTCAGTTCGCTATGGATGAACAGCAGATATCGTCGATGAAAAATCCCCATTTTACTTCAAGATGATCTAGACGACTATTAAAAATGAAACGGGGTTAATTCCTATTACTGATTTAGTTGTTCGTTTTATTCTGCCTATTATTTTGGATTATTGTAATTTTGTTCTACTTCATTGATAAATTTAAGCCATGTACCGTCCGGCTCCCAAATAGCTCGCATCTGACTTTGAGCCGTGGATTTATCTATACCCAATTGAGTCGTTTGATAAAGATAGGCGAATGCAGATGCTCTATAATTTAAACGACAATGAACCAATACTTTATCTAATTTATAGGTATTCATTAAACGAACGAAGTGTTTAAAATCGGCTAATGTTGGTTCATTCCAATCTACTGCTATTTGGTCAAATGACATGCCTAATGAGTTTATGTTCTTCTTCTCATCACTAAAATCACCGGGAATAAGATTTATAATATGTTGATAACCACTTTTTTGAACGATTGAAAATTCACTCTTAGAAGGCATACCTGCACTGGCAAGCAAAGGTGACAATGAGGTGAAGTTTTTTATGTCTTCTATTGACTCTGACTTGCTACAAGCAGTTAAGTGAACAAATAAAAACAAGAACGTGATAACTGTAATTATATTTTTCATATTTATCTCTAATAAGGGGGTATGTTTGAATGATTGAAGTTGTGCTCGATTAAGGCGACGCATGAAGCCGCTGATATAATATGTCTCGGTAATTCCGGCTTAATTTTACACGCGTATTGTCACGTAAAATAATTTGATAATCTCCACTATCTAAACTAATCAACTCTCTGACATAACTTAGGTTTACGATACTAGAGCGATGAACTCTTTGAAAGCCCTGCTCATTTAAACGGGCTTCCATATTTTTCATAGTTTCACGCACAAGATGTGACTTTTCCGGTGTGTGTACCGTGACATAATCTCCTTCTGCTTCAATCCAGTAGATATCTTCAGACTTGAGTAAATAAACATGACCATTAGAGCGAATCACTAAACGTTCGCTTTGAACCAATGAAGATGTTTGGTTTACAGGTGCTGTTAACTTACTAAGACCTTGGGTTTGACTTAATAATTGGGTAAGTTGTTCACTACGTTGTGAAATTGTATTTTTTAAGATTTGGTCACGAGCATGATCCAAACTTTCTTTAAAGCGCATCTTGTCTATGGGCTTAAGTAAATAGTCAATGGCATGAGTATTAAATGCCTCGATTGCATATTCATCATAGGCAGTTAAGAAAATCACTGGCGGCATATGCTGGCTACCTACAGCATTAACAACGTCAAACCCATTCACTTTTGGCATTTTAATATCAAGAAAAACTAAATCCGGTTTTAAAGACAATATACTACGAATTGCATCACTACCATTTCCACATTCTCCAACGATAGAGAACTCTTTTTCATCTTGTAGGTGAAGACATACACCTTCTCTAGCCAAAGGTTCGTCATCAACAATTAATACTTTAATTGTCATTATTGGTTATCTCCTACATTAATTTTTAGTGATAATGAAACCGTTACACCGCCTTGCTGATTACTGCTAAAATCTAATGTATGGTTTGTACCATATAATTGCTTTAATCGAGCTTTAACATTACTCAGCCCTATGCCTTCCTTGAAACTTTTATCATCGAAGTTACAACCCGCTCCATCATCCATAATAACAATAGATAAATATTCTGCACTTACACAACAACGGATGTTCAATGTACCTTTGCCTTCTTTTTCTTCTAAACCATGTTGCATCGCATTTTCTATCAAAGGCTGAAGAAGCATCGAAGGGACAGGTATAAATAATGCATTGTTATCATAATTTGTCACAATACTCATTCGATCACCAAATCTGACTTGTTCTATCGCTAGGTATTGTTCTACATGGTCTAGCTCTTTTTGTAATGGGATCCATTGTTGGTCTTTTTCATCTAAAGAGTTTCTAAAAAAAAGACTGAGTCGATTAATCATCTCGGTGGCTTTATCTTTTTCAGATTTCATCACTAAGACTGAAATAACATTGAGTGTATTAAACAAAAAATGTGGATTGATTTGCATCTTAAGTGTTTGAAGTTGCGATTCGATCAGTTGGTTATTTAGTTGGCTGACGATAAGGGCTTCTTTGTCGGCAATTTGCGCGAAATTTTTAATGTTTATATTCGTCACTAAAATCGTGTAAATAATGGTATTAAATAAAAAAAGATTATCTCCAAACAAGAAGTGACCAATATGCTGCCAAGGTTGATAATTTTGCATTCCCTGACTCATATTTTCAAAAAAATGATAGTGTAAACTGATCAATAACCCAGAGATAATCGACAAACCAAGTAGAAATAAAGCATGTATTACTAAACCTTTTAACCATTTATTAGGTTTTATAGGGAAAAGCAATGCTAACCAAAGAACAATCGGGGTTAAAACAACCCAAGGCAACCATATTCTTAAAGTAAAAAATTCTATGTGAGCAAATAGACTCATTTCAAAATGGTGACTTGTGAGCCAGCTTGATATTTGTGATAACAAAGAATAAAAGGCTAAGCCTAGCCAGATAGAAATGAGCAGTACCGTGATACTTTTAATGTTTATTGATTTTTTGCTGTTCTGTGTCATTTTCAAAGGGCCATATTAAGCTAAAGTCTGTAAATATTGAAGAATGTGAATAACCAACAGTTTATCTGTTTACTTTTATATTTAACAATAGCGTCGCGACAAACCGCAAAAAAACAGCTATGAAATGATAAAAAACTACGATAAGAAAATTTCACTTTCAAACAAGTTAAGGATATGTCTGGCGCTTGTTCTTCTGCGGCAGCACGTTAGCAGAAAAGTCTAAATTAGAATTAGAAATATCAAGGATCACGCCACAGGGCATAAGCGAATTGAGACACGAACAACATTACATCGAATCACTTGAAAAAATCAATCACCTCGAATAAGCATTGCAATAGTTATGCAATGTGTCTGATCCAGAAAACACAACGCTTACAACACATGTTGGACCTAGGGGGAATTTTTTAGATTCTGAAGACTCCATATATACTCCTGAACTGCTAACGTGCTGTTAAGAGGTAAATAACCAATTGTTTTTAATGTTTGAAGCTTGTTGTGTGTTTTACGCATACTATTTTTTACTCATTGTTGCTACTGAATCAAAGTCCTGTAAATCCACCTCGACTTCAATAGACCTGAAGAATTTCACAATCCTAGCAGGGTACAAAAAGTAACCTCTATATCGGCATTTTTTAGTGCGTAATAAATTGAAAGTAAACAACGCAACATAACATAAATAAATAAAGGGAATAAAAAATAAAAAAATAATTTTAAAGGCTTCTATACCTATAAAGTAAAAAAACACACCAACAAATAAAGAAAGAAACTTATGCTTTTTATAAGCCGGATATTCATGAAATTGAAAATAATCAAGTCTATTCATATACCAGTTCCCACGTTTAGAACCTGATTCATTTACATATTTACTTCCTCTAAACTCATTCGACATATAACACCTCAATTTGAAATAATAATAAAATATAGAAACACATAACGCCTTAATGAGTAATGAGATCTACAACAAATGATTTACCACCGAAACCATGTTTATTACACTTTGCACGTACTATAATTTTTGATATTCCTACGGGTATTCTAATATTACATTGGCTTCGCGTAAATGGTTGTTCATTGACATGAGGATGACGAAGCTTAGGGGATCCAAACTTGGTTGAAAAAATAAGTATCCGTCCTGACATTTAACATTGACGTCAATTTTTCCTAGATATATAACTTCCCTAACACGTCTTCTTTATTATTGGCCAATGAAATGAAATGAAATTATCTCTCCCAATGTCATTATTGTCTAACAAAAAAGGATATATCTCCAATACTGATAACACCTTAAAAGCTTTGAATAATGTATGGCTACAATTACGAATCGATGGTCAGCAACTCTAGATTTTTTTAATCAATGGGTTATAAGTTTTACCATAACTCTTTTATTAATGATAATTTACCATCTGTAAAGCCAAAAATAGCTAAGTATTTGTTAGTTTTTTCCCATTTACCATTTGCTTGAATAACGCCATGCGAATATTCAATCGCTATATGATTTTTGCCTTCTATAGAGTTGAGAATACGAATTTGATTTTTATCCGTTTTTTGGTATCTACCCAACTCAATGTTTCGTAGAAATGCCTTACGCCAGGTGTCTTTAGTAAAATTTGCCTCGTATTGAACGTGAATATATTTAACATCATCATGTGTTAAAGCAAGAAGCGCATCAACATCTGATGAGGTTGATCCTTTTTTAGCCACCTTATCAAGCGCGAAAAAATAGGCTTTTACCTGCTCTAATTGACAATACTCATCGCAATCTTTAGCCATTGATGAATAAGATAGAATAATGAAAGATAAACAAGTTATAACGTTAAATAATATTCGCATAAAACCTCTACTGTTGAATAAATGCTTAATTAAGATTCAAATCATAAGTTAACTAATATAATCGAAGCACGTGCGCATCCGACTGTTATTTTTACGTTTGAAATATTAATATAGACTTAATTATAATGGGTAATAATTGTTCTCATTATCTGGGCTTGAAGATCATATGTATTGTCACCACCATTAGTTAAAATAGCAATTTCAAGCTTGTTCTTCTCATGAAAAAACAATTCTGTTTGATAACTATCTTGTGAACCGCCATGAGAATAAAAAGGCTGCTCACCCCAACCTATAATCCAGCCTAAACCAAAGGTACCATCATCGCCAGCATCACTATGAACTTTAGTCATTAAACTTAACAACTTTTTACTAATAATTTTCCCTTCTTTCAACGCAATCATAAAGTTGTTTAGGTCGTCAATACTACTGACTTGTGCCATTGCGCCTGTTGTATATTGCTTTATTCCAAAGATAGAATCCGTTTTAGCATAATTAAGTGCATCACCCATTTTAATCGTGACTCCTTTTTGAACAATATAGGTGTTTTTCATACTGGCAGGAATAAATATATTCTCAGTTAAATATTCTGAAAAACTAACGTTACTCACTTTTGCAATAACTTCAGCTAACAATACAAAGCAACTATTACAGTAGATCGCTTTATCGAAAGCTTGTGCTTTAACTTTGATACTTTTGGAGGATAGGAATTTTACAACATCTTGATTAGTAGACAAGTTTGCTAAATTCAAATGCGAGTCTGAAAAAAAGTCGTCAGAAATATATACTCGATGAGATAACAAATGCTTTATCGTAATATCTTTCCAATCTAAGGGTAACTCTGGAACGTATTTGGTTACAGGCTCGTCTAATGAAAGCTTTTTTTGCTCAACTAACTTCATAACTGCCAATGCAGTAAAAGGTTTACTGATTGAGCCTATTCTAAATCCTGTACTAGAGCTAATAGAAATATTTTCACCTTTGTTTGCAAGCCCTTTGCTTTTTTGAAATAAAATTTCATTACCTTTTTTAACGAGAACACTAACGCCTGGTTGGTCTTCTTCTTGATCTAATAGTATTAAATTTAACTTATCTATAAGCGTACTTTTATTATTTTGGGCATGAGCACTTCCAAATGCAATTGTGCTTATTATATAGATGAATGTAATAAGAAAAATTTGATTTTTCATTGTTTTCATTAATTATTTGTTCCTTGATTGAGATACACTTTAAAGTGATTAACGCCTAACTAATCGATGTAAAATTGTTGGCTAAAATATACCATGAACGCACTAACCAATATTTATCGCTATCGTTAAATATTGGTTTTAAACCAGCTGACTTTGTAATCTCTTATAACGGCAATTCCAACACCAGGAACACCATAGTGTTTCATGCGATCTTATAAACTCCATAGTTTATCGCCTTTGAAGCTATTGACAGGTGATAAACTGTTCTCGACATTTTTAATCAATTCTTGTTTGTCAGCCCAAGTATTAGAGATCGGA
>CAJWBY010000003.1 GCA_913020705.1 uncultured Colwellia sp.
GATATTCGTCCATTCTTAATGACTATTTGTTTATTGTTAAGAATTTGTCGTTTTTTTACCATCACAATATTGACGTTATTAATCACTAAGGCGTCGGTATTATTGACGGGTAATAAGCCCTGTGGTTTTCTATAGTCTAACGATAAAATGGAAAGAAAAACTACTACGAGTAATAGTAATATTAAAATAGCGAGGCTATAAAATGTTTTTTTTATGGGGTGTATAAATAGGGAAGGCTTCATGGTTAATCCTGTATTGTTTGAATGAACAATAATTTACAGAAAGTTGTTAATAAAGCGTCCTATATCGTGATAATGCACCCTGTAACTTGTTAACCTATTGTTTTGTATGATTAATATACTCAGGTGCTTTTCATGAATTGTGTTGGTGTTTTACCTGTTTCCCTTTTAAATATTAAATTAAAGCTTGATTTTGAATTGAAACCGACAGCAAAAGCCATATCCAGAATAGAAATTTTATCATCAGTTTTTATCAGTAATTTGTCTTTCAAATCTTCAACTCTTAGCTTATTTATATAATCACAAAAATTGCAATGTGCGCTTAGATTAATTGCGCGTGAAATTTCACGGGTATTTAACCCCGTTTCTTCTGCTAGATCATTCAATGATAAACGGCTTTTATGGTGCAAGGATTTGTTTTTTATAACGTCTTCTAAATTCAAAAATATTATTTTACCGAGCCCATCGTTTTCTAATGCTTCTTTTTCATTATTTTTTATATCTAATTGCTCAAAGGCACTCATTCCGTTAAAGAGTAGATGATGATTAACGGCTTTAAATATAAGGTAACTGAGTAAGAGTAAAATAGCGGTATTCTCAAATAATTGGCCTGCTAAATTAAATTCCAATGTGATGTTAGGTTGTAGGTTTAACCGAATGAGATCTAGGGCACCAACTAATAATACTGTTATAAGCACCTTTATTAACCAAAAAAGTTGAAGTGAATCAGCATCAGAGCGCATTGAGAATGAAACTTTATGGTAAAGCGAAATTAACTTTATGGATAGACATACATAAATGAATTGGCTGATGGTACCAAAGGCAATAACCGATTGTGGCCATTGAGTAAATGCTAAAGCACATAACATTGGGCAGAGGTGGATGAATAGTGCTTTAGTGATTTTTTTATCGGGATAAATTAGTTGGTAAACAAAAAAATAGAATAATGGCCCTTTTCCTAGGAGAAAAATAGGAGTAACGAGAATAAATGCTCTCGTGCCGGCTAGCTCTTCTGCTAAATTAAAAGCCATCGTGAAGCCTGAAAATATTAATAAGTAACTTAAACCACGATAACGCTTATTTTTCCAGATCAGACAGAGGCCAAATATCATTTGAAAGACAAAGATAAATTGAATAATGTTGGTAAATTGAATTTCCATTATTTTGTCGTTTACCTTCGTTTTAAAACCATTAAGAGTGATGAAGCTGAAGAATGGCCACTTTTAATTTTGTTACAAAACCATTGTAGATAATTTTCCGAAATCTTATAAAGATATCTATGATAGGCGGTTACATAAATTTTTGAAACGGTGGTGTTTATGGCTGAAATTGAGTCACTGATTTTCTCGATAATAAAGTGGGAGAAAACACATGTTGAATGTGTAAATCTTTAACTTTATAAACATTTTGTAAAACAAGCTTCGCACTCATTCTGCCCATTGAATAGACTGGGTTGTCGATTGTTGTAAGTTTTGGATAAAGATAATTTGCAAAATTCACATTATCGTAACCCATGATAGATAAATCTTCAGGTAATCTAAACCCGTGTTCTCTTGCATATTTCATTGAACCTGAAGCCATTTCATCATTGGCACAAACGATGGCTGAAAAAGAGACCTTTTTTTCAATAAAGTGCTTTAGACCTTCTTTACCACCTGTCTCTTTAAAATCGCCGATATAGAGAAGGTTTTCATAAAAAGGAATATTCTGCTCTGCAAGCGCTCTTTTATGACCTGTTAAACGGGTGCTAGCATCGGTTTTAAATAGAGGTCCTGCTATATAAGCAATATCTTTGTGGCCTAAATCTATCAAAGCTTTTGTCGCAAGATAACCACCCATCTCATTATCTAAACTGATGCAATTATCAACGAGTTTATCCACATATCTACTCATCAAGTATACTGGGGTTTTACCTTTGCTTAATTCAATTAGATATTCGTCACTTACTGCTTCAACGTGAATAATTAACGCATCACAATTTCGACTGATGAGAAATTCAATCCCGTCTTTTTCTTTTTCTTCTTCACTGTGACCCGTGGTAATAATGACATGTTTTCCAGCAGCTCTTAATTCTGATTCGATACCTGCCATCATTTGCCCAAAAAACGGGCCATGAAGTTCAGAGACTAAAACACCAATACTGTTAGAGCGACTTGAAGCAAGTGACTGTGCAATAGAGTTAGGACGATAGTTCAACTCTTTCATGGCTCCTTCAACTTTTATCCGAGTCTTATCGCTTACTTTGGCATTTTTATTCATTACTCTGGAAACTGTTGCTAAGGAAACGCCTGCAAGTTTTGAAACTTCGTAAATTGTAGCCATGAACGTCCTGTTATTAAGGATAGTGGGAATGTGGTATTAAGAAAATAATACCACATAGATTAATGCATTAACTAGTTGAAGATGAAAGTTACTCAGATTTAAAAGGGTTTTCTGGTAACAACATTAATTAGCTACCATTAAGTTGCGTTTTTCCCCTAAGTCTTCTGTGATTTGTTGGTTTTTAGTACAGGAAAGTGGGTAGAACATCATTAAAGCTGCACCAGCAAAAGCAAAAGCTGCGGGGATCCAACTCATCAGTAATTGCATACCGGGTAATGCACCATCAACCGTACTTTTATCCATGCCATTGTAGCCGTATCCTGCTAACACGACTAAAACTAATGCACCGGCAAAACCACCACCTGTTTTTTGAACAAAAGTGCCTGCAGAGTATATTAAACCTGTAGCCCTTCGGCCATTTTTCCATTCAGAATAATCAGCACTATCACCTAACATAGTGAAAAATAATGTTGGCATCATGGCTGCAAAAAATTCAGCAGAACAACCTAAAACAAATATTGCTGTTATGTTTCCTGCAGGTACCCAATAAAATCCGGCAGTTAATGCTCCACTCGATAATAAAGCAATAATAAAAAGTTTTTGTTTGCCTAATTTTTTGGCTAAATAGCCAGTGCATAAAGCGCCTAAAATTGACACTAAAAGTAGACCGATAAAATATTTACCTGCCATTAATTCATCACCAACTTGGTATTTAAAGTAATAAGCAATTACGCCATACTTTATGCCATTGAACATCATGGTTAAAAAACCCATGCCCAATAAAATTAACCAAGGCTTGTTGGTTAATAAATCCATCATATCTTGTTGTGTGCTACTTAAATTTTTAGTGTCTTCATTTAATAGTTTTTTGATCAGTCGCCACATAACGAATGCAATAGCAAAGAAGAATAATCCAGTATAAAAATTACGATAATAGAAAAATAAAGTTATCGCTAATAAAGGTAAAATAATAAAAGGTAAGTTTTTACTTAAATCAATTAATTCTGACTTTAAACTATGAGAACGATCAACGGGCGTTGTTACTCGTTCTTTTGTGGTGAAAAAGGTTATGAGCATTAATCCTGTCAATAAAGCTGCAAATAGGTACATAGTGTACTGATAACCTTGAGCGTCATTACCATTACCAAAATAGGCAACTAAATCGGGTAAAAACCCCATAACAAGTAATCCCCCAGCAAATGCACCTGCAAAGCGAAAACCTGATAGGCTAGTGCGCTCGGTATTGCTCGGTGTCATTACACCCATTAAAGCCGAGTAGGGAACATTATTCACGGTATAAGCGAGTGTTAAGCCAATATAAGTGGCGTATGCATAGATAAGCTTGTTGGTATAACTGAATTCGGGAGTGGTAAAACAAAGCACCATAAATAAAGCTAAAAAGGGCGTCGACCATAAAATCCAAGGTCTAAATTTACCCCAGGGTGTGTTGGTTCTGTCGGCAATCATGCCCATGATAATATCAGTGACACCATCAGTTAAACGTACTACGAGGAATAACATAGCGGCAGCTGCCGCAGTTAAGCCAAACGTGTCTGTATAAAAAACGGCTAAATAAGCCAAAGCCCCACGCCATACTAAATTGGCTGCAGCGTCTCCCATGGCATAGCCAACTTTTTCATAATATGGCAATTTATTCATTACGTTTCCTATTATTGTTATTCTGAATTAGCGATTACTGATAAGCGTTTTATACGCATGACCACTGTTTTTTATTGTTCTTATTTGGCTTTCATAATCTACGTAAACAATACCGAATCTTTTTAAGTAGCCTTCTGCCCACTCAAAATTATCCATTAAGCTCCAAGCGAAGTAACCTTGAATGTTTACGCCACTTTCAATCGCGTCGTTTACCGCCAGTAAATGTTCTTGATAATAATCAATTCTATCTTGATCTACGACTTCATTATCAACAATTTTATCATTAATCGCTGCACCATTTTCAGTGATATATATCGGAGGTAAATCATAACGCTCATTCAATGATTGTAATAATTCAGTAAAAGCTTGTGGATATACTTCCCAACCGATATCGGTGAGTTTTCCTGTAGCAGGTAGTTCTTCAAAATAATCATCATCACTTGCTTTGTAAACCGAGCGAGTATAAAAATTAATACCCAAAAAGTCGACCGAGTGAGAAATTATTTCCATGTCTCCGGGATGAATTTCAGGATGACAATTGTCAGGAAGTTCTTGTAATATTTCAGGATATTTTCCGTCAAAAATTGGCTTGATATACCACTGATTATAATAATCGTCAGCAAATGATGCCGCAAGAATGTTTTCATTTTTATCATCTACCGCATAAGCAGGTGTAAAATTCAAAACAATACCATTGAGAGTATTTGGGCTGTTTTTCGCTAACACTGACATGGCAAGCCCATGTGCAAGTAACAAATGATGTGCCGCTTTTTTACCGAATTCTCTGCCGACCTTACCTGGAGCATGTACACCAATTTCATAACCTAGAAAGGCACTGCAAAATGGTTCATTAAGCGTAGCGTATGAATGTACAAGATCTCCAAAAGCTACTGTTATTAAATGTACATATTGTGCAAATTTATACGAGGTTTCTCGATTAAGCCAACCCCCATTATCTTCGAGGTGTTGAGGCAAATCCCAATGATAAAGTGTAACAAATGCCTTAATATTGTGCTTTTTCAGTTCTTTCAAAATGTTTAAGTAAAATTCAACACCTTCAGGGTTAAGTTCACCAGATTCTGTTATCACTCTAGGCCATGAAATAGATAATCTATACGCGTCTACACCTAATGAATCAATGAGCTCAATATCTTCATTCCAGCGATTATAGTGATCACACGCTATATCACCGTTTGAACCGTCCGCAACAGTATTTTCTTTTGCGCAAAAAGTATCCCAAATACAAGGGAGCCTTTTATCTGCTGCACCTTCAATTTGAAATGATGCTGTTGCAACGCCATAGATGAATTCTTTTTTTAGCATCTTTGAGTTTATCGGTAATGAAATCTTATTCATTCTTTTATTAATCCTTACTGGAAACTTCTACTTAGGCTTTCTAATCTTTACACTGAAAGCGCTTACAAGTTCATATTAAAAAAAACGCTAAGTGAGTAAAAATTACTGTGAAAGCGCTTACATTTAGGTTAATGTGTTATACAGAAAAGGTCAACAGCTTTTAAAGCATTATTAATGATTTTTATTTAAATCCACAGTTAATAAAGCAAATAGTCATTAATCAAAACTATGAATGCCTATTACATTTTGTATGGTAGTAAACAAGCAACAATGTCTGAATGAATAAATTTTTATAGAGAGCGTATTATGTCTGAAGCCATTAGAAAAATAGTGATTGTAGGCGGGGGCACAACGGGATGGATGGCAGCTGCAAGTCTTTCTCGTTTTATTGCTGATAAAGAAATATCTGTCACATTAATTGAATCACCCAACATTGGTACTGTTGGTGTTGGTGAAGCAATTATTCCTAATATTGTCTGATTTAATAAAGACTTAGGTATCGATGAAGTTGAATTAATTAAAGCAACCCAGGCGACATTTAAGTTAGGTATTGAATTTGAAAACTGGCATAAAAAAGGGGAAAGTTTTTTTCATCCTTTCGCCGATTACGGTCTTAAAATACAAAATGTTGATTTCCATCATTATGTTAACCGTGCAAAATTATCAGGCAATGACCACAACTTGCAAGATTATAGTTTTGCCTGTGTTTTAGCTAAACAAGGTAAATTTGCCCAAGCAAATTCAGATCCTCAATCGCCATTAGCTGATTATTCGTATGCTTATCATTTTGATGCCGTACTTTATGCTAATTTTTTACAGAAATTTTCTGTTAAAAAAGGTATCGAACACATTTCTGCTAATGTTTGTGATGTTCAAATAAATCAAACATCTGGCTTTATTGAATCGGTTCAATTAGAAGATGGGAGAAAAATTGAAGGTAACTTATTTATAGATTGCTCGGGGTTTAAAGGGCTATTAATTGATGAGGCAATGAAGGTAGGGCTTGATGATTTAAGTAAATGGTTACCCTGTAATAAAGCCATCGCGGTTCAAACTGAACTTATAACAGAACCTAAACCTTATACACGTGCTACTGCTAATAACGCCGGATGGCAATGGAGCATACCTTTGCAGCATCGCATGGGAAATGGCTATATTTATAGTAGCCAATTTACAAGTGCTCAAAATGCTGAAGATGAAATGTTGTCTACTGTAGATGGGGAAAGAATCAATAATGTTAGACACTTTGATTTACCCTTAGCCAAACGAAAAGTTATTTGGCATAAAAACTGTTTTGCTTTAGGTTTAGCTGCTGGGTTTCTTGAACCACTTGAATCTTTAGGGTTATCCTTAATTCAATCAGGGTTATCAAAGCTCTATACTTTTTTTCCTGATAAGTCGTTTAATGAACATGATATGGCCGAGGTGAATCGATTACATAATGCCGAGCTTGACCGCGCCGTAGATTTTTTATCTCTGCATTATAAGTTAACAAAGCGTGATGATACTGAATTTTGGCGTTATTGTCAGAATATGCCCATAAGTGATGCTTTACGGCATAAAATTGAAGTGTATAAAAGCCAAGGTCAAATCGTTATGTATGACAATGAGTCATTCGAAGAGGCAAGTTGGTTAAGTATGTTTACTGGTTTTGATATTAATCCACAACGCTTCGATGTAAGAGCAAAGAACATCCCGCTAGATGTTGTTGAGAAAAACTTAGCTCAAATGAAAAGCTCAATGATTACAGCGGCAAAACAAGCAATGACTCACCAACAATTTATTGATAAGCATTGCCGTGCTCAGAGTGATAGATAAGCGCAGTAAACGATATCATTATAATTTTTCTGCTTTGCAGAATTCATTTATAAAATTATCGTGTGAAGGTTGTATTTTTGCTATAGCCGTTAAGCCTTTTTGACCTTGGTCCAAAATGCTTTTGAGCTTATCGGTATTCCATACATTTAACGTCGGATTGTAATTGTCTGGCTGAACACCCAAGCCTTCTAGCACTGAATACCAACTGGTAGGGCGAAACAATTCTTCATCTTTAATGTTAAGGGCGCCAGAAGCTTTAAACAATTTTAGCTTTTGTTCAAGTGTTTCCGGAAGTTCCATGTTTTTGCACCACAGCCAAAATTCACTGTCGGTTCGTGAAGTCTTGCAGTAATGCAGCACGAGAAAGTCACGAATTTCTTCGTAATCATCTCTAACATTTTGATTAAATTGACCGACCAATGCAGGATTACAGCTTTTGTCAGGAAATAACTGAATGAAATGGGCTATTGATTTTGACACTAAATGAATTGCTGTAGACTCAAGAGGTTCAATAAAACCTTGAGCTAGACCTAGAGATAAACAGTTTTTAACCCAAGATTTTTTGCGCATTCCGGTCGTAAACGAAATGACTCTTGGCTCAGTAAGCACTTCACCTTTTACACAAGTAAGTAGGGTTTCTTTAGCTTGATCATCACTAATATATTTGTCGCAATAAACATAACCATTTCCCGTTCGGTGTTGAAGTGGAATGTTCCACATCCAACCCGCTTCTTTTGCTGTAGATGTTGTAAAAGGAGCCGTAGCACCGACATTTTTGGTTTGAACAGTAACTGCTTTATTGCAAGGTAGGTAATGCGCCCAAGACTCATAACCTGTATTCAAGGCTTTTTCGATGAGTTTTCCGTGAAAGCCTGAGCAATCAATAAAAAAGTCTGCCGCTATTCGTTTCCCGTTTTGTAATATTAAATTATTGATATTACCATTATCGTGTAACGTCACTTCTTCTACTAAGCCTTCAGTTCTTTTTACGCCAATGTTTTCTGAAAACTTGCGAAGATACTTCCCTGCCAAAGATGAATCTAAATGTAAGGCATAATATGCACGTGAAAGTGGGGTGTTTTTTGCTTTGTGAGGATAAAAAAACTTACCTTGTTCTGCTAAAACAGACTCGGGTGAATGCGCCATTAACGGTGTGTTGTCATTCTCAGCTTTACATTTAAGCCAACATTGATAAAAATCAAAGCCATCTATACTTTGCCCTAGTGTGCCAAAAGGATGAAAATAAGATTCTCCTACTGTACCCCAGTCTTCAAACTTAATACCTAATTTGAAACTAGCCTGCGTTTCTTTAATGAAATCTACAAGGTCGATGCCTAAACTCTCTAAAATGTTTATTAAAGGGGGGATTGTTGCTTCGCCAACACCTACAATACCAATGTCATCTGATTCGACAACTTCAATCTTCATTGATGTGTCTTTAAAAATATTGCCGATAGTTGCCGCAGCTAACCAACCTGCGGTTCCGCCGCCGAGTATGACTATTTTTTCAATGGGAGCATCAGTAGTGTTCATTTTTATTCCTTAAAACCGCAGTATTGTCTTAAAAACTCAGGGTGGGTTTGCGTGTTTTTAACCTCATGTTTGATACCATTACGCATTTTTTTCAACTCATTTGATAATAATTCAATAGAGAATTTATCGATAGATTTATCATAAGAATCAGGGCTAAAATTGAGTCCATCAAAAATAGCTAACCAGCTATCTTTTCCAAATATCTCCCAAGGATATTTAATAATATCTCCCTTGGTTTTAAAAGCGGCTATTTTATCATTTAATGTTTGTGGAATTGCCAAATCGCGGCAATGTTGCCACATAGGGGAATCAGTTCTACCATTTAATTTATAATGAAGAATGATGAAATCACGAACACGCTCGTACTCGTGGGCCATGGCATAATTAAACTTGTCAGCATCTTCTTGTGAGTATTCAGCTTTTGCTAAAAACGATGAAATTTTTTCGATGGCAGTTTCTACCAATGCAATACTGGTACTTTCTAAAGGCTCTAAAAATCCAGAAGTTAGACCCACCGCAATACAGTTTTTGTTCCACGATTTTTTACGTCTTCCTGGCGTGAATGAAAATGAACGGGGATCATTAACGAGCTTACCTTTTATGTTTTTCAACATAGAACCGATCGCTTCGTCTGTACTGATAAATTCCTGACTGAAAACAATGCCATTCCCCATTCGGTTTTGTAAGGGAATTTGCCATTGCCATCCTGCTTTTTGTGCATGTGAAATGGTATATGGAACGGGATCTCCCACTAATTCACTTTGCACGGCAGCCGCTGTATCAGATACTAAATACTCACTCCAATCTTCATATCCAGTTTTTAAAGCTTTTTCAATGAGTAAGGCACTAAAACCTGAACAGTCAATGAATAGATCGCCAGAAATAGTTAGGCCATTATCTAGTTGCAGAGAGTCTATATTCCCCGTTGTATTGTTTAAACTCACATGATCAATTTTACTGTCAATGTGCTTTACGCCGTTATTGATTGAATAATCACGCATAAGCTTGGCAAATAATCCTGCATCAAAATGGAGCGCCCAATCGAATATGTCTAATTGGTTTTTTGGCTTCATATTGGGATGCTTGAACTTATTATCTCTGGCTAATTTAACACCAAGGGAATAATCAGAAAACGGCGTTGTATCACCACTTTGCCGTAACTTAGTAAAATAATGATGAAATGGAACACGATTTACTTCTTGACCAAATAAACCAAAAGGGTGAATAAATGAGCTTTCATCACCAGACCATCCTTTAAACTGAATACCTAATTTACACGTAGCATTTGTTGCACGAAGTACTTCAATGTCGGTAAAGCCTAATTTGGTATAAAAACGGCGTAGTGTTGGGATCGTTGCCTCCCCCACGCCTATCGTACCCATCGCTGAGGAATCTATTAGTGTTATATTAACAGGCGAATTTTTAAATTGTTGGCTTAATGTTGCAGCGGTCATCCAGCCCGACGTTCCGCCGCCGACAATAATGATATCTTTTACTGCTCTTTTGATGGCATTCATAAAGTCACATTGTTTTTTAAATAAAAAATCCGCCATAGATAAATCTACAGCGGTATTTGGTTTAAACTAATTGTTAATAATCAACATTTAGAATATTACACGGGCACCGAAAGTCCAACGCGCTTCATAAACATTTTGAAAAGCTTTTTGCTCTGAAAACTCTACATATGTTTGCTGATACTCTTCTGTAATGTTTGATCCATTAATGTAAAGACTAACGTTTTCATCCCAGTTGTAAGTAACATTTACATCAAGCTGTGCGTAATCATCTTGGTAAAGAGACTGGTTACCTGTATTAGCATTACCTGCCGTCATAAGACGTGGGCTACGAGCATTGTATGCAGCACGAGCAGAAAACGTTTCGTTTTCATACCATACCACAAAGTTGTAAGTATCTTTTGACATGCCAACAAAGGGTAAATCATCACCATGAATGTCTTTAGCGTCTTGAGAGCTTTCACTAAATGTATAGTTAGCATCAACACCAAAATTTGCAAAAATACTGTCGTCGCCTAAGAAATCACTTAACGCCATTTTGGCACCAACTTCATACCCTGAAACATCGCCACCTTCACCTTGTACGTTTGCTGTAAAAGGGTGTGGTCCACGGCTAACGCCATCTGAATCTGGTTCATCGATCATGATAGTATCAGATTCGGTAAAACTCTCTATATCGATGCCATAAGTAGACACATATGCCATAGAAGCATCACCTGTATACCATTCAGCTGTTAATGAATAGTTCTCTGAGCGCCAAGGGTCTAGTTCTGGGTTACCATTTAATGTCCCGTTCACAACGCGCATACAACCACAGTCATTATCAAATACGGTACCAACTGTTTTACCAGCACCCCATTGATCCATATTCAAGGCTTGCATATTTTTAGACCACGCTGCTCGAAGTACAACTTCTTCAGTAGCGGCATAAGCTAAGTTCAATGAAGGTAAGTAGTCGGTATAGCTTCTCTCTGTTAATACATCACCAATATCTGGGCCTAAACCTGAATGCGGTAAATTAGGACCTACAAGGTTTTGTTTTACAGTTAAATCGGTTTCAACCACTTTCATACCGACGTTACCCGTTAAGGCTTCCCATTCGAAATTTGCTTGTACAAAGTAAGTTATTTCATCTAAACCGACATTGTAAGTTGCACCACCATTTTCTGTACGAGCAACATTTCCAAAGGTTTTTTCATGAAAGGCTTTCGGATCTCTAAAATTACTTGGGTCAATTGACCATATTCCAGGAATACCACCAACATTACCAAAATCTGTCTGCCACGAAACCGTCGTGTGTTCATCTAAAGCTGTAGGGTTTAATAGCGTATAAGGTGTCCATACACCATCTACATTTTCACCAGTACCTTCAACCTCGTAACAAGGATCACCTTCAGCAGCGCCATTATATTGTTGATCAACCGCTTTCCATTGCGCGATATCACAGCCATCACCAAAATCTGATGTGTAAGTGAATTGATCATGATCTACTTCCCTTTGGCTTAAGCGAAGACCAAAATCTACACTGGTAATAAAACCTTCATCAAGTAAGTAGTTCCATTTTGTACTGAAAGTCGTTATTTCACTTTTATCATCGGTATTTCCTTCAGATGAAAAAGCACCAATATGGTATGAATCAAGGTCTGCCATGTAATCAGCGACACTCATTTGGCCTTTGCCACCATTTACCATTTGGTCAAATCCACCAAATACAGGAAATTCACCTGATGCATCATGAGTGATCAAAAATGAGTCATCTTCAATACCTTGAGAAAATGAACCATTACAACCACCTTGGTCGCCAATAATTTCTTCTCCATCATTACAATAAGCTGCAGGTGTTAACCAACCAGGGCCTGTAACAAGTGTACCTTGATCTATGCTTAATATATCGCCTTCGCCATAAGCGTGACGCATTTTAGCGGTCGCTCTAGCAGTTGTTGCACGAACTTGACCTGTTAAAGCACCACCGTTATCAAAATTTAATTCTAAGTTAAAATTTTGAGAATTTTCTTCATTTACGTTGGCTTGTGTAAATGTCTGCATGCGGTATGGGTTCATTGCAAAGGCATTAACACCTTGCCACGCATCACCATTAGCATCTGTAAACGTATCGCCAGTAGTACCTGTTGCAAAACCATAGTTATTATAATTCTGCCAGCGGTTATTATGATTGAAACCACGACGTGCATTAAATCTGTCTTGTTGGGTATAGAAGTAATCAGCGGTCAACTCAAAGCCATCACCTAAGTCAGCTTGAAAAGACAATTGTAATGCATCACGTTTTCTTTCTTCAGTTTTGTTAAAGGCAGTAAAACCATGAGGAACAATATTATGTGTTGTTGAACCATCGCCCGGAGCACCCCAAGCAAAGTTATTTTGTGTCCAGCCAATACCACCATTTTCTGATGTATCATTGTGACCATTATAATCGGTCGCTAAGTTAACTTCTGATGTTACAGCAGAAATCACGACTCCCCATTTTTCAGCGTTGTAACCAATGAGTGCGTTTAAAAGTGGATCTGTTTCATCACTTATAGAGCCCTGTGTTACTTCTGCACCACCAGAAAAGGTAAACCCTTCCTGAAGTTGAAAAGGGCGACGTGTTTTTAAATCAATCGAACCAGCAATACCAGCGGCAGTATTACTAGATGTTGCTGTTTTATATACATCGACACCAGAGAACAATTGAGCGGGTAAATCACCTAAATCTGCACCTGAAGAATCAATGGTCGTAGCACTGAGGAAAACTTCACCATTCATTGTTGTGTCAATTTGAGGTAAACCACGAATTTGAACAGGTCCACCTTCACCGGCAACACGTTCAATTTGCACACCAGAAATACGTTGTAATGAGTCAGTGATAGTAACATCGGGTAATTTACCGATGTCTTCTGCTGAAATACCGTCAACTTGAGAAGAAGCAAAACGTTTTGTATTTATACTTGCTTTACTACTGCCTCGGATGCCACTTACTTGTATTACTTCAATTTCTTGTTCAGTTGCTTGTTTA
This sequence comes from uncultured Colwellia sp., assembly GCA_913020705.1. The sequence continues at coordinate 13,455 of CAJWBY010000003.1, forward strand.
GACACTTCTTCAGCCGATATTGCGGGTAATGCAGTAGCCCCCAATATAAATGACAAGCTCGTGGCTATTTTAGATTTAGTGAATTTGTTCTTAATCATGATTTATCCCTCCCAATTGAAACATTTTATAATTATATTTTTAGTAAGCGCTTTCACCCATTAATTAAGTTGCCGTGTGTAAGGGAAAATCAACAAACAAATGAAAGCGCTTACATCAAAACTAAATCAAATTTAAATTAAGGTCAAACTTTATTTTTAATATTTATCAAAATATATGTGTGCTAATACAGGTTGTATCCTGCATTTTTATTTTTATCTTGCTGTAAATGTTGAGTTTATCTTTTACTTTTCTCAAGGTTTATTTATTTTAATAAAAGTGTGCTGGGCTGCATTTATTTGCCAATTAATATGTGGTTTTAGCCATGAAATAACACTCAAATAAAATTTATATGAAAGCGCTTCCATTTGTTTGGGTTTTTTGCTATTCCTATAAATAGAATATTAAAATCATTACCTGTATGTAAGCGCTTACCAATGGTGGTTGTAAACTTGCTTAGCATTAAGGTGCATAAATACAGTTAGATGAATAATAGAGTAATTAACCTTTTACTTAGTCGGCAACAGGTGGGGAAAATGGAAAACGAAAGTACTACATTAAAGTTAAAAGAAAAAATCGGCTATGCTTGTGGAGATGTCGCTAGTAACTTTTATTGGCGAGTGTTTGATGTATTCCTTTTTATCTTTTATACCGATGTATTTGGATTATCTGCTGCAGCTGTTGGCACTATGATGTTAGTCACACGTTTAATAGATGCAATTTCAGACCCTTTTATGGGTGCGTTAGCTGACAGGACTCATACCAAATTTGGTAAATTTAGACCTTACTTACTTTGGGGAATAATTCCGCTTTTTGCAGCCGGTGTTTTAACTTTTACTGTGCCTGATTTTGATGACAGCGGAAAGCTTATTTGGGCATATGGTACTTATATTTTCATGATGCTCGCCTATACCTTCATCAATGTGCCATACGGTGCATTACTTGGAGTGATCACGGGCGATTCTCAACAACGAACGACTTTGACCAGCTTCCGATTTATTGGTGCTTTCACTGGGGGAAGTTTGGTTGCATATTTCACACCTGAATTAGTAAGTTTCTTTGGTGGTGTTGATGAAGTGAAAGGCTGGCAAATGACCATGGCTTTATATGGTGGTATTGCAGCGATACTTTTTGTGATTAGTTTCCTTTCTACCAAAGAAAGAATATCACCGCCCAAAAACCAACAAACGCCGATTAAACAAGACCTAAAAGATTTAACCCAAAATAAACCTTGGATTGTACTTTTTGTTTTAGCGTTAATAATCATGATGACGATTACATTACGAGGCAGTTCGGGCACATTTTATTTTAAATATTATGTAGGAAGAGCCGATCTCATTGGAAGTTTTTCAATGGCTTATATGTTGTCGTTGGCAATGGGAGCGGCGTTAACCCCGTTATTAACTAAGTATATTGATAAGCGTCAACTGCTTATTTTGTTAATGATTATCGTTAGTATTTTATCGCTTGGGTTCTATTTTGTGCCTAAAGAAAACATTACCACCATGTATTACTTACAAATTGCTATTGGTTTGGCGTTAGGACCAAAATCACCATTAGTTTATTCGATGTATGCGGATACGGTAGATTATTCTTTTTGGAAAACAGGTCGACGTGCAACCGCTATGATTTTCTCTGCCGCGGCATTTGCACAAAAGTTGGGCGGGGCATTAGCAGGCGCCATGATGGGATGGTTACTAGCATCTTTAGGTTATGTTGCTAATCAAGTTCAAAATGGTGCCTCTGAACACGGTATTGTATTACTGATGACACTTATTCCTGCTATTTTTGCTTTTATAGCGGTTGGCGTTATTTGGCTTTACCCGCTAACAGATAATAAACTTATCGAAATTCAGTATTCTATAAAGAATAACACCTCAAAAAATAAGGAATGTTTGGAGGGCGAAAGTGTCTAAATTACCCTTGTATACAATAGAAAATCCGGGCAGTAATGACTCAAGGGTTAACTTAAATTGCCCTACATCATTGCCAAAAGCCGCAGGTTTTTTATGGAATAATAACATGATGATTCAAATGAATTGTCAAGGTTATGCCATTTCTCAATTTTTACAGCCAGAGCCTGCAAAATATTCATATGCACCATGTATTGAAGCCAAAACTTTTATGCAGCCTGAGCATCATTATTATCGAGACCACCCAGGGCGTTTCTTTTATATAAAAGATGAAGATACTGGCGAAATATTCTCTGCTCCTTATGAGCCTGTAAGATCTTGTCTTGATAGTTTTGAGTTTTCAGTAGGCAACCATGATATTAAATGGAAAGTTGAGGCGCTAAATGTTTGTGTCGAACTTACGTTATCACTTGGTGTTGATAGCACCATTGAAATTTGGTCTGTTGTTATAACCAATACGAGTAAAAACAAAAAAGATCGTAACTTGAGTTTTTACCCTTATTTTACCATAGGGTACATGTCATGGCTAAATCAATCAGCAACTTACAATGTAGAACTTAATGCCATTGTTGCAAAAGCTATAACGCCTTATCAAAAAGTGGACGACTATTATAAAAATCAACACTTTAAAGATCATACCTTTCTTGTATCTGATTGTTTACCTGCTGCGTGGTCTGCTAATCAAACAACTTTTGAAGGCAGCGGAGGACTTCAAAGTCCTGATGAAATTCATCAAGATACCCTTAATTGTGAATCATCTTGTTATGAAGTTCCTGTTGCGGTTTTACAGTACAAAATATCATTGAGTAGTGGTTGTAAAAAACAAATCAAATTATGTTTTGGTGCTGCAAAAGATGAGCATGAAATATTTGATATAAAACAAAGATATCTTAGTAGTGAAATTAATTTCTCAACAGAAAAAGCGCGTTATAAGGATTATTTGTCACAAGCTTCTGGTTGTTTAACCATACAATCAAATGATGAAAATTTTGATGATTTTGTTAATCATTGGCTACCGAGACAAATGTTCTATCATGGAGATATTAATAGGCTAACAACAGATCCCCAAACACGTAACTATCTTCAAGATAATATGGGCATGAGCTATATTAAGCCGGATATTGCACGACAATCTTTTTTGATAGCACTAGAACAACAACTGAGAAGTGGAGCAATGCCTGATGGTATTTTAATACATCCTGATGCGACGCTTAAATATATTAATGAAATACCTCATACCGACCACTGTGTGTGGTTGCCTATTTGCTTATTGGTGTATCTGAATGAAACAGATGACGGTTCAATTCTTAATGAACGTATAGCCTTCGCTGACTCTGAAGAACGATTAACGGTGCATCAGCATATCGAACTAGCACTTGACTGGTTACTTGAACAAACTGATGAAAGAGGTTTGAGCTATATAAACCAAGGAGACTGGTGTGATCCCATGAATATGGTTGGGCATAAAGGAAAGGGCGTTTCGGCTTGGTTATCAATGGCAACGGCTTATGCTCTTAACTGCTGGAGTGACATTTCTCAACATTATTTGTCAACCATAGATAAAAGTCGATTGGAAGATTATCGATATGCAGCCAAAGCGCTCAATAAATCAATTAACAAACATTTATGGGGTAATAACTGGTTCGCACGCGGTATTACTGATGAAGGGAAGGTTTTTGGTGTAAATACTGATACAGAAGGTCGAATTTACCTAAACCCTCAGTCTTGGGCTTTATTGAGTGGTATTACTAATAAGGACCAGAAATTAAGTTTGATCAATGAAGTAGAAAAACAATTGTTAACACCTTTTGGTGTAATGATGTTGGCCCCAAGTTACACAAAAATGGATGAAAACATAGGACGAATAACCCAAAAATATCCCGGTGTTTCTGAAAATGGCTCTGTTTATAATCATGCTGCCGTATTCTACGCCTACGCATTATTCCAGCAAGGAGAGTCGCAAAAAGCGTTTGAAATTATCTATAAAATGATCCCAAATATCAAAAATGCGTTGAAACAAGGACAACTACCTGTATTTGTTCCAAACTATTATCGTGGCGCTTATCATCAACACCCCGAGCAAGCAGGTCGGTCAAGCCAACTATTTAATACCGGAACTATCGCATGGTTATATCGTTGTTTAGTAGAAGAGTTGTGTGGGTTGAAAGGTAGCCATGGAGAGCTAACTGTTGCACCGCAACTGCCTGATTGTTTCGATTCGTTAAGTGGAACTCGCAGTATTCAAGGCGCTATGTTTAATTTTTCTATTGAAAAATCGGCAATTAAACGGATCAAATTGGAGCTAGACGGCGAAATATTATCGGGCAATATTATTACGAATATTCAGCCTAAACATACTTATCAATTAAAAATAACTGTACCCAAATGAATAATGAAAAACATATAAATAACCGTTCATCATTAATTGTAATTATGGGTGTTAGCGGCACTGGAAAATCCCATATTGCGAGTGAATTATCTGCTTCCTTAGGCTTCCACTTTGTTGAAGCTGATGATTTTCACACAGACGAATCTAAAAAGCGTATGTCTGATAATATTCCAATAACAGATGAAGTCAGGCAATGTTGGTTTGAATTAATTCGTCATTATTTAAAAAAAAGTGCTAACAAAAATATTATATTAGCGTTTTCAGGCCTTAAACATCAACATAGACAAGGGTTAAGATCTTTACTGTTTAATACGCAGTTTATTTGGCTTGATGGTCAAGAAAAAATAATATCGGAGCGTTTAAGTTCACGAAAGGGGCACTTTGTATCGGCAGGATTTTTATCAGGACAACTAAAAGCGATGGAACCACCTCAGACGAATGAAAATGATATTATAAAAATCAATATAGACAATGAGATCGAGGAAGTGGTTTCAGAATGCTTACAATCGGTTTTTGTTAAGAACAGAAATTTAATCTACTAAACTACATTTAAAAAGAAACATAATATGAAACTAAAAATATTATTTATGCTGATTGCGATCATCTTATCTAGCCAAAATACTATGGCTATTGAAGCTAATAAAACAGATAGGAAAATAGTTGTAGACGGTATAACAGATGAAGCTTGGTCAAAAAGTACTTGGTATCCAATAGATAAACTTATACTAGGAACCCTATCAAATGAAAATGACTTTTCAGGTCGTTTTAAGCTGCTTTGGGATGAAAACTATTTGTATTTAACGGCAGAAATTACAGATGATATTTTATTTGATCAACACGCTGATCCATTAAAGTTTTATTGGGACGATGATTGTTTTGAAGTTTTCATAGACGAAGACAAGTCAGGTGGAAATCATCAATTTAATTACAATGCCTTTGCTTACCATGTTGCTATAGATAACCAAGTTGTTGATATAGGTGAAAACAATAAAGATGGCAGTACTAATTTTGTTTTATTAAACGACCATATATCGAGTGTATGGAAGCGTTCAAACCTTACCCCTCATGCGGTAATTTGGGAATTAGCAATTAAAATATTTGATGATAAATTTGATGATACAAAAATTGATAATTCGGCTAGCCGAGTAAGACTTACAAAAGGAAAAACCTTAGGCTTTATGTTGGCCTATTGTGACAATGACGGAAGTTTGGAACGTGAAGCATTTATAGGCTCTACCGAAATTACGCCCATCAATGGAGATAAAAACTTAGGATATATCACAGCGGATGTTTTTGAAGAATTAATACTTATTGATAATAATGAGTAAAGACAATTATTGGCCCAAAACCATTAGCCATATAACTATGGATATTCAGTCAGAATTTATCTTTGATAGAGAAGTTAATTTTACTCAGGCTATTGGGAGGATCTAGTATATTGAATCCATTATTTAAAGGCCGTTTGCCCGAAATGCGATACGGCCTTTAAATTGACAAACTATGAATAGCTAAAAGTAAAATACCAGCCGTTCATTAACGGGTTATCGAACTTTATAGCTTTTTTCCTTTCACTAATGCGGTCAAATGTATGTTCATACTTTTTGAATGGAATTATGGACTCTATTTGAAAACTATAGCCATATGATATTCCGCTACCACCAGAAGATCCTGATGAGCAGCTTTATACCATCTATATTCTAGTTAGTTTACGCCTTTAAGACTTAATTATTTCTAAATTAACGACTACTCAATTAATGTTGTCAACACTTGCGGATTATTATGCAGCGTTCTATGCACAGGACAGCGCTCAGCAATTTCTATTAGCCGAGCCTTTTCTGAATCACTCAACGGTCCTAGTAGCCGAACTTTGCGAATCAATGCCTCTATGTTCTTCTTTTGCTCTGTAACATTTTCGGCATCTTCTACATAGTTACGCTCATGTGACAACGACACCTCCACATGCTCGAGTGGAATTTCCTTTCGGGTAGCGTACATACGAATAGTCATTGCAGTACATGCACCTAGAGCAGCCAATAAATGTTCATAAGGATCGGGGCCTGAATTTTTACCGCCTAACTGTACTGGTTCATCTGCATTCCAGTGATGATGATCACTAAAAACATCTTGTTGAAATTTATGGTCAATTTCGGCCACCAACACGTGCCCTTTAGTGAGATTAGGGCGAGATACTTCTTGCACAGGAATATATCGACTTGCCCAGCCTGAAATCGTTTGCGCTACATATTCACTATCTACTGATTTTGATAAAAGATGATCTGCCGTATCTAGGCTAACAAAACTTTTAGGATGCTTGGCGGCTTTGTAAATTTGCTCTGCATCGGCAATATCTACAGTTAAGTCGATAGGAGAATGTAATACTAATAAGGCTTTATTTAGATGTTTAATATGTTCTGTTGTTTGGTTACGTAAATCATCCAAAAATTGTTTTTTAATCGTGAATTCACGAGCCCCCAAACTAACTTTTGCTAGACCCGTTTTTTCTATCGTGTCGAGATGAGCATCAAAGTTATGTATAACATGACTTGCTTCAAACGGAGCACCTATAGTTACCACCGCTTTAACTTCTGGCAGTTGTGCTGCCATCGCTAAAACAGCCGCACCACCAAGGCTATGACCAATTAATAATTGTGGTGCTTGATAATGCTGCTCTAGAAATTTTGCCGCTGAAAGCAAATCTTCAGTATTAGATGAAAAATTAGTATTAGCAAAATCGCCGTCACTATTGCCTAAGCCTGTGAAGTCAAATCGAAAAACTGCAAAGTTATGTTGTACAAGAAAACGGCTAATTCTTGAAGCCGCTGCAACATCTTTACCGCAGGTAAAACAGTGGGCAAATAAAACATAGGCTCTAATTTTTGTGTCAGGTGTTTCAAGTAAGCCAGCAAGGTTTTGTCCTTGGCTAGGAAATTCTATTTTTGTTCTCATTGTTTTCATCTTTTGTTGGTAATAAACACCTCGAATACCAAGGTTGTTCAATGTTTAATTGCTTAATAAAAAAATGTTATTTATCTATTGTTCTGCCCAAAATTATAGACCGTTAAGCTAGTAATAATGGTTCAATAACCGTTTGCCAATCCGCCAATCTTGAATTGTGATCAACAGGCACATTCCCCGCATTATTAATAAACAATGTTGGTGTTGCCCACACAGCTTTTGTTGCTGCATAACGAATGGGTGTACGTGCTTGAATATAGATATCGCTATCACTCATTTTTTGCACGAAGTTATTACGCTCTATGCCTGAATGTTGATTAGCAAAATCAGCCACTAATTGCAGCAGGTCGTCATGAGTTTTATGCAAAAAGGAACCGTTATAAAATTGTGATTGGCGTTCATAGACGAATGTCGCAAAATCGTAAAATTTATTTGCATCGCCTTCAGCTAATGCAAATAGCCCTAGACTCATATCCCAAGCTTGTCGATGATTACTAAGGGTTATCAAATGAACCTTTAGGCTTACAGGTTTACCTTTATAATATTCTGAAACTTCCAGTAACGTTGGCCAAATGCTACGAGAATGAGGACATTGAATATCGATAAACGCATCAATCGTAATTTTAGCTGCAGCATCACCAATAAGAAAACCACTCGGGCGTTGAGGTATAGGTATGGTCATTTAAATTATTTCCTTGTTATTATTAAAAGATAATTATAGCGGGTTAGATTTACGTTCAAGTATTTCCTGCTTTACTTGCTGAGTAACTATTAAAAAATCGCTTCTCCGCTACACGGTCTAACGCGAAACGTCCGCCACTAAAAATAACAACTTGTAATAAGAGTGTTCCCCACAATACATGCTCTGCATAGGCTGCAGGGGCTATTTCTTCTAAGCTTATTACTGCTACAATATTGACAAAAAATAGTCCTAGCGCTGAAAAACGGCTCGCTAAACCGGTGATTAATAATAAAGGTAAAACAATTTCTGCAGCAGTGCCTAAATAAGCAGCCAATTCAAACGGCAAGACTGGTACTTGATATTCATATTCAAAAAGCATTAATGTACTGTCCCAGTCTCTTAATTTAGTCAGCCCTGAAGCGAAAAATGCCCAAGCAACATAGCAACGCGCTGCTAATAATACGACCGGCTCTAACTGGCTAATTTTACTGGCAAGGTTACGATATAAATTATTGGTAAGTAACACTAGATTGTTTAAAGTGTGCATGTTTATTTCTCTTTAATAAGATTAATTAAGTTACGTTCAATGGCAGTAAGCAACCATTGTTCAAATGAAAATTCGTTGTCATGTTTCACAATATCAAGTGACTGCGATAGCGATTGTCCAGCCAATAAAGCAAGCATAAACTTCCCTTCACTTGCCGATATTGTTGTAACTTTTGGCAAAAATTCAGGACGATAAACCATCACGATTTGTTCGAATGAAACCTTTGATAGTGCTTTTTGCGCATCACTCATCGCAGCAGCTCTTTGAAATTCGTCACTATGATGATGTGCCTGAAAAATTTCTGTTAATGGATAGACGGTTTTAAATACTTTTACATTTCGATTAAAAATGATAAAAAGTTGCTCAGGTTCACTCTCACTAAACAGCTGTAATGTCGTTGATGCTAAAGTTTGATCAATGCCATGTAATGCGAAATGCACATGCCAATCTAGCGTTGCACAGTCAGCAATATACGGATAGTCAGCCCCCACTTCGGTGGTAGTTAAAAAATCAGAAAAATTTTCACCCCATTGCGTCCAATCTCCGCGGTTAGGTGGCGATAATTGTAAAAATTGATAAACAAGGCTTTCGCTAATGTCACTATCAAGTAATGCAAACACGGTTGGAAAACTAATATTTAATGCCCGCTCTGCATTAGCCAATAAATTTCGTCGATAAATATTAATGCCTTGAGTATTAAAACCGCACTGCGCTAAGGCTGACGAGTCATCATTCCAAATCGATTCTAATAGCAAGTGTTGTCTATTTGTTGCTATTTCATTATGACTTAAGTCATTCATTTACTTGTCCTCGCTAAAACAGCATGTGCTATGTCACGTGCTTTTTGCGCTTCATCAACCAATACTGACCACTGAGGCAAATCATTGTCCCATTCAATTAACGTTGGCACTGCACCAAAACGTGCTATGGCTTGTTTGTAACCTTGCCAAACATCATATGAAACAGGGCCAGCATGATCATCAATCGTCATCTCTCCCGCTAAAGGTTTAGTGCAACCTGCTAAGTGGATTTGTGAGACACTTTCTATAGGTAGCTCATTGATATAATCAGCCACTGATTGTTGGATATTGCCACCTTCAAAGTTAACGCTGTTAACGGCAATATTATTAATATCTAACAGCACTTTTGCCCCCGTTCGTTTGCAAAGCTGAGCTAAAAAATCCGCTTCGCTCAGGTAACTTTCATCAAATCTTATATAAGCTGAAACATTTTCAATGATCAGTTGTCGTCCTAAGAAGTTCTGCACTTTATCTACTTGTTCAGACATCTTGGTCAAGGTTTGCTGGGTATGTGCAATGGGTAATAAATCACCGCTATGAATAAGTTGCCCTTGCTGTTGTCCCCAAGTAAAACAGGCATGTTCCGACATCAAAAAAGGATTTATTTTTTCCGTGAGCGTCTTTAAACAGGCTAAGTAATGCATAGGGATAATTTGCATTGATCCAAGCCCCATTGAAGTGGAATGCAAACTAACCGGATACATTTCTCTAACTTGCGTGAGTACCGATAGTGTTGCACCTCCTTCACCGAAAAAATTTTCCGAATGTACTTCTACAAAATCAACATGCTTAGGCTGGGTTAATATGTCGGTAAAATGCGGATGCCTTAGACCAACACCTACCATTACATCGTTATTTGTTACCGACATAGTCATTCTTAAACCCCTTTTGTTGCTTTATAAAGTTTCTTCGCTTCTGCTTTTGATAAACCGCCCAATGTCGAACATGTGCCTTTTTTAACAAGCTTCCACTCGCCTTTGTCATTATCGACTTTTGACTGGCCAGCACATGAATGCGTACCCGCTAAATTTGCACAATCGTTTTGAGCGGCTTTTGCTACGCCATAGCATTTTTCTTTCTTACCTGCTGCTTCAGCTGGGGCAATCACCCCTGTAGAAATTACTGCGGCTAATGCTGCGCTTACTATTAATTTATTGTTCATCATTGATCCTTAGATTTTAAAAGTGAGCAACTATGTTTGTTGCTCTAACCATTGCATTAATTGTTGTGGTGGTAATCCACCAACACGTTGATCTATAATTTCGTCATTTTTCACTAACACCAGCGTAGGCACACTGCGTATGCCATAATCTGCTGCGAAAGTGGGTAATTGGTCGACATCAACTTTAAAGGCATTAAATCGATCCTTCATCATGCCAGACACCCCTTCAACAATCGGTGTCATTGACTTACAAGGCGCACACCACGAGGCACTAAAATATAAAAGTGAAAATTCTTGCTGGGTTAGTAACTCGTCAAGTGAGTCAGCTGAAGTTAGTTGTTTCATTATTAATACCTCATGCTGTTATGGATAATTCAGAATTAATCGAAAACTTTTTCTATTTGCTCAACGGTTAAGCCTTTTATGCCGCCCCAGTTTTCTTGAGCAGTTTCGATATAGCCAGGAATGTCAGTTGCCCATTTCTTTTGTACGTTTTTATTAAGGTTTAGAAATAATTTACCTTCGCGGATATGCCACGCAGCAGGATCTGTATCAAATTTCTTATTCATCGTTACACCAAATGCACAAAATCCACCGTATTGCGGAGCATACTTACTTGGTTCCGCTTTAAATAAGTCGCGATTATCAGCACTAGAGAATTGATAAATAGCGCCGTTATAAGCGGAAGTAAATTTGTTAGATCCTTTGATTGGCATGCCTTTTGTAAAATAAGACACAGTATCGTAACCTTTAATCGCTAAGTCATTGCCGTTGGCATTCACTTCAATGTTTGCAGCAAAACTCAGGCTGCTGACCAAGAAGGCAGAGGTTACTAGTGTAGATTTTATAATTGTTGTAAGTTTCATTTGGTTGCTCCAGTATTTTATGTTCAAGTTGAGATGCTTAATCTCAAATGTTCAAAGTTTGTTATTGAATAAGGATGTTTTCCTTGGTTGATAATATAGGGCTTTCAATTAACCAAAAGGAATGACATAGTCCTAACTTTGAACCCAATCGTCCAAAATGAGCATAAAGGAGAGAATAATGGATCAGCTTTCAGTCATATTGCAGCGCTTTTCGATGAATACTGAAGTATTTTTTACCGGTAATCTCTGTGGGATCAGTAATTTTAATCGAGAGCCTAATCAAGGACATTTGCACTTATTGCGCAGTGGTGAATTAACGGTTATTGATGAAAAAGGAAATTCTCAATTGATTAATGAGCCTACAGTGCTGTTTTTTCCAACACCACATGCGCATCGTCTCATTGGCAATGAAGAAAACCCTCCCGAATTGGTATGCGCCAACATTAATTATAAGGAAAGTACCTCTAACCCTATTGCTAATGCTTTACCAGCGCTGCTGTGCTTTAAGCTTAGTGATTGTCAAAAGCTCAAACAAAACGCACTATGTTTATTTGATGAAGCATTTCAAGAACAATACGGGCGACTCCCCATGATTAATTTGCTTACCAACATATTTCTTATTCATGTGCTTCGCCATGTCGTTAATAACAATATTATTCAACATGGTTTGCTTGCTGGCTTAGCACATCCCCAATTGTCTAAAGTATTACTCGCCATTCATAACGCGCCAGAGAACCAATGGGGGCTAGAATCAATGGCTGAGCTTGCCTTAATGTCTAGGTCTAAATTTGCAGAGCTTTTCAAACGTATAGTGAACCAAAGTCCAGGCGATTATTTAATTGATTGGCGTATTGCGGTAGCGAAAGGTTTATTGCAAAAAAATAAGCCTGTGGCATTAGTTGCCAATGCTGTTGGTTATGAGAATGGCTCAGCACTCGCGCGAGTTTTTAGAAAAAAAATAGGTTTGTCACCTAAACAATGGCTAGAAAAAATCGATTGAATGAATTGAAAAGTAAAGTATTAAAGCTATATGTTCGTCAGTTATAATAGACCATGAATTTACAAGGTAGTTAAAGACGGGGCAGACATGAGTGATGAGTATGAAAATATTAACATATAAAAAAATTGATGCTAATTTTTCACCTTGGTCTCCAGTATATTTTGATGTTGCTCTGGCTGTTATGAATTTTATATCTTTAGAGCGTTTTGAAGTTATCCATATTGGCTCAACATCGTTCAAAGTTGGTGGGAAAGGGATTATAGACTTAGCGATTTTATATAAAAATAATGATCTAGCGTTAGCTATTCAACATTTATCAACGTTAGGTTTTCAAGACCAAATTAATGTAAAGCCCTTTCCTCCAGAACGCCCTAGAAAAGATGGTGCTGTTTATGTAAATGGAAAAGAATATTACCTTCATATACACGTTATCGCTCATTCCAGTGATGAGCATAAAGAATTGGTAAGATACAAAAATTACATGTTAGACAATTTTACGGCAAGAAAGGCATACGAAGATTCGAAAAAAAAAATCCTATCCGATGGTTTTATTGATCAAGATGTTTATGGCAAAAAAAAGTCTCCTTTTGTAAAATATGTATTAAATAAGATGAAAACGTAAACATATTAACCGACAATAGTAATGACATTATCAGGGGAAAAATATCCCTTTCTTATCGAAAATATAGGTGAGTATTAGGCATGGTTCAATATATTATAATAGCGGCATTATTAACGGGTTCGATCGGTTTAATGTTGTTAGTTATAGGTTCTATTTTCAGTGCAGTAGTTGCCTTGGGTAACAAACAACATTTATTTGGTTGGTCAGTGTTTTTATGTTTTCCACTCTCATTAGTTTATTGTGCAATGAATTGGGATAAAGCGTCTTATTCTGGAAAAATGGTTTTTTCAGGAGCTTCTTTATTAACACTAACTGCAATTATTTTAAAGTTAGGTGGTGTCATTTAGATGTTAATAAGCAAAAACGTTTTAATACTTTTTACCTATTGTTAGAACAACCTTTAAAAAGTGTCTCTATTCAATTCAACAAAAAGCATTACTCAGAATTTAACACCAAATTAAAATCAATTTATTTAACAGGGAAAGTCGAATGATAGGATCAGAAGATAAAATTAACACAAGTCGAAGAAACATCCTCAAAAAAGCTACAGTCGCTGTAGGAACACTAGTCACTGCTAGTGCAGTAGTCAGTAATGTTCAGGCAACCATAATAAAATCTGGTGATAAAGGGGGGGCGCAAGAGTCAAACTATCTTCCAAGTCCTAAACAAGTGCCGGTGACTGAAGGTGTATTGCCACTGTCTGGCGGAGCAGGATTATATTATTGGGACACTGGTGGCAACGGCCCGACTATTTTACTTTCTCACCCAGGTAGGGGTAGTGCGTTAACTTGGCCGTATCAGCAACCTGTTTTTTCTGCTGCGGGATTTAGGGTTATAGCGTATTCAAGGCGTGGTTATTTCGCTTCTCCTGCAGGCTCTGCAAATGACACCGGGAATTATGCTGACGATATTAATGCTTTAATGGAGCATTTACACGTAGATAAATTTCACATTTTAGGTCTTGCCGCAGGCGGATTTTCTGTTACGGATTTCGCCGTATCATATCCAAATAAACTACTTAGTATGGTTATTGCGTGTAGTCTCTTTGGGATGTGGGATAAAGATATTGATGAACGATTAGATTTTATCCTCCCGAAAGCTTTTGGTGATTTACCGCCAGAGTTTAAAGAGCTGGGTCCTTCGTATCGTTGGGCACACCCAGAAGGTGTTAAAGAATGGCTTGTGATGGAAAGAAAATCTAAAGGTGATGGCATCAGACATGGTCAGAAAGCTAAAAGCACTATTACTTGGGATAAAATTAGGGCAAATAATATACCTACATTTTTTATTGCTGGTGGTGCTGATTTATATCAACCGCCTTCTATGATGAGAGCTGCAGCAAGAGAAGTTCCAAATAGCCAAACACTGGTGATTTCAGAGGCCGGGCATGCGGCGCAATGGGAGCAACCTGCATTATTTAACCAAGCAGTTATTGAATTTTTCAGAAAAAATAGTTAACACTATTTTTAGCACTCAATTGTGTCTTTATGCAAAAAGGAAATTACGATTCCTTTTTAGATTTTTCTTACCAACCAATAATGGGTGTGAGGATTATTGTAATGGCGATAGAGGCTGTGTTTGGGGATACTAATATAAATATTGATGATAAGGTTACCATGATAACAATACTTGATAATACGGCTCCAGAAGTTGCCAAACAGATTCATAATATCTTTCAGGACTCATATAAAATAGAAGCTCAGTTGATAGGAATTCTAAATTTTCCTCCATTATCACGTAGTGCTCAGGATATAGAAAAATCGAAAACTACATTTTATGGCTATTGTGAAAATAACTGTTTAGCTGCTGTATTAGAGATTTCACTCGAAGATAAATGTTTAAGCATTGACAGTTTAACTGTTGATCCTAAGTATTTTAGGAAAGGTATCGCGAACAAATTAATAAGTTATGTTCTAAATATTAATGATTTTTCAGAAGCTATTGTAGAAACAGCGGTTGTAAATATACCCGCAATTAAGTTATACAAAAAACATGGATTTGTAGAATTTAAACGTTGGACGCCATCTCATGGTATTGAAAAATTAGCCATGTCAGTTGGATAATTTATTTGCTGCTTTATATTCTGAATGCATAAATGCCCAAACTGATATGATGCCAACAAATGAAATTAAAATTAGCATATTCATAAAGCTTGACCAACCACCCGCACTATCTGCCAATCTCCCCCCAATGAAAGCAAACGTTGCACTCGCTGCAAAGCCAAAAGCATCAATTAAACACACTAAGGTAGCGCTATGTCGGCCACCATACTCTATGGAAAATATCGACATTGGTAAGTAATAAGCAGGAGAAATTGAAAAAGCGAATATAAAAATTGCGCCTAACGCGACTAGGTAATTCAATTCTTTACTGAGATTAAACAAAGGTAAATACTTCAACGTAAGCACACTGAATAAACTAAGCAATAGAGCGATAGTTAATACGGTTCGAATGCCACCTTTTGAAAAACGATCGTAGAATGCTATTGAAGCTAAAAGCCCCACCAGAGATCCAACAGGAAAAACAGTAGAAGCCATGGCGGCCTGTGAAGGCGTTAAGTGATATGTCTCCATAAGGTAAACAGACACAAAATCTAAGAAGGCCATCATGCAGGTAAGCATCATTAGCATGATTACCACAAGCCAAACCCTAGGGCTTTTTGCAAACGCCACAAGTCCGCCTGCAGTACCAGTATCTTTAAGCGGATGATTGTATTTATTATCAAGTGCCTGTTTTGAAGCTATAGCTTGTTCAGGCGTCTCGTCATGACTGATGTTTTCTTTGAAAAAATTAGGGTTTTCCGGTTTATCCTTCAGGTAAAAATAACAATAGATAAAAATTACTATGGCAAAAGCGGCGGCAATAAATGCCACCGTTCGCCAATGCATTAAGCTCAATAGCCAACCGAAGAACAGTGTTGCTAAAACAACACTAAGTCTAGAGCTCGTAGAAAGTATGCTCCACGCTCGGCCGTAGTGCTGAGGGTGATACCACTCGCCAACCAATTTTGTCATACCTGGCCAGCCTGAAGATTTAGTACAATAAAGTAAAAATGAAAAACCAGTAAAAGCCATTACATTAGGAGAAAGGCCAAAGGCGATAACGAGCAGAGCAGAAAGAAAAATACCGATTAAAAAAGTAACGCTTCCACCAATTTTATCAGCAAGAGGGCCCCAAATAAGCTTACCCACTAACGCGCCTAATGTACCATAAGCTGCAAAGTCACCAATATGAGTTTTTGTGAGTCCTAAGCTATCATCGGCAAGCATAGCGGGACTAAGAATAGTGATCATTTGACGGCAAATCATCATAGCCGCGTAACCGAGGTACATCGTAATGATGATATTAAGTTGTTGCGGAGGACGAGTAGACATAATATCTCTTTAAACGGTCAAACTATAGTGAGTTTATTTCTATATTGTGACAGTTATATTAACGTTGAAGATGAATCTAACATTAAGTTATCAAATTGTTTACGTCAACTGAACTCAATAACCCACGTGTACTTACGATAATAATAGCCAATTATGCTGTTTTAGATATTAAGTATTTTCTTCGACCAGTCGTGAATTAGTCAGTTAGCATTGTGAATTTAACTTTGAACACTGGTTTGAGTACAATTTTCCTATTATTATAGTAATATTCATCCACTTTATTTGCATTTTTATGTAGAAGTTACCCATCACCCATTTACATTGTTGTGGTAACAAATATTTAATTCGGACATCTGTTGAGATTTTAATGAAATTTTTAATTTTTTTATCGAGTATTTTATTCTTTAATTTATCGTCTTGTTCAAGTAATGATAATTTAGCTGCCTCCATTGAAGAACCCTTAACGGCTTTTCCCGAATATACAGGGGATTACGACGGTTTTACTCTATTACTGGATGAACGGTTTAACGATTTTAATGACGCTGTTTGGAGAAAAGGCGATGGCGCAGTAGGAGGCGAATCAATGTGTCGCTTTCAAGATCAAGGTGTACAGATAGTTAACGGTGTAATGGAACTTGAGGTTCGTCAGGAACAAGTTCAGCCAAGCTGGTCTGAAGACCATCAACAAGACAAGGGTGTATACTACTTTTCTTGTGGAGAGTTTCGTACTATTGCGAGCAAGAAAATTCGGTACGGACGGATTGAAGCTCGTATGAAAGCACCTGCTCGTGATAAAGCATCTGGTTATATTTCTTCTTTATTTACTTATACCAATGACTTTGATCGTAATGGCTCTGCGGCAGACAAGACCGAATGGGAAGAAATTGATGTTGAGCTTGAGGGAAGTCGACCGGATAAATTTCAAGCTAATTTAATCTATGGCGAAAACACTTGGGAATGGAGTCGAACGCGTGATTATGGCGCCTGGGAAGATAAAATAGTCGTCGGGCCTGTTGATGAATGGCGAGTATATGCAATTGAATGGCTGCCAGATGCTATAAAATGGTACATAGACGGAAAATTAGTAAAAACACTTTCGCAGTCAGCAATTGATTGCAAGCCAGACTGTGTATTTCCACAGAAAAAACCGACGCCAATTCCAGACAACCCAACGGATATTATGATCAATTTTTGGATCCCTAATGATGCCATTCAAGACGTTTTTGGCGGAAATAAAAGTGGTAATGTTTATCCAATGAAAACTCAATATGACTGGATACGTTATTATCAGTTAGATTCTCATCCAATGAAGGGGTGGTAACTAAGATATTTTAATTAAGAAGTGATGAAAATCAAAGAAGACGTGGAAACAGATATTAACGTATTACACCTTAGAAAAATTAATCCACTAAGGTGTAATGATTATTTAAAAGTGATTAACTTTTATGGATTTTTTTATTATTAAACCATGAATATGCTTTATAAATAACAAAAGCAAAAAGTGTCCAAAAAATAGCATGGTAAAATGCATGAATCGAACCTTCACCTAAAGCGTGGTCATCATGTCCAAATACCTTTCCTACAAAAAAGAAAAAGCTGATAAAGAGTACTGTTAAAAATTTCATATTAAATCCTTAATTCTTAAATGGGTAAATTCGTTCTAAAGCGATTTATCGACGAGGACAAGAATCACATCTTCAACATGCCTTCATTTTCAATAAATTTAATTATTTCAGTGAGTCCTTGTTGTGTTTTCATATTGGAAAAAATGAACGGTTTGTCGCCACGCATTTTTTTAGTATCTCTGTCCATTACTTCAAGCGATGATCCAACAAGTTCAGCAACATCTATCTTATTAATGATTAATAAGTCAGACTTTGTTATGCCAGGGCCTCCTTTACGCGGAATTTTGTCACCGGCTGAAACATCAATAACGTAAAGCGTTAAGTCAGACAATTCAGGACTGAACGTTGCGCTTAAGTTATCGCCGCCGCTTTCAATTAAAACAAAGTCTAGGTTGGGGTGTAGTTCTTGTAGTTCGTCAATGGCAGCTAAATTCATTGAAGCATCCTCACGGATCGCAGTATGCGGACATCCACCTGTTTCCACGCCCATTATTCTGTCTGCTGACAGAGCATCATTTTTAGTTAAAAATTCAGCGTCTTCTCGTGTGTATATATCGTTTGTTACAACAGCCATATTGTATTTATCTCGAAGAGCCAAACATAATTGGCGTAATAAGGCCGTTTTTCCTGACCCAACAGGGCCACCAACACCAATGCGTAATACTTGTTTTTTCATGTTTTTTTCACTTAAAGTCTGTTTGATATGGATTAGGTTTTAGTTGCTTCATGAACGAAAAAGTCGCGAGTATTGTGTTTCATGCCAAGCACTTGCCATGGCTAAGTGCGGTAAACTCGTTCCGATGTCGTCATCAATAATATTGTTTGATTTCTCAATAATAATATGTGTATTTTTTGTGAGCTCAAATAATAGGTTTTGTGCTTGAGTTTGCCCAAGCGGTACTAACTTTGTTGCTGCAGCTACTTGGTTATCGATGTATGTCCAACAATAACCACTTTGCGCTGAAATTAAATCGAGTTTGAAGACGTAAGCACAGAGTGCGAAAGCACTGACAAAACTAATTTCTTTGAGATCGAGAATCTGTTGGTAAATTCCTACATCGATTTCTTCTAGTTGTTTGATTAAACGAATTAACGCTTTGCCCATTGCCAAATCAGCCAATAACAATTCATGACTTTCACGACATGCAATTAAATGAGTATTCCAATATTCAAAAGCAACTAAGTCTGGCTTGGGTGCTTGGTTAGGTTTATGTTCAGACAAGGCGTTATATAATCTTTTTAAAATAGCTAAATCTGTTTGAGTGATCGACTCTTCTAGATTGATAGTTATCCAACTCGCCGTTGTTTCAGGTGACGTTAACCAGCCCATTTCAACCGCATATTCTAAACCTTGTGAAAAAGAGAAACCGCCAACCGGTAAATTTGCACTACATAGCTGCAAAAGTCGATTAAGCTTTAATGGTTCGGATTTAGTGGGCATGAGCATGACTGCGAGTGCCATAAGCACCATTTTCAGGTTCAAATATTGATGGTGTATTATCAATTGTTAAGCCGTATTTCACCGCTAGCTCTTCTAAAACATGATCAGGTTTGAATCGTACCCATAGCTCTCCTATTTGCAAAGAGGTGTGACGATTTCCTAAGTGATAACAAACCTGACAAAAACTTAACCAATCTGTCGCAATAGCATTAGACACCGGTTCAGCTCGACCTTTGATTTCAATAAACAATCCACATTCGGTCTTTAAAAATTCGCCGACTAATAATGGATGACCGCGTTCCATAAAAATTCCAATGTCTAAACCACCATCAGTTTCAGTTTTAATACGCGCTTTTTTACGTGTGTCTTGATCTAACGTAATAGTGTCTGATATTTCACTGTGGATATGACTAAAACGCTCATATGCTTGTAACATGTAACCCCCTAAATATTTTTAAAATAGACAATAAAGTTGCGCAAGTGGAAGTGACGTTGCAGGCTCACAGGTTAATAACTCACCATTGGTACGTACTTCATAAGTTTGTGCGTCAACTTCAATTTTGGGTTGCCAGCTATTGTGGATCATGTCGTCTTTACCGATATTTCGTGTGTTTTTACAAACACCGATCATACGTGTCATACCTATTTTTTCAGGCACGTTTGCCTCTATTGAAGCTTTTGACATGAAGGTCATCGACGTTTTTGCTGATGCACTTCCATAGGCGCCGAACATTGGACGATAATAAACTGGCTGTGGTGTTGGAATTGACGCATTTGCATCGCCCATCGGGGCAGCTGCAATAAAACCTGATTTTAAAATTAACGCCGGTTTTATCCCGAAAAATGCGGGTTTCCATAAGACTAGATCGGCGAGTTTTCCGACTTCAATAGAACCCACTTCATGGCTTATGCCGTGACTTATCGCTGGATTTATTGTGTATTTAGCAATATAGCGTTTTATGCGGAAGTTATCATTTCTATCAGTATCGGGTGCTAATGGCCCACGTTGTTGTTTCATTTTATGGGCGGTTTGCCAGGTACGTGTGATCATTTCTCCCACGCGTCCCATAGCTTGTGAGTCAGAGGCGATCATACTGATAGCGCCTAAATCATGCATTATATCCTCAGCAGCGATACTCTCTTTACGAATGCGTGAATCAGCAAAGGCAATGTCTTCAGGAATAGATGGATCTAAATGATGACAGACCATCAGCATATCTAAATGTTCGTCAATAGTATTAATCGTATAGGGTCGTGTCGGGTTGGTTGATGAAGGTAAAACATTAGCTTCACCACATGCACGAATAATGTCGGGAGAATGTCCACCACCCGCACCTTCAGTATGATAAGTATGAATTGTTCGCCCTTTAAAGGCACCTAAAGTGTCTTCAACAAAACCTGATTCATTTAACGTATCGGTATGTATAGCAATTTGTACATCATAACGTTCTGCAACTGATAAACAGTTATCAATGGCAGCTGGAGTCGTACCCCAATCTTCATGTAGTTTTAAGCCACATACACCCGCTTCAATTTGTTCTTCAAGTGCCAGAGGTAAACTAGCATTACCTTTACCTAAAAAACCAAAGTTCATGGGGAAATCATTTGTTGCTTGCAACATTTTATAGATATTCCAAGGACCTGGCGTACAAGTTGTCGCCTTAGTACCCGTCGCAGGACCAGTTCCACCGCCAATCATGGTGGTAACGCCAGACATGAGTGCTTCATCAATTTGCTGAGGACATATAAAATGAATATGCGCATCAATACCTCCAGCGGTAAGTATTTGTCCTTCACCCGCAATCACTTCAGTTCCTGCGCCAACTTCAATATCAATATTATCTTGAATGTCAGGATTACCCGCTTTCCCAATAATGGCTATACGGCCATTTTTAATACCAACATCGGCCTTAACAATGCCCCAATGATCAAGGATAAGGGCGTTGGTAATCACTAAATCTACCGTTTCATAACAAGACGCTTGGCTTTGTCCCATACCGTCACGAATAACTTTACCACCACCAAATTTAACTTCTTCGCCATATTCAGTAAAATCTTTTTCGACCTCTAACCATAAATCGGTATCGGCTAAACGAACACGGTCACCAACGGTAGGCCCAAACATATGAGCGTAAGAATTTTTATCAATGTTAGCCATAGTTACTTTTTCACTCCTATGTTGCCTTGAATGTTGCCACGAAAACCAAATACGCGACGTTTACCACGAAAAGCAATAAGTGAAACTTCGCGTTCTTGCCCTGGTTCAAATCGAACAGCTGTACCTGACGTTATATCTAAGCGATAACCTCTAGTAGATTCTCGATCAAAGCGTAAAGCAGGGTTTACTTCGTAAAAATGGTAATGAGAGCCAACTTGTATTGGGCGATCGCCAGAGTTTGCAACGGTTACCTTTAGCTGTTCACTGCCCACGTTAAGCTCGCGCATGCCACTGTCTGTTTTTATTTCACCGGGGATCATATTCACTTCTCTGTTTGACTTTTATTAGCAAAGTTCACTAAATTATAGGGTTGTGCACTGTGACAAGTTTGGTACCGTCAGGAAATGTTGCTTCAACTTGAACTTCAGGAATCAACTCTGAAACACCTTCCATAACTTGTTCACGTGTTAACAATGTACGCCCATAATCCATCATTTGTGCAACGGTCCTACCATCACGCGCACCTTCAACAATTTCCATTGAAATATAGGCCATTGCTTCTGGATAATTTAATTTCACACCGCGGCTTAAACGTCTTTCTGCTAATAGCGCAGCAGTAAAAAGTAGTAACTTGTCTTTTTCTCTTGGTAATAAATCCATAAAACCTCATCTGTTTTATATTTTGTATTAATTGAATATTTCTTAGCTTTGATTAGGTATGCCAGACGCGAGGAATATTTGCCTCTTTATTTAGATATAAAGGCCTTAGTATTTGCCACAACTGAATAAAAAGGTTTTTGCATTCTTCCGCATGTTCCCCCAAATAACGCATGATCAATAACTGCCGTATTTGGGTAACACTGACTTTGTGTTCAGCATCGGCTTTAACCATACAATCACGTAGTTTGGTGATCAGCGTTCTCTTCTCAATATCTGTAAACTTTTCTGCGGATGAATAAGCCATAAAAGTTGCAAAAACAGAATGGTTATTTAAACCTGCTACATGTTGATGGATTTGATTATTTGGCTGAATGCCAACTCTATCGTGATAGATTAATTTGTCTTCACAATAAACACGATTTAGTTGTGTATAGCGGCCATTTTTAAATAAATCATCTGAATGTGGTAACCCCAAACAGGTGATATCCCAACCTAAATAATCACTGTCGTTTTGTAAATGAACATCAACCGTATTAAATCCATCAGCCCCTTCATAAACAATGGTTTCTAACGGAAAATTTTCACACCTTGCCATACTCTTTATGAAGAATTCACAGTGTTGAATTTGTTTCGAATCACCAATGGTAATATCTTCTCGGGCGCGATAAAAACGACTAGCCCCCGGTGTTGTAACAAGGCTGTGAGATTTTTCGTTCACTTGTATCTGAATACGCAATTCATCACCGGAGACAATACCTGCAGGCGGATGCAACAAATAAATATGTGCGCAATCACGTCCTTCAGGGTAAAAAGCTTTTTGCACCGTTAAAGGACCATTACGTTCAGTACGCGTAAGCTGCGTTCCATTTGGCGTTAAGGTAAATTCTAAGGACAAACTAGCAAACCATGAATTTTTTGGCAAAGTTGTATATGTTAAATTGTCGATTGCTGTGTTACAGGTCATTGTTTTTTCTGTTAGTTATTATCCTAACTTGATAAATAAGTAGAATAATAATTGAATTGAGATAGGGAGGCATTGCACAATCCACGCCAAAGAATAATAAAATATATTTATTTGATTTTACAGAAAGGATAATTTTTTTTGTTAAAACAATGTATACAAAGTCGTTTTCATTATTTTTTATTACTTAACTATTAGTTTATTTACAGTGACTTAACAATAATAAAGTGGGTAACCCACCATGATGGGCCAACTTATTTAATATATCGTTTGTAAATATATTGAAGAGGGATAAATTTTAGTTACATCACCTCTTATATCATCACATTTTCTTATTGAAAGGAGTCCTTTAATTGCACCATAAAAGTGCTAATGCTTCATAACAAAGCAATTTTTAATCTGAATAAATAACAATTTGTCTATTATTATGTAGGTGGTTGAAATCGTACAGTTATATATTTGGAGTTAGACAAGGTTTCAGATTTTTACTGGTATGTAACGTGCATTGTACTATTGAACTAATATATGAGTTTTAATGTAAAACTTACAAAGATCTAAGGGGTTAAATGGATTCAATACTTGTTATTATTGCAATATCATTAGCACTTGCTAGCGTTATCAATATAGTGCTCACCAAATTCTCTGTTTCACATATCATCGGTTATATTATTACCGGTACTTTAGTGAGTAATATTTTCGATTTTAATGGTAGTGAGAATCTGCACACGCTAGACATTATTGGTGAATTCGGTATTGTTTTTCTAATGTTTACTATTGGTTTGGAAATGTCTTTATCTAAACTCAGTAAATTGAAAGAATTGATATTTTTTAATGGATTCATACAAGTCGGTGTGAGCTCTTTAGTCATCTATGTAACGGCATTATATATATTTAATATTGACTCTATTCCGTCATTAATTATTGCACTATCATTTAGTTTATCCTCGACAGCAATCGTTTTACCTTACCTCAAAAAATCAAAAGATATCGTTACGCCGTATGGTGAAAAATCTGTCGCTATATTAGTTTTTCAAGATTTAGCTGTGATCCCGATATTACTATTAATGAGCTTTTTATCGAATGATGAATTATCACTGAAAGATGTTCTCTTAAATACGTTTTTATATGCAAGTGGAATTATTATTTTCATGTTCACGATTGGAAAGAAAATAATTGCTTGGTTACTCCATTTTTCATCAAATGCCCGAATGGAAGAGTTGTTTTTATCTTCAGTATTTACTATCGTTTTAGGTACATCATTAATTGCCCACCAAATTGGTTTTACTTATTCTTTGGGGGCATTTATTGCCGGAATGATTATTGCTGAAACAAAATTCCATATTAAAGTTGAATCAGATATATCTTCATATAAAGACCTGTTCTTAGGCGCATTTTTCTTTTCTATTGGGACAAAAATTGATGCTTTGTACTTCATCAATAACTTGCATTGGGTATTGAGTATCTTGTTACTCGTTATGATGATTAAAGGAACGATCATTTATTTACTGATGATAAAAAAATCTGATAAAAGTGAGTCAATAAAGTCAGCTGTTGCCTTATGTCAAGTAGGGGAGTTCTCTTTCGTAATTTTTGCTATGGCAATAAATCAAGATATTATTTCTGAAAATCTTAGCAATTTCCTGATTTTGATCACCGTATTATCCATGATACTTACTCCATTTATGGTCAGCAATATCTATAAGTTAGCTTCAATTTTTGTCATTGAATTTTTTGAATCGGATAAAATAGAGACTGTAAATGTTACAAATCACACCATCGTTTGTGGGTTTGCTACCTTGGGTAGAATTGTTGCAAAAGAACTGACATGTAAAGATATCAAGTTTTTAATTATTTCTGATAATTTACAGCATGTATTACTAGCAAGAAAAAGAGGCTATGACGCTTATTTTGGTCATTTAGATAAACGCCCGGTATTAGAGTCATTAAAAGTAGATCAAACGAGTAGTATTATTATTACGGTTAACACATTAAAGAATAAACAAATTATTTGTGAAGCGATAATGGACTTTTCCCCTAGTGCAAACCTCATTGTGAAAGTGAATTCACTCGCAGAAAAAAGTGCTTTAGCTGATATTAAGATTAACTCCTTTGTGCATGCTGAACATGAAACAGCTTTATTATTAGTTAAACGAAGTATGCTTTAATGTTATAAATCAATTAAGTACAATCTCATGTTAGTAGCACGGATAACATGAGATGGAGATATTCCTGTCAGTATTGGCAGCTTCCTATATGTTTCTTATATTTTTTATTTATTTTTGACTATACTTATTTACCTCAATTGAATTGTTTCTATGATTAACGTGGTATGGGGTTTAACTTATTGTTTATAAATAAATGTTTTGCCTTAGCGACTGCCTTTTTCCTGTTCACTCTGAGCATGCCAACACTATCAAAAGAAGCAAACCTACAACATGTATTAAACGTTGTAGTTCATGACGATCACCATCCTATTTCTTTTGAGTTACCTAACGGAAAGCCCGTAGGTTTATATGTAGACCTATGGAACTTATGGTCAGAGACTACAGGTACTCCGGTCAACTTTATCTCCGACAATATGGAGAAGGGGTTACTTCTGGTGAAATCAGGTAAAGCTGTTCATTCTGGTTTGTTTAGAAATAAAACGCGTGCCAAATGGGCCGATTTTTCGGTTCCCATTCATCGCGTAGAATCTAGTATTTTATATAATGATAAAATCGGTAAAAAGAAAACACTGAAAGAATTCAAAGGAATGAAAATTGCTGTTTTAACAGGTAGTTATCATGAACAATACCTTATAGATAATTACCCTAATATTATTAGGGTACCTTTACGTGGTACTTCAAGTATTCTTGATCTTATTAATAAAGATATTCAAGCCATTTTTAATGAATCACCCTCACTAAATTCTTTGTTGGCAAAAATGGGGTTAGGAGGTGTTCTAGATTCAAATGTTATTGAGGATGTATCCAGTTTAGTACATGTTCTTGTCGCTAAAGGCCAAGCTGAACTTCTACATGAAATTAATCGTGGATTTGAAGATATACCTATTCACGACCTCGTCTTATTAGAAAAAAAGTGGTTACCTAATACACGCCCTTTTTTTAGCAGTAAAGCGCCTTTGGATGTATTGACATTATCCGAACGTAAGTGGTTACAAAATCACGCTTCTTTTTCTCTTGGTGTCGATCACAACTCTTATCCTTTCGAATTTACTGATGATAAAAGTCAACTCAGTGGAATATCTTCAGATTATATTGATTACATTTCGGAGCAGTTAAATATAAAGCTGAATGTTTCTGAAGATACAACATGGGTGCAGTCTTTAGATAAATTAAAGCAAGGAGAAATTGATGTTATGTCATCAATGGTTCGCACCACTGAACGCGAAAAATTAATGTTATTCACTAAACCGTATTTTAAGATACCCTCTGTAGCAGTAACGAAAAAAGGCTCATTTTATGCAGAGTCGATGCGCAGTTTTGATCACAAAAAAGTGGGTGTTATAAAGGGCTATGTTTTTGCAGAACTTATCTCTCAAGATTTCCCAAATATGAAGTTAGTATTCGTTTCATCAGCGATGGAAGGTCTCAGGTTGCTAAATGATGGAAAGTTAGACGGTTATATTGGTGCGTTACCCACCGTAAACCATGAAATAGATAAAGAAAGCTATTATAACTTAATTATTGCGTCGTTTACTCCCTATCAATTACAGTTGTCAATGGCTGTTAGATTAGGTCTAGAACCCTTGATCCCAATTTTGAATAAAGCATTAGACAGTATGGATGAAAAATCTAAATCTATAATTGCAAACAATTGGTTAGCCGTTCGTGTACAAAAAGGCACGCAGTTAAAAACAATTTTGAAATGGGCAATTCCAATCTTAACTGTATTACTTTTTATTATATTCATTTTTGTGGTCATTAATCGCCGATTAAAAAGAGAGATTAAACAGCGTGAATTATTGGAAGAACAGTTACTTCAGTCTAAAAAGATGAAGGCACTTGGAGAAATGGCTGGAGGCATTGCACACGACTTTAACAATATTATGGGCATTATAATCGGTAACTCAGAATTACTCAGTATCAAGTTTCCAAAAGACGAAATAATTAAAAAATTCAATCAAAATATTTACAATGCCAGTACGCGTGCAACAGAGTTAGTCAGTCAAATCATGACATTCAGCAGAATGAGTATAGCTCCTTTACATTCAATCAACTTTTCTGAGGTTGTTGATGAATGTGTTCAATTAATTAAATCTACATCACCTGAAAATATTAACATTTTGTACGAAATAGAAAGCGGTTACGACTATGTTATAAAAGGAGATAAAACTCAAATTCACCAAGTAATCATTAATCTTTGCTCAAACGCTATAGATGCGATGTCTCCAAAATCAGGCATGTTGGAGTTGAAATTATCAGGTTCCAATATTCTAATACCCAGTGAACTTAGTGACAGTAATAGTTACTTTTCACTAAAAGTTAAAGATTCAGGAACCGGGATTGATAACGCGATTATTAATAATATTTTCGACCCATTTTTTAGTACAAAAGAAGTTGGTAAAGGAACAGGATTGGGATTGTCTGTTGTGTATAACATCATCAATGGCCATAACGGAAACATTGCAGTTGTAAATAATGAGAGAGCTGGCGTTGAATTCACTATTTTAATGCCTAAAACATTAGATGTTCCTTTGAGTGAAATAGACAAAATAGAAAAGGAACGGAAAGGGCTTGGGAATATACTTATAGCTGAGGATGAAGAAGACCTTCGACTTTTATATAGTGAACACCTGGAATCGTCGGGATATATAATCACAGCATGTGATAATGGCAACGAAGCTTTAGCGTTGTTAGCGGAAAATGCTGGGAAATATGACCTTCTCCTGACAGATCATTCTATGCCAATAATGACGGGGACTGAACTCATTGATGCGGTGTTAAAGGCCAAAATCGATATACCTATCATTTTAGCAACGGGTTATGCCGACATTGAATCTATTGATAAAGTTGTTTCAAAAAATGCTTATAAATGCCTTGTAAAACCTATAAAGAGAAGTGTATTACTAGAAACTGTATATCGCTGTATTGAAGGTAACGATAAGTAAATATGTATCGTCATTACAAAATTAAGTGAATAATTAAACCTTTTTATAAATTAATTGAACTTTCCTTTCAATACACACTCTTACTATATGAGAGTATATTTCCCTTAGTGTTTCATGTTTTTATATTGCGTTTACTTGGTTTCAGGTAAACGTTTTTTTTGTCTATTTTTTAGCTACATTCAATTTTATTAACTTCGTTTACTCATGAATTTACCTATAAAGAAAAATCAAATCTCGTTTTAATGTCATGCAAAGGTTTTTCCAATTCTGCATACATCCATTGTGAAAGGGCTTTGATTGATGATTTTTCAAACATACCGTTTGGAGTGGATTCAATTATTTTTATATTGTCTACCGAACCGTCTGTGTTAATTGAAAATGACAACGTAACGCTGCCTTCGATTTTCTTATTTATAGCCTTTGCAGGCCAAATTGGCTCAATATGAGTGAGTAACTGTCTACCTCTTGTTTTAATTTTATTTTTTAGTGTATTAACTTGATCTTGCTTGATTAACTCTCTTTGCCCGTGAAAATCATTCATAAGTATATGATTAACCATTCCATCATCAGACGAATTAACTTGGAAGTTTCTATTTATTTTAGGTGTGAACCATCGATCGCCTGTAGTTTTAAATATCTCGACTTGACGGGTAGAGCTTCCCCAGCGATAACAAACTTTTTTACCACAAGGTTCAATAAAAAAGTCAGTTCCATCTGTTAATGAATATCGACCCATTAATGCAATCGTTTCATTTTTGGTCGAATTTATAACTTTATACCTAGGTCGCTTGAGGGCTATTTTTGATAAGTGCTTATTTGAGGCTGCTTTGATCTTTTCTATCCATTGGACATGAGCACTTGCTCGAGTGTAATACTCTTTAACACCATATAAACCTTCACCATCATTATTATTACGTTGATGAGAGCTAACGCCTGCAACTTTATACCCTGTTGGTGTTTCGATAAATGCTGGGCCACCACTATCGCCAGGACCACTAATACCCTCCAAAGGCAGTGCGTTATTTTCAGGAGAGTCAAAGTCGAAAGTTATCCAGAGTCCTTCTGCGTTTTCAATAAGGTTTTCAGCATGATTTAACAGATCAGTAGAGCCTGTTATACCAACTTGTCCGTTACCGATATCTCCTCGTCCGACAAACCAAACGTGTTTTGACTTTTCATCTTCCGCAGTATAGATATCGGTAGTCGTTACATTTAAAACAGGACGGTTAAGCTTCAATAATGCTATGTCATGGCTCAAGTTGTTTTTATCAAATTCCGGATGTTCAATAATGTATTCTACATAGTATGCTTGACCGTTAATAATCACTGCTTGATTACCTGGCATATATGCTGTGCCATGTGCCGCTGTCAAAACCCACTGGTTTGCAATGAGTGTTCCCGTCAAAAAGTTTAGATCAACGATACTTGGATATTTGTCCTGTTGAACTTGATATTTTAGAGGATTAATATCGTGTCGGATAACAATGGCATCGCTATAACAAGAGAATAAAAGCGCAATAATCGTTGGGACAGCTAAAAGTTTCATATTTACCTTAATGGTTTATTTATTTACAGGAAGGCTTTATCATTGATATGAATAATAAAATCTACCTGTTAGTCCTTAATAAATTATAACTTTTGACTATCCAACTTATATCCTCACTCTAAGCTAATGAAAAATATGATAATTGATAATTACGTTAAGTCGGATGAATCTTTAAGCGTTTCCCAATTAATGCAGTCGCCGTTTAAAACAGGGTCACTAATTGTTGATTTTACCCAAAACTTAGTCACGCTCGATGCCGAAGACTTAATACTACAACCCAAGGTTTTAGAGTTACTTATCATACTCTGTGCAGCTAATGGTAAAACGTTAAGTAAACAAACACTTATTGATAAGCTTTGGGCTAATACCATTGTAGGACCAGATTCGTTAGCAAATACCATGACGAGACTTCGAAAAATATTGAAGGATGATCCTAAAAATCCGATATTTATTAAAACCGTTCAGCGTAAAGGGTATTTATGGATCCCAAGTGTGCTTAGCGTAAAAGTAGTTAATCAACCATTTAGTATCAAAAAAAAATATTTCATAGTAGCGGGCTTGATTATGGGAGCTTCGGTATTTTTTATGTTTCCACAAAAGCCGAAGCCGGTTCCATTCCCATTTCCAGATCTATCAATCCAAAAGTTAGCAGAAGGAGGATATGAAATTCAAGTGGGCATCGAAGGTGAATTAACCGAAGAAAAGAAAGCGGCTATGCTTGCCGAATTAAAGCGTATTACAGGGGAAGAACATTCCGATATGGAATTTACGCTCGACTCAATAGCTCCTGCTTGTATTAATAAAATTGTTGATGGTAAAACGGTAATTGAAAAAAAATACTGTAAAAATGAAACAGCCAAATAACCAAACGATGCATTTAATATTGGATGAACTGGGTATACATGGTGACAGGAAAAACGCCCGTAATTGATGAATTAAATCTGCTCTATTTACCAATAAGAGGGAGTCTTACATAGTGGTAGAAAATAAAATTAAAGTGATCGTTATGATCACCTCAAAATATTTAGTCTTTAATCAACGACTGTTAATTCATACAATAATTGTAACTCTTTGATGAAATCTGAGTTATTTCGTATAAATTCATTTACTTTATTAAGTAACTCGGGATGTTTCATTGTTGAAAGATAATAAGATCCTTTTGTAAGAGGTAACGAGGGGCAAAATTTAACGTTAAGGTTGGTTTCACTTTTTGAACGTTGAAATTTAGCAACATCTACATTCATATATGCTGCATCTATACGTTTAAAGTTTAATGCACTTAACAAATGATCTGAACGTGTAAATTCAATGACTTTAATTTTATCCGCTAATATCTCTGCTAAATAGGGTTCGGGTGTAAAACCACGGATCACACCTAAATAAACAATATTTAGTGGTAAACTTTGATCTTTGTGTATAAATGTACCGTCAACATAGTATGTAATTGCATCGCTGTAATAAACTTTATGCCCTTGTTTATTTTTTATATTCCAGTTTGGATTATCAGGGTATTTAAAATCTACGGTATTACTGTTTAAAAAGTAATTATATAAACGTTTTATAGGTAAAGGCGTGTAATGAAATTCTAGTTCATATGCATTTGAGAGCTTATCGAAAAAAGGTCTGGCAAAACCTGAGAAACCATCATCTGATGAATCTTTTTTACCATAATGAGGATAGTATTCAATGTCTTCAGTACCAATTTCATATGATTTATTAGGGGGGCTTTTCGCAAGACTCTCAGCAATATTTAGTATGGCTAATGTATAGAGTGTTAACTTAATTAAATTACGTATGAAACTGATCATTGTCCATCCACATCATTGTATTTGAGATTAATTCCATTGTTTACATTATAGAAGTGCAGGCTTCAATTTAGTTTTCTGTTTCTCAATCCAGAATGAACATCCTGTCAAAGTTACCTGTCTCACCAAACAGTTTAGTCAAATTAATGATTGTTGCGTGTTAATTTAATAAATATTTTGTTAATTATTTGAACATTTTTAAATAAATCTTCTATTATTATTTTGATGTTAGGTATGAAATATACTGTGAGGTCGAATTTATAAGGGTCACTTATTTAACGTGAGAATTAAGATCCAAGATGGATGTTTTTTGTCAAAAAAGGATGTTTGATCAACCAGATATTATAATAACGTGACTAAAAAATATAGATTGAAACATAGACTATAATTACCTGAATATATGGTTTAAGAAGGCTAATCAATGAAAAATAATATACTTTACAACTTTGTTGCAACACAGTTATTTGCGTTAATAACTTTGTTTAGCATTCCTGCTTTTTCAGAAACCTGGAGTAAAACAGAAGTACAGCTGCAAGCCTTTGGCGAATTAGAGAGAGTGGGAACAGGCGGTACAGCAGAAGCGACTATTCTGACTTTCCAACATGCTGGTGGTTGGGAGTATGGTGACAATTTTTTCTTCGTTGATCATTCCCGTCATAGTGTAAACAACGATGCAAATTTTGCTGTTGCAGACAGTAGTGAATTCTATGGTGAATGGTATTCAAGTTTTAGCTTAGGTGCTATTTCTGGCAATGATTTATCATTGGGTATCGTCAAAGATCTTAGTCTCGTAATAGGCAGTAATTTTGCACCAGAAGTTGACAGTATGTGGGTGTTACCGTGAGTTAAACTCTCATTAGATTTACCCGGTTTTGCTTTTGCCAGTGTTACTGTAACAGGCTTTATGCATCAAGGCGGTGGAGATTCCAATTCTCAAGTTTTTACCATTGTTGATGAAGACTCAAGTTTTATGGTTGACTTTGCTTGGGCGTACCCTTTCAAAATAGGTTCAATGAATTGGACTATAGAAGGTCATTTAGAGTATATCAATGGACGAACACAAACGAGTAACTTTCGAACGGCTGAATTAGAATCTTGGGTTTTGTTTCAACCACAAGTACGTTTAGATTTAGGTGAAGTTTTAGGCAATAAGGCAGGAAAATTATTTGCCGGTATTGAATACCAATATTGGAAGAACAAATTGGGTGAAAAAGGTACGGATGATAATGCTTTACAGATGTTAATAGTATGGCGCTTCTAATTATTATGTAGCCTTAAAATCGCGATTTAAAAATAAGTTATTACTGAGTAAAAAATAGGAATGATTAAATGTTATTAAAACAAAAGTTATACGTCAGTTTAATTTTAGCAATAGTGATTCCTTTAACTATTTCTACTCTTCTTTTTACTCATAGTATACGTACCCATACTGAACAAAAGCTCGCTAAAGATGATTTGCCAACCGCCTTAAATGAAGTAAAGAATGGGATAGAATTAGCATTATCGATTCCAATCATCGTCTCTAAAGAAATAGCACAGAACTCATTTGTAATTAACTGGTTGAGCGGTAATGAAGTAGAAGATCAGCAAGATTCCTTTATTCAATACTTATCCGACATTAGAAATAAGAATGATGCGATTAGTGCATATATCGTTTCTGAAAAATCGGGAAACTATTATACCAATTCAGGTATTGATCGTAGGGTAGATAGAGAAAAAGATAAATGGTTTTATAGTTTTTTAGCATCAGATAAACCTTTTGAATTAAGTTTAGATGTAGATAAAACAACTCAAAAGTTAGTTGTTTTTATTAATTATGCCGTAGAAGTTGATGGCGTTCGTTCAGGCATTGCTGGTATAGGGCTTTCTCTCGATTCTATGACCAGTTTAGTCAGTAATTATAGAATTGGTGAAGAAGGTTTTGTTTATTTAGTCTCGAGTAATGGAGAAATTATGCTCCATGGAGATAAAGCTAAAATTGGAAGGTCCATTAAACTTTTTGCCATAAAAGATGGCCAGTTAGTTGATAAAGATAGGGATGGTGAAGATTATGTTATTTCAAGTACACCGCTTAACTCTTTAAACTGGCACTTAGTGGCGGAAATCCCACAAGAACAGCTTTATGGACCTATTAATAGTGCAATAAATAAAAATATATTTTTTGGGGCTGTTATCGCTTTATTAGGGTTTATTTTAGTCAGGATGTTGGCGGGACAAATTTTAAAAACCTATAGAACAAATTACTGATGCAGTTACCGCACTTACAGAAAAAGATGGTGATCTAACGGCAAGATTACCAGCTAAAGAAAAGCATGAAATAGGTAATTTAGCGACAAGATTTAATTTATTTATAGAACAACTACATGAGATGTTTAAGCAAGTCTCTGTTTCTGCAGAACAAGTTCAAAATATTGCAGGGCATGTTCAAGGAAAAGTTCAAGAGGCAGCTAGTTTAGCTGAAATGCAATCATCGAATACTCAAACGGTGGCTGCTGCGGTTAATGAAATGGAGGTCACGGTACAAGACATATCTAATAATGCTAATGGTGCTTCAGAAATAGCAATAACGACAGAAGAAACCAACCATAAAGGTGCAAAATTTGTTAATCATACAATATCTCAAATGGAAGTTTTAGAGTCTTCAATGGTAACATCGGTTAAATCAGTAACGGAGCTTTCAACTGAAATAAAATCGATTAGTCACGTGTTAGAAGTTATAAAAGGTATTTCTGAACAAACTAATTTACTCGCGCTAAATGCCGCTATTGAAGCTGCAAGAGCAGGAGAGCAAGGACGAGGTTTTGCTGTTGTTGCCGATGAAGTTAGAACGCTAGCAAAAAGAACGGCTGAATCTACAGAGCAAATTAATGAGATGATAGCTAGCCTAAACGCTAAAGCCTCAGCAACTGTTTCTTCAATCGAACTTGGTAGCAAAAATACCCTTGAAAGTGCTGAACGATTGAAACAAACGGGCAGTACCTTGGACAACATTGCTCAAGAAATTATCAGTTTAACTGAAATCAATACATCTGTAGCGTCAGCGACAAGAGAACAAACGCTAGCAACTGCCGAAATTAGTCAAAATATTGTAATGATTGCTACCTCTGCAGATCAAACCAAAGACAACATGATCCAATCTGAGGAATTGTGCGAAGGGTTGCACAATGAATCGAAAGCACTTAAGGAATTAATTGGAAAGTTTACTATTTAGCCTATTGTAAAGAATACTTTCTCCAGCACTTTGATGTTCATTAGCATTAAATTTAGAGGTCATTCTCTATTATTTCAATTCTGTTTCGACCGTTATTCTTAGCTTGATACATCGCTTTGTCTGCATCATTGATCAATTGTTCGAAAGTATTATGTTTATCGCTAAAAGCACAAATACCTATACTTACCGTCACGCAAACTTCATTACCTTCAAATTTTGTGGAGTTTCTAGCTAAAGAACGTTGGATTCGACTGGCTGTTTGTATTGCACCACTTAATTCGCTGTCAGGTAAAATAATAATGAACTCTTCACCTCCATAACGCGCAAAAAAGTCAATGTTTCGTATTTCTTTACTGCAAACATTACAAAGGTTTTTCAGAGCCTCGTCTCCGAACAAATGACCAAATTCATCGTTAATTTTTTTAAATAAATCACAATCAACCATAATTAACGCTAATGGGCTTTTAGTTCTTCGTGCACGAGAAAATTCATAATGTCCTCTTTCAAACAAGGCACGGCGGTTTGCGATTTTGGTTAGAGGGTCAGTATTCGACAGTTGCTCTAATTCATGTGTTCTTTCATCAACAATTTTTTTCATTGATGCTAAAGATACAGTGGTTGAACTTAATTTTTTGTTCATAGCATTGAATGCCTGAGCGATACTATTAAATTCTTCAGATTGATTAGAGAGTTGTATTTTTTGAAAATTCCCACTGTGATTCTTTTCAAAGGCTGACTTTACTTCTTTGAGTGATGTTTTAAAGATTCTAACAACGTTAAAAGCCCCATAAACGAGAGTGAAAATGACGAGTGCTAATATAGACAAAACAAATATTATTTGATTCCTAATAATATTCTTAATATCTTTTTGCGCAATAGTAGAAAGTTGCATGGAATCAGAACGAATGGCTTCTAATTGTGTTAGTAATCTAATTTTTAAATGCTTCTTAATTGTTTCATCTGCATTTTTTAATTTATTTTTATTAATGGCATTAAATAAGCGCATTACATTTCTGTTTTGGCTTTTAATGCTATTTTGAATCGTGTGTTGTTGTGGTGTTAAATGAGGTACAAGTTGAAGTAATTCTTCAAATTTTTTTGCTAAGGCAAACCATTTTTTAGCGTTGTAATTGCTGGCGTAAATGTTTTCACGTGTAATAAACTGTTTTAAGGTATTTGTATGCCCTTCAATCATATTGGCATACTTTTCACGTTTTGATGCGACATCAATAACCTGAGTCGACCATAAAATGCTTATAACTAGCACTACAAATAATAAGCAACTGCTTATTGTAAAAAAATAAATTTGGTGATGTAAACTCAATTTCATAAAAACTTCCCATTTATAGCGGTATATTTACGGCCCCAGGTTCGACCTGTAATAATGCTCTACTATCAATAAAACGCTCTGAATTAGGAATTTCATTAAATTCACTCATTTGTGTTTCCACAGCCCATATTGCTTGAGAATTAATGTTCAATATTAGCGACTGATTTAGTCCAAGTTTAAAAATGTAATCAGGCCAAACCCAGTCAATAAATGCAGGGTCTAATTCAAGGGCATCAATCACAATTTTTTTAGATTCTTTTGGGTGCGAAACAATATAATTAATCGCTGTTTGTAGCCCTTGAATAACACATTTCGCTTTTTCCACAAGTTGATTATCTGCTGTTTGTGAAATTAAGTTGAAACTCAATGTACTTAAGCTCTTGGTGTCATGAATTTTTATTTGATCACCCAATAATTGTAATGCTTTAAATACAAAGGGCTCCCAAGCAACAATAGCATCAACTTCGTTATTACTGAAACCATGTATCAATTCGTCTGGCTTATAATTATATAATTGAACATGTTCCATTGTTAAACCTTCAATAGCTAATAAAGTACTTAAAAGGTATTCGCTAGCCGTTCCTTTAGTAACACCTACTCTTTTTTCTTTCAGTTCCGTTACTGATGTAACCCTATCAGAAGAGCGTGTAATTAATTTCACATCATTATCAGATTGAACAAACATGGCATGTGTAACAAACTTTTGCTTAGTTAAACTTTTAAAAGCGATGACTGAGTCGGAACTCGTACCAAAATCAACGTCACCATTCATTACTTTCTCAAATGCAATTTGACCTCCTTTCACTTCAGTGTATTCAACCTCAACACAGGTTTCATCAAATGAATTTATGGATTTAGCGACATAAAAAGGTGTAGATAACGGTGTTTTAGAAACCGCGATAGTAACGGGGTGTTTATCCATACTCCAAAAATATTGCAAATTGAAATAGAATCCTAAAATTCCAATAGTTATTGTGATAAAAATGATAAAAGAATATTTTGCACTCAAATTATTTACCTTCAATTTTGTCATGCGTACTTAACCAATAATTTGGTTAAAGTCATTGTTCTACATAAGTTAACTTTAGTCGCCAAAATAGGTGTTAGCCAATTACCTTTATGAATTACAATGAGCGGTATTCAATGTAGCCTAATTTTTAATATTTATCATTTATGCTTTACTCGCCATGCTTTAATCTCTAAGTATCATTGAATGTGATGAAACAATATTACTTTGTGCTTTACTCTTGATATAGTCAATTTATTATTCAGGGGCTCGCAAATATATAAATAATGAAATTTCCTCATACCAAAGCGATTACCACATTTACTGTACTCTTTATGTTCATGGCGATTATTTCGCTAATTGCCATTAAGAAACTACAACACTCTTCATCAATTGCTCTTGCTGCTCGTACAGCAATTGTTTTAGCCTCGACTATTAATCAAGCAAGAATATCTTATAGTAAAAATGCAGTTTCTGCGTTGAGCGAACATCCTGATATATTAGTGCAAGCGAAATATCATGGGGAAAATATGCCATTCCAAACCCCGCAACGTTTGCCATTGAATTAGGAGAAGCAATTTCTGATCCTGAAAATGGCTTAATATTGCATACTTTTAGTAATTACCCTTTTGCTAGCAGGCACCATAATTCTGGTCCACAAGATGATTTTCAAATAACGGCATTGAAAAATTTAAACGCAAATAATCGCATTTTTGAACGTGTTGAAATGATCGGCAACATCGATGTGCTCAGACACGCCGAAGCTATCTTTATGGAAAAAAGCTGTATTGATTGTCATAATTATCATCCCGATAGCCCTAAAAAAGATTGGAAAGTAGGGGATATGCGTGGCGCGGTTGATATTAGTATTCCATTGAGCGGTGATGAAGGTTTAACCGAAACAATTCAATATGCGTACATTGTGTTTATCGTTTTTTCAGTAATCGGTATGTTTTTTATGTTTATCACCTTACATAGGGCAAAAAATTTGTCGAAAGAACTAGAAATACAAGTTGATAAACGAACGGCAACCTTAAATGAGCTTGCACATACTGACGCCTTAACTTTGATTGCTAACCGTCGGCATTTTGATGACTTTAGCCACAAAATGTTGGCTAAAAAATCTAAAACCATTTGGCCTATTGCATTTTTAATTTATGATTTAGATAATTTTAAAAATATTAACGACACCTATGGGCATGACATTGGTGATGAATGTCTAAAAACCACAGTCAACACTGTTAACTTAGCTTTACTTAAGCATGGTGATTTCCATGCAAGAATAGGCGGGGAAGAATTTGCAATTATTTTACAAGGTATAACGCAAGCTGGGTTAGCAAAAGTAACGGAACAAATATTAGCAAATGTACGAAATGCTGTTATAGCCAATAATCCCGATGTGAGTTTTACTTGCAGTATTGGTTCAACATGGGTGTCTTCTGGCAGCAATGTTACCGTGAAGAAAATGATGTCGATTGCAGACCAAGCACTTTATAAAGCGAAATTTAACGGCAGGAATCAGGCTTGTCATATAGACTTTAGTGATACGTTATAGCTCCTATATTGAGAGTGATTTTCCAAAAGGTGAAGCTTATTTATTTTTATAATATTTTAAGATTGAGTACATTCATTAAGGTACTGATTATTAGCTTATTATACCTAGATAGTGTCAATATAGTGTCTATACTTAAAGCTATTTAATATCCATAACGAATCAAACTAAATACGTGATTACGGAAATAGTCTCGTTAAGTTGAAATATGAAAGGGTTGCCCCTCAATGATTGAAATTACATAACATGATTGATTTAACAGATATGAAATCACTAGAAAATAAAATTAAACGTCGTAATTCATTAGCGACTTATTTAATTGCTATGTTAATAAGCATTTCATTTTTAAGTTTGATGTTTCTATCGAAACAACAAGATAAAGTAGCCGAAACGATTAACCTTTCCGGTAGTCAAAGAATGCTATCACAAAAAATCGCTTACCTTGCTTATCAACATTATCAGAATGTAATGGTTTCTGAGATTGACAAAACGCTAATAATTGATTTATTTGACACCGCAACACTATTTTCAACGAATCAAAAATCTTTGACAAACCTGGTCATTAATAAATCTGGCATTATGCCAAAGGAAGTAAGTGCGTTGTATTTTAGCGCGCCAATCGATCTTAATAATCAAGTTGATTTCTATGTGGCAGAGGCCATTGCGTTAAGTCAAACCCAAGATAAAGTAATAGCGACAAGAATCATTGAGCAAAATTTTAATCGAGACTATATCGATGACTTTCTCGCCTCACTCGATTTAGTGGTAACAACAATTGAACAACATACTAACCAGCGTATTGCTTATATTGAAAGACTAGAAGCAGCCTTATGGTTAATCACAATTTTATTATTAGTATTAATAAACGTATATATTTTTAGACCGTTACAGCGACTCATCAGTCATAGCCACAATGCACTCTTATTGTCTAAAAGACAAAGTGCAGAGTTAACGCTTGCGATAAATAAGCATGCCATTGTTTATAGAGTAAGTATGAATAAAAAGGGTTCGTTAACGGAGGTCAATCAGGCTTTTCTCGATTTTTATTGTTATAGCGAAGCAGAAATTATTGGTCAAAGTGTATTTAAAATTTGTAGTGCCAGTTATACCCCTCAATTTTATAAAGCAGTATTTAAAGAGTGTATAGCTCAAGAGTTTTGGCATGGTGAATCAATTAATAAAATTAAAGATGGGCGAGAGTTGTGGTTAAGTACAACAATAGTCCCTCTCATAAATGATGAAAATAAAATTGAATCATTTATTGTTATTCAAAATGATATCAGTGGTATAAAGCAAACTGAACAATCACTTAATCAGTTGCATGAAATAACGTCTGAAATAGATAAAACACTAAATGATAAAATTCAAAAAATACTCGTACTTGGCAAACAAATATTTAATTTACCTCTCGCTTTAATTAGTGAAATACACGAACAAGAATATTGTGTTATTCATTGCCATACACCTAACGATGAAATTAATCCGGGTGATAAATTTGATTTAGAGAACACTTATTGCTGTCATACATTAAAGGCAGAAAAGGCGGTTTCTTTTCATCAGGCAGGTGCAAGTTCAATAAAAAATCACCCTTGTTATCAAGCTTTTGGTTTAGAAAGTTATATTGGCGTGCCTCTTATTGTTAATGGTAAACGGTTTGGCACTTTAAACTTTTCTGGCCCAGAGCCATCATCTAGACCATTTACTCGCCGAGAGTTAGATCTGATTCAATTATTTTCTCACTGGATAAGCGCAGAACTCACTCGTGCTAAGCATCAAGAAGAATTCTTAAGCCAGCAATCTTTAATGGAAGAAATGGGCCTTCAAGCGCGCATTGGTGCTTGGGAAGTTGACCTCATTAATAACAAAATTTACTGGTCAAGCATGACAAAAGAAATACATGAAGTGCCAAGCGATTATCAGCCAGAACTATCAACGGCTATTAACTTTTACAAAGAAGGAGAGAGCAGAGATAGGGTACAGACTTTAGTTGTAAATAGTATGGAAAATGGCACCGCGTATGAAGAAGACTTACAGATGGTTACGGCTAAAGGGAATGAAATTTGGGTGTCGGCTCGAGGCCGTTCTGAATTTGTAAACGGAGTTTGTGTTCGCATGTATGGTTCGTTTCAAGATATTACCGACAAAACGACAATTCAACAAAGCATAGCCAAACAAAACCAGCGAATGGCATTGGCGGCAGACTCTGCGAGAATAGGGATTTGGGAGCTTAATCTTGTGACCAATGAATTAAAGTGGGACGATTGGATGTTCAAATTATATGGCATTCCTGAAAACCAAACGTTGAGTGCCTTTGAGGCCATAGGAAAAGGACTTCATCCTGATGATAAAGATGAGGCGGTTGCCTATATTTATCAGGTTATTAAAGATAATAGCCGGTATGATGATCAGTTCCGGATCGTTTGGCCAACGGGTGAAATTAAATATATAAAGGCAGTGGCCAGTATCATTTATGATAGTGATGATCAGCCTATATCGATGATAGGGGTAAGTTATGACGTTACTTTATTAGCAGAAAATGAAATAGCGCTTATCAAAGCTAAAGAACAAGCTGAAATAGCGGTAACGGCTAAAAACGAATTTTTTGCTAGTATGAGCCACGAAATAAGAACACCGATGAATGGCGTTATCGGCATGCTTGATTTAGTAAAAGATTCACCGCTAAATCCAGAGCAAAAACACCGAGTTGGTATTGCTCAACAAAGTGCTACTTCATTACTATCATTAATTAACGACATTTTAGATTTTTCCAAAATAGATGCTAATAAATTAGAACTTGAAAATATCAGTTTTAATCTTCCTGAAATGGTGGGTGATTTAGCTGAGTCATTTGCTCAACAAGCACAAAACAAAGGTTTAGAGTTAATTGTAGATCTCGTTGATTGTGAAGAATCACTTGTGATTGGAGATTCAAACCGAATTCGCCAAATACTCACTAATCTATTAGCGAATGCGATCAAATTTACTAAGAAAGGTGAGGTAATCATCCGACTGAGTCAGCACCATCATTCTGCTACTCATTGGAGAATGACGGCTGTTGTGTCTGACACTGGCATAGGCAT
Source organism: uncultured Colwellia sp. (assembly GCA_913020705.1). The sequence goes on from CAJWBY010000003.1 coordinate 55,346, forward strand.
TTCAAAAGAGAAACAGAATGAACTTTTTGAAGTATTTAGTCAGGTTGACGCATCTACGACACGAGAGTATGGCGGCACTGGACTTGGACTTGCCATCGTAAAAAAACTCTGCTTATGCATGCAAGGAAGTGTCAAGGTAGAAAGTAATGAAGGACAAGGAAGTTCATTTAGTTGTGATTTAATTTTAGAAAAGTCGGATGATTCGATGTCGTCATTTCCTGATAAAACTTTCCATGGGAAACGTGTACTCATTATCGAAAACAACCAATCTTGTAGTGAAGCTATTAAGCGACAATTGATCGCCTGGAAAGTCGATGCAGATACCATAAATAGTGTGAAACCCGCGTTATCTCTCCTTGGAAAACGACAAGACAAACCTAGTTATGACCTATTAATTATTAATCAGCAACTTCCTGACTTAGATACTACAGCATTTGCAATGGAAGTGCGTTCAAACCCCGATAACAAAGACTTAAAAATAATGTACATGACACTTATGAGCAGTCAGCATAATTTAGCCAATAGCGATAAGCGAGTTGTTAGTGGGTTTTTCCCCAAACCTGTCATTGTTTCTGATTTAAAAAGAGCATTAAGTACAACATTTGATGAATCTGAACAACAACTTGTTAGCAGTGTTACCTTATCGGGTATAAAAAAATTGCCTGAATCTGAAATGGATTGGACGCAAAAGGTTAAGCTATTACTTGTTGAAGATAATCGTGTGAATCAAATGGTGGCAATGGGGGTATTAAAAAAAATAGGGATTACTGATTGTGTAATTGCAGTTCATGGACAAGATGCGATTGAAAAACTTAATTCAAGCGAAGAAAACAATCCGTTCACGTTTATTTTTATGGATTGTCAAATGCCTATAATGGATGGTTACGAAGCAACAGACTTGATTAGACAAGGAATGGCTGGAAGTAGGTACAAAGATATTCCTATTGTTGCCATGACCGCTAATGCAATGCTTGGTGATGAAGAAAAATGTTTATCTGCAGGAATGAATGACTATTTAGTTAAGCCAATCAATAAAGACCTTGTAAGAGATACGATTAAAATATTTCAACAATAGAATGGGGTAGCTTGCTTAGTTTACGGCACAGAGATCATAAGTTTATAACCTTGAATTTATTGCACAAACCATAATAATTAACATGTAACTAATCTCATTGATGTTTACTAACATCTATTCAATGAGAGCTATAAAAATGGAACTTGAACATGAAAAAAATAATATGTCTACTTTTGCCTTTAATTATGTTGTCACATTTGAGCTTCGCACAGTCATCAAAAAACAATCAAATGAAAGCATATTTTTATGCTGCTCAGCGAGCCTATGAAAACCAACAGTATGATGATGCATTAACCGCTATTGATAAAGTTGAATCGTTGCTAGGAAACACTAATGCACAGTTGTCCGCGTTAAAAGTTAAAACCTATTTTAAAAAAAATCAGTTTATTAAAGCAAAAGCCGAAATGGATGTGTTCTTTGGTTTTACGACTACAGAAGTATTAACTCGTGAAGTGTCTTCTTATTTAATTCAAATTGATAAAGGGATTAAAGAAGAAAAAGTTCAATTAGAAAAAGAAAATAATCGCTTAGCCGGACATCAAAATGACAAACCTGACATTAGATCAAGTATAGAAAAATCAACTGCTGCTTTAAATGTTCAGCCGATAATTCGAATTGATCCAAAATATCCAAGACAAGCCGCAGTTGATGGTATAGAAGGTTGGGTTAAACTCTCATTTTCTATCAATGAACTTGGTGGAGTTGCAGACGTTAAAATAGTTGAAGCAATGCCTAGACGTATTTTTGATAAAGAATCCATGCGAGCGCTAAAAAAGTGGAAATATAGGCCTAAAATAGTCGGAGGTAAAGCACAAAAGCAACAAGGTTTAACCGTAACGTTAACATTTTCAATGCAAAAATAGATAATTCAAGAATAGAGAAGATCAGTAAATTTATTGACTTATTATGATTCAATAAACGCCTAATACGTCCTTCGGATATGAAGAGAGACAAAATGAATAAGTGTATTAACATGACGAAAACAATAACTACATTGGGGATTTTGTTGTTAGTTTCGTGTGCTATGCAGAATAAAGAGGTTGAAGTAGTAGATGTAGTTGAAGCAGAAAATATAGAAAAGATAAGCCTGCCGTTAGTGTGCCATACGGTACCGACTAAAAAAGAACAATTGTGTTTAGGTACAACCTATTCACCCATTGGACCGGTTGATGATATTGTTTTTTATCATAGAGACAGTAAAGGAAACTTAACCTTTATTGAATCTTACCAAGGTGATATAGCTGTACATTATTTTGATGGTTTTTCAACAAATGGGCAGTTACTTGTATTAGGCTACGCCGAAGAAGGTCACCCTAGTTTTTACTTTCATGAAACACAAAAATACTTTGCGGGTGATACAAAATCAATTGCCTTTATCTCTAAATACGAATACACACATTTAGAAAACGTTGAAGACAATGGCGATGTGATTGTTGGCTTGATGGAGGATTATGTTAAAGATAGGACTCTATGTGCAACCAAAGAAAGTTTAGGTGATGATTACAATGAAAATGTATGTGTCATTAAATATAATATTTATGAGTCGCCCAATGTTCATTGATTTTTTATATTACAGCTTTCATATTATTTAAATAAACAAGTTAATCAATCAAAGAAAAGCATAAATATGTTTAAAAAACACTGCAATTATCTAAAGGGAAAAACAAGTGTTCAAACATACATATACCTTGTCAAAAAAGCATGTTTAAGATCAATATAAGAAGACGTATGGCCAAAGGAGAGTAAGTTGTAATAGAGGTTTTACTGTTAAAATTTCTAAGCCTTTGCATCAGGTAACGTTTTTATCTCACAAAACCCATGTTCCTTATTTCCTGCACATTGTTTGCACCTTTACTTAATAACATGAGGTCTATGATATTAAATATTGAGATAAACAAATGAAACACCATACCTTCTTATCGTATTCTTTCCTATTGAGCAGCACATTATTAGTGGGCTGTGGAGGATCTGGCACGAGTGATGTAACAGACGAATCAGAAACGCCAGAAACAACTGTACCTACCATTACATCGTCACTTGTCATCAACGAAATTGTAGCTAATGCAGCTGATGGTGGTAACGACTGGATTGAACTGTATGCGGTAGAAGGTTCCATCGACTTATCAAGTTATAGTGTAGTCGATGATAACGAAGAACATATTGCGCAAGCTCTGCCTTCAGTAACATTGGCGGAAGGGGAATTTATTGTAATTCAAGCGATTGATGAGGAGGATACACCGCCTACCGATGGCTATTATGTTACTTTCAAATTGGGTAGCGACGATGCAGTAAGGCTATTGAATAATGATGTTCAAGTCGATGAACTCGATTGGGAAGATGGCGATGCGCCGGAAGGTTTCAGTTATGGTTTATTTACTGACGGCTCAGGAACTGCTCAAATGTTGTCGCCGACAGCTGGCGAGGTTAATAAGGAAATCAGTAGGGAAGACCCTGTCATTCTCGATGTAATACTTAACGATAATGCCTCGCTGCGTATTAACGAAATAGTCGCAAATAACAGTGCGGGTGGTTACGACTGGATAGAGCTTTATGTTACGGGGTCAACGTCTGTTCAATTAGGCGATTACACAATAGCTGACGAAAATGAAGAATTGCTCGCGTTACCCGATGTAACGCTTGCTTCAGGCGAATTCTATCGAGTTTATGCAACAACAGACGATGTTGCAGACTTAGAAACCGTTAGTTTTAAATTAGGCAATAGCGATCAAGTCAGTTTGTTCTTAGGTGACGATTTAATTGACAAGCTAAAATGGTCGAAAGGACAAGCGCTTATCGGGCAAAGTTACGGCCGTTTTCCTGATGGAAGTGATGGAACCCATACGCTTGAACCTTCGCCAATGGCAATAAATAGTGTAGCAACTCACGGACCACTATTGATCAATGAAATCGTAGCCAGTGATATCAATGAAGGAAGCGATTGGTTTGAGTTATATAACAACAGTAGTGAAAATATTTCATTAGCAGACTATAAAGTGATTGATGAAAGTGACGATATTGAGCCAGTAACACTGCCTGATGTCGAGTTAGCACCCAATGAATATATCGTTATTTATGCAACTGACGAAGACCCAGGAGATTATTACGTTCCCATCAAACTGGGAAAAACAGATGAATTAAGCCTTATATTAAATGACGAAACCGTTAATTACATTGATTGGGATGACAGTGATGTAACCGCAGGTTTTAGTTACGGTTTAACGGTTGATGAAGATGAAAGTGAAGTGAGTTGGGATAAAGATTTTTTAACGCCGACTAAAGGTAGTCAAAATGAAATCGCTACAGCCTTTAACCCAAATATTGTTCATGATTTGTCTATCAATATCACCACAGAAAACTGGCTAGATATTTTAGCTAATCCACTCGATGAAGAATATCATGAAACAAGTATCACCTTTAATGGCGTAACATTAGAGAGTGTGGCAATTCGTACTAAAGGTGGTTCAAGTTTACGAAGCGTTTCACAATCAACCAGTGACAGATATAGCTTTAAAGTTGATATTAATGAATATGTTGATGGTCAAAAATTCTTTGGGCTGAAAAAATTCACCTTACAGAACTCCTTTAATGATCCTACCTATATGCGTGAGGTGATCGCCTATGACTTGCTTGACGAAATGGGCGTGGCAACACCAAAGCATGCTTATGTAAATTTGTATGTTAATGACGAACTTTTTGGCTTTTACCTTATGTTAGAGGCGATAGATGGTGAATTTCTAGAAAATAATTTTGCTAATTCAAATGGCGATCTTTATAAGCCAGATGGTGTTGGTAGTGATCTTCAGTGGATAAGTAATAGCATTACGAGTTACAGCGATATTAATTTACAAACCAATGAAGACACCACCGATAACGGTGCATTTATTAACTTTGTTGAGCAAATGGATAATGGCTCTACAGACGTTATTGATGTAGATAGCTTACTGAGATATATGTCAGTGAGCGTAGCATTATCTAACTTAGACAGTTATCACGGCACTTTGGCACATAACTATTACATCTATGAGCAAGATGGTGTATTTGGTTTATTACCTTGGGATTTTAATGAAACCTTTGGTACCTTTGCTATGAACTGTAATGGCGTTGATGTGAGAGAGCTTTATATCGACGAGCCAACAAGTGGGGCGCTTTCAGATAGACCTATGGTGGGCAATGTATTTGCTGATGAAGATAACTTAGCCATTTATCATGAGTATTTATGGCAGTTAATCGACGGACCTTTAGCGAGTAATACTTTCAACACACGTGTTACAGAAATAGCTGATTTAATCAGAGATCATGTTGCTAACGACCCAACTGCATTTTACGGTGCTACCGCTTTTGAAACAAATCTTCACTCAGACGTAAGTAACTTCTTCGGTTTAACAGAATTCATGAACTATCGCGTGAATAATATGACCCAACAACTACAAGGTGACCTACCAAGTGCAGGAAATGGTAATGGATTTTGTAGTAACTGAGAGTAACGTTAGCCCTCATTAATAATATTATTGGCAGAACTGAGCTCATCACACTATCGCTCAATTCTGTCAAATTATTCTCAGTCAATAGTCATTATTTGAGTGATAAAACAATGAAAAAACGACAAGCTGAATACGAAAAAATTAACGAGCTTTCTTTTGCTCACACTGCAAATGTTAGTGTATTAGCATCGATAAACGTTAATGAAAAAACAAAGCTAGCACAAGTCAGTGATTTTATAGACCAACCTATAAATGAATCACTGAATTTATTTCAAAGTCATGGTTTACATGATCTTGATGCTGCTAATTTGATGAACAGAGTTGATAGTAAGTTTATCTTACCCATCTCATTTCTTCCTGATTTACTTGTTCAACTTAACGAACATTACAGTGTACTTGAAATCAATAATAAACGTATTTCTACCTACCATAATCAGTACTTTGACACGCCTCAGATGGCGTTATACCAAGATCACCATAATGGAAAACTAAATCGCTACAAAGTAAGGCGCAGACGTTATGTTGATACCAATACGAGTTTTTTAGAGGTAAAACTAAAAAACAACAAAAAGCGCACCATAAAAAGTCGAATTAAACTTACCGGTCAATCGGCTGAATACGCTCGTTGTGCAACGTTTATTGATGAACAAATGCAAATTAATGTGGGTAATATGAACCTTACTCATTTAGACATTAGCCAGCAAGGTGGTTACAAAAGAATTGCACTCGCAAATGAAGCACAAGCCGAGCGATTAACATTAGACTTTGACCTTTGGTACCAAGACCGAAGAGGGAATAATAAGGTAAAACTACCTGGCTTTTTTATTGCTGAACTTAAGCAGAATAAAAAGTCAAAACGTTCGCCTTTTTATCAACTCATGTCTGCTAATCATATTTTCCCAACTTCTTTTAGTAAATACTGTATTGGCTGTGCATTACTTTATAAATCGTCAATAAAGTCAAACCGTTTTAAATCTATTTTGTCTCGTATAGAGAAGTTTAATCAAATCAAACCCTCCACCTTTTTAAAGAGTAATTAACATGACTGAATTAGATCTCGTTTTCGCTTCACGCTTTTTAGTAAACCTATTGTCTTTAGTATTATTGTGTTACGCCTGTTATTACCGAGTAAGCAAAAACTCAACGGTAGCCAGCTCCTTTATATTATTTGGTGTGGGTATTTTTATTATCACCTACTTACTGCATGGCATAGATATGTCGATGGAGTTCTCATTCGGTTTGTTTGCAGTATTTACTATGCTCAGATACCGAACAGAGTCTATTTCCATCAAAGAAATGACCTATCTATTTTTGGTCACCGCGATTGCCTTATTAACATCAGTAGGGCAAATGAACTTAATTGATTTGATGATCCTTAACAGTGTTATTTGTTTACTCGCCTTTGTGATGGATCTAGGCATTATTGGTAATAATTATCTCACCCAGAGTATTTGTTACGAACGTATTGAAAATATTAAGCCAGAAAATAGAAGTAAATTAATTGACGATTTAAGAGAACGCACAGGTTTAAAAGTAGAAATGGTTGAGGTTGAGCATATCGACTTTCTTCGTGACACTGCGCAACTTAAAATTAGCTACCTTCCCCAAGTTAATTGTATGGAACAATATCCAAGTGAAAATGTTAGTTCGGTTAAGGGAATATCATGATGAATCATCTTATATCTAAATCAGGTTTGATTATTTTTACAATATTTTGCTCTTTATTAAGTACTCATGCATTGTCTGACAAAATAAAAGTAAGCGGCGATTTGATGTTGGACCATGACATTTTCGACTCAGGGTTTTTAGAAGAAGGTAACAGCTCAGAAAAAAAGTCAGAAATAAGACGTGCGGGCTTAAGTTTCAAAACTGAATTTATGGATGATTGGCAAGCAAAATTAAAAATAGATTTTTCTGGTGATAATATCGAGCTTAAAGATGCCTATATGAAGTACAAAGGCTTAAGTTGGGCTGATATCGTTATTGGTAAACAAAAAGAAGGGTTTGGTTTAGAAAAGCTATCATCTTCAAGAAACGCAATCATGATAGAGCGAAGTTTAGTTACATCAGCATTGGCGCCAGGAAGATCATTTGGCATTAATTTATCTGGAGGTGAAACCAAATTCAATTGGCAATTGGGCTACTTTCAACCAGAAGAAGATAGTTCTACCGCAATCACAGGTCGGTTTGCATGGCTACCTTGGCGAGAAAAAGATGAACTCGTTCATATTGGCTTAGCTTTTAGTGAACGTGACCTTGATGGTAATGAGTTTAGAATTAATGAAAAAATGGAAGTTCACACCGCTGACTCATTCATTGAAGGAAATACAATTTTCGCAAACAAGGAGTCTCTACAAGGTGTTGAATTTCTTTGGCAAAAATCAGGATTTACTGCCTTGTCTGAATGGCAACAGGCAACAGTAACCGATACTGATAATGTTGAATATGATTATAAAGGTGGTTATATACAAGTCAGTTACCAATTGTCAGGTGGTAACAGAAAGTATAAAAATGGCGAACTTGGTAAAGTCATACATTCAGGTTGGGAATTAACAAGTCGATATAGTTATTTTGAATTAGTTGAAGAAGGGCATGAAGTCGAAACATATGCGATAGGCGTTAATTATACCGTAAATGATCGATTAAAATTCATGGTAGATTATATTAAAGCAGAACAATTTGAAGAGAGTATTAAATTCAGTGCCGATAATGCGATATCATTTAGGGCCCAATATACTTTTTGATTAAGTGGATATTGATATAGAAAAATATATTGGTTGAGTTGGTTTTGACTTTGCCAATATCTAAATCAATAAAGGCTAATACGGCTTAATAATCGCTGTCGTTAGCAGTAAATAATAACAGGAAATCAACAGTTACCTTCGGCTTACTATGCCTATAGCTTAGAGAAATGGATATTTTTCTCCATTATATATTGCTCATTATATTAAAAGAGAAGTGTTATTGCTCAAGTTGCTTAATCATATTTTTGACACTTAACTCAGGAGGGGCACTATACTTTGAATGTAAAAATTCAGCAAAATCGATTTTATTCCATGCCTTATCATTCATAAAATCAAGGTATTCGCTGACATTTTCTTGAGTAATAATTTCATACTGGTTCATAATGGATGGAGATGTAAAACTCCCAACTCCATGATGATAATCTACAATTTTTACAAGAGCGGATGTGGTCATGAGAAAATGCCCGCCAACAGATGCTGTAATGTTACCCGTTTCTATTTCCTTTAATACTTCAGGTAACCAATCAAATCCTCCAATAAGAATATCTTCAGTATTATTACTTTTTAACTGCTTAAATACTTCTAAGGCCATCGCATCTCCAGCACACCAGAATGCGTTAGTTTTAGGGTATCGCTTCATTATTTGAGGAAAACGTTGAGTTAAGAGTGAAGTATTCCATAACATTGGAAATATTTGATTAACGATAATTTGTTGTGAATCATCATCATTAAGTATTAATTGTTCTAGCGCTGATTGTCTATCTAATGACAAAGTGTCATGATTTCCGCCAATGCCGGTCATAAAAAGTTTCTTATGAGGGTTTCTAACAAAGTGTTCTTTAACTAATGCATCTTTTAATAATTTACCGCCAACGACATTGTCGTATACTACTTGCCCAACCCAATACTTATATTTTTGTTTAGGGACACCTATGTCTTCTGATTCAAGGCTGAAAATGGCGCGTTCTAAGGTAACAAAAGGTACCTGGTTTTTCTCAAGCAAGTTGAAGCTATCTCTCACCGTTCCTTGAAAGGGACGAAAAATAATATAATCAGGTTTACGTTTTCGTTGAGCTAATTTTTCTATCTGAAGTTTGTGTTCGAAACGATTATTTGCGCTATATATGACTTCTAAATTTACCTTTAATGTTTTTGCTGCAACTTGACTGATAGATGTGACCATTTTCCAAAAAGCAGGTCCATTTTTGTCAGGAACGATAAAAGTTATTTCTAAACTTTTAGCATGCGCATTACTCATAAAAATAATAGTAATAACCACTAACAATAAACGAGCCATTAAAAACTTCTTCCCTAAAAATGCATATAAACTAAGTAAAGCACAAATATTTCAAAAGGTATCGATCAACATGAATTTTTAAAAAGTAACAGAAATTCAACCATTTAATTGTTTCGATTACTTAAAGAAATAACTTTTCATCTTGGAAGCTAATTAGAATAAATATGAACCATAATGGATTATAAATAAATTCAGAAGAAGATAAAGCAGAACTTGACTCAATTAAAGAATATGCAATAACCTCACCACAGCAAGAAATACTTCTGTAAGGTTTGGATGAGTTATTCTATTAAAAGCTGGGCGAAAGCTTTTCAATAGCATATCGCAGCGCAGAATTGATGCAAATTTTACCAGTAACGGAATGATAAAATTTCTTGTTAATAAAAATACATGTTGAAAATAATGAAAAATAAGGAAAGTACCAATGTCAAAAATAGCATTGATCACAGGAGGTAGTCGGGGAATTGGGGCTGCAACAGCATTATATCTGGCCGAAAAAGGCTATAACATTTGTATTAATTATAAATCAAATAGTGACGCCGCTGCTCAAGTGTTAGCAAAAGTTAAGCGTTATGGCGTAAAAGGTATCTCAGTAAAGGCTGATGTATCTGACGAAACTGATGTTGTTCGCCTTTTTCATGAAATTGACGAAAAATTAGGAACAATAACTCACTTAGTAAACAACGTTGGCGTATTATTTCCTCAGAGCCGTGTTGAAGATTTAACCGCTTTAAGAATCAACACTATACTTACCACCAATGTAACGAGCTATTTTCTCTGTTGTCGTGAAGCGATTAAGCGTATGTCCTCTCATCACGGAGGTAAAGGAGGCGCAATAGTCAATGTATCATCGGCCGCTTCGCGCTTAGGGGCTCCTCACGAATATATTGACTACGCAGCGAGTAAAGGTGCGATTGATACATTAACAACGGGCTTATCACTGGAAGTTGCGAGTGAAAATATTCGCGTTAATTGTGTAAGACCAGGATTTATTCACACTGATATGCATGCTGATGGCGGAGAGCCAGATCGCATCAACAGAATTAAAGGAAATATTCCTTTGCAACGAGGAGGGCAACCGTCAGAGGTCGCATCTGCAATTGCTTATTTACTCGACGATGAAGCATCTTATATTACCGGTACTTTTATGGATTTAGCGGGCGGAAAGTAAAGACATGTTACAATTTTCGGATCTAAGGTTGGTTGAGTCATTTTTAATATTGAGTAAAATGAAGACAGTCAGAATTTAATAATAATCAAATTAGCTGCGGAGAAATTTATGGAAAAATTATTTTTAGGTATCAGTAATCATGTTGTTTGTTTAGATAAAAAAACAGGTGATCAAGTTTGGAAAACAAAACTTAAAAGCTCAAGCATAACGAATGTGTATTACGAAAATGGATGTGTTTTTGCATATTCAGGCGGACATTTGTTTAGCTTAAACGCTATTGATGGTTCAATTAATTGGGAGAACCCATTAAAAGGTTTTGGTTACAGTACTTGTATTATTGCGAGCGAGCATCAAAATGCCGCAGTTATCTCAAGCCAAATAGCAACACAACAAGCAGTCGCTGCATCAACAATTGCCGCTTCAACCGCCGCGTCATCAAGTAATTAGACTGTTTGTCATTTTATAAAATACCAGTAAGTCATTACGGGTCGTTTTTTATAACTTATTTTAGCCTACTGTTTATTGGCTTCTAAATAGAATTAGGGTTTGCGATAAAGGCATTAAACCCTAAGTGTCGGGTTAATGTCGGGCTAAATTCGTAACCGACACTATAGCGTTTAATGAATACTTTTGGTTCTTAAGTGCAGAGGTAACTTTAATGATTCTTAAACAAATGCGTATTAGCCGACATCTTTCTCAGGAGCAATTAGCTCAAATATCTGGGTTAAATGTTAGAACAATACAACGTATAGAAAATGGAAAAAAAGCAAGCGTAGAGTCTCTTAAATGTATTGCTGCTGCACTCGATGTTGATGTAAAAACCTTGAGCCAGGAGAAATTTATGATAGATAAAAAGTCAGATAATTGGAAAAACTTACCCTTGATATTAAAATGTTGGTTTGTATTTAATTTTTTGCAAACGAAGCCAAGCAGGAAGTCAGCTTCACGCATTGAATTGATTGGCAATATCAGTGGCTTCTCTTTTTGTTGTTTAGGTATGATAAGCGAAGCAGCTCTCGTTGGGGGGATATTTATGCTTGCAACCGCTTATTTATATCACGGCCTTATATTGCAGGGAGATCAATATGGAATTTGGTATGATCATGACTCTGCTACAAGCCAATAAAAAGCCGATTTCTAAAAAGATAAAATCAGTCGACTTGTACACTAGGCGCCTATTTACATAAGAAGTGCCTATTAGTTTCGGAATTTAATTTTTGGCTCTGATTCTGTTTCATTTGTTTATATTTTCTAGTTATTTACACTTATTCAATAGGAAGCTTTACCCATTTATTACTAGAGATAGTTACTATAAGAACGCCGTGGTCCTGTTTTTATATAATGTCTGATAATGGGCTACGCACACCATTAGCACCATGTTCTAGTACATGGGTATAAATTTGTGTTGTACGTAAATCACTGTGGCCTAGTTGTTCTTGTACTGTTCTTATGTCTGCTCCGCGTTGTAATAAATGAGTGGCAAATGAATGCCTTAATGTATGGCAAGTTATCCTTTTCTCTAACTTTAATTGATTTGCGGCAATTTTCACCGATTTTTGAATACCACTTTCATTAAGGTGGTGACGTCTTAGATATTGAGCGTCTTTTTCTGGTTGAGTACTCAATCGTGAAGATGGGAACAAATATTGCCATTTAAGTTCTTTAGCGGCATTAGGGTATTTACGACTAAGGGCATTAGGTATCCATACTCCCTTATATTCGGTGTTATCTAAATCTAAATAGTGATATTTTTTAACCCTTTGAATTTGCTGGTACAGTTCAGGTATTAGCTCTGTTGCTAGTGTGACTCTTCGGTGTTTATTTCCTTTACCATTCCAAACAGAAATACAGTGATAGTCAAAGTCTATGTCCTTTACTCTTAGACGAATAGCTTCCATTAAACGTAACCCACTACCGTATAATAGACTGACTAATAAGTGATGCTGTTGCGGAATTTGAGAGAGTAATTTAATGACTTCAGCAGGAGTTAGTACGTCTGGTAACGTTCGGGGTTTACGACTTAAATTGAAGTTTAACTTTAAACCTAATTCATTTTTTAAAATTTCTTTGTATAAGAAAGCTAAAGCATTTAGTGCAAGTGATTGCGTAGCTGATGATACATTTTGTTGGTTAACTAAATAACTTAAAAATCTTTCAACTTCCAAATCTCCCATGAGAGCAGGGTGAGTCTTATTGGAGTAATTAATAAAATATTTTATCCAATGTATATAGCTTTCTATTGTCCTTTTAGCGTATCTTAGGTTTCGCATATGTTCGATAATACTCAATAGAAATGGTGATTTTGCGTCCATAATGTAAATCCCTGTACTGTGTATATGTACAGTGTAGGTTGTATTCTGTTCTTTTGCCAATAAAAGTAAAATTTCTTCGTTGCACCTTTCGAAACATTTTAAGATAAAAAAAGGGTAGTATTGTTATTAGCTTATGAGGTGTGGTATTAATTAGTGTAAATAAAGAAGGAATAGTGGATACCATGATTTACTTACTTTTTCTTTCTAATAAACTGTTAGGTTGAATCGCCACTTTCTTTTTTATTGTTAAAGAAGCTGCCCATTTAATTTTGAAGTTTGTTTTTTCTTAAAGTGTTTTAGTGTGTTTCGCCAAATTCTATGTCACTTACGCAAATAGCGTCTTCGGGCTTTTACAAAATACAAAAAAGTCCTCGCACATTTGCTTATAAAATTTAGGTGTTGTGGCTCAAAATCTAGCACTTGTGTTTTTAAAGTGGCGAATGTTATATTGCTTTTTATCGTTTGGTTTAAGTTTTTGTATTTACAGAATTGTTCA
>CAJWBY010000004.1 GCA_913020705.1 uncultured Colwellia sp.
ATTTGTCTATGTATTTGAATGATCACATTGCAGGCATTGTTAACGATCATCCAAAACGATTTGTCGGTTTAGGCACCTTACCCATGCAATCGCCCGACCTTGCAATAAAAGAACTTGAACGCTGTATGAAAATTGGTTTAGCGGGCATTCAAATAGGCTCTCATATTAATGAATGGAATTTAGACCAAAAAGAGTTATTCCCCATTTTTGAAGCCGCCCAAGATTTAGGCGCAGCTGTTTTCGTTCACCCATGGGACATGATGGCTAAAGAAAAAATGCCTAAATATTGGTTGCCTTGGCTTGTTGGCATGCCAGCAGAGTCAAGCTTAGCGATATGTTCGATGATTTTTGGTGGCGTACTTCAACGCTTACCTAAACTAAAAATAGCCTTTGCTCATGGCGGTGGCTCGTTTCCGTCTACCATTGGTCGTATTGAACATGGTTTTAACGTTCGTCCTGATTTATGTGCCGTTGATTGCCCCATTAACCCGCGAGATTTTCTGCCACAAATTTATCTTGATTCATTAGTTCATGACGAACTAGCACTTAAATATTTAGTCGATTTAATGGGTCCAGACAATATCGCCCTTGGTACCGATTACCCGTTTCCGTTGGGTGAATTAGCGCCAGGGAAACTGATAGAGAATAGTCAGTTTTCAGATGATATTAAAGAAAAGTTGTTACATGGTTCAGCGCTTAAATGGCTGGGGTTAACTAAAGAGCAGTTCTTATGAGTTTAAGAAATACTAAAGCTAACGTTAGCAGTAGTACGATGAAAATATGCATAGATTTTCAACATGCTAGCTATGAAGTAAGTATGGAAAACTCTCGGTCTTTGGCTATTCCTGTTAATTTTAATCAACCGAGCCAACAGCCTAATCACTTTTCTGCAAATGCCGCACTTGCAAGTCCAATGCAAGCAGGTGGTTTTATTGGTGATACCAAACAAGGGGGCAGTTGCAATGTTAATGAATTAACCATTAATCCACATTGTAATGGCACTCATACCGAGTCTATCGCGCATATTTGTGATTTCTCCAGTAACTCTAGTGTTTTAAGTGACATCGAAGAAAGTGAAGCATTATCTCCGACATTAGCTCAACTTAATTTACCTGCACTAATGCCCTGCGCTGTAATTTCAATAACACCAGAATTAGCTTTAGAAAGTAATGAAAATTATAGTCCTAAATTTTATGATCATGACTTAATCATCAGTAGTTCTTCACTGGAGAAAGCGCTTATTGATTATAACAATGCCCAATTAAAAGCTTTAGTTGTTCGTACCTTGCCAAATAACACCAATAAACAACAGCAAGCTTATAACCGTGAAAATCAACCTGCATTTTTCACCCGTGAAGCCATCTTATATTTGAATGAACGAGGTGTTGAACACTTAGTGGTAGATCTACCTTCAATTGACCGTTTACATGATGATGGTTTAATGACTTGTCATCATCTGTTTTGGCAAGTTGATGAAGGCTCTCACCAAATAAATAAAAATAGCTTAGTAAACAAAACGATTACTGAAATGGCGTTTATTGCTGATGAAATCCCTGATGACTTTTATTTTATCAATATTCAAACACCGGCTTTTCATAATGATGCAGCACCCAGTCGCCCTGTCCTATTTTCAGCAAAAGAAACTGCATTTTAAGTGCTTAGTACTAAATAAATGAGTAAATAACTTATGACAACAAATAATAAAACGACATTAGCATACGCCAAAAAACTTGATCTTAATGATCCGTTAGCAACAATACGCGACCAGTTTGCCATTCCTAAACAAGCTAATGGTGAAGATGAATACTATTTCACTGGAAACTCTCTTGGTTTACAGCCAAAGCTCGCCCGTGAATATGTTATTGAGTTACTTGATTCTTGGGGAAAGCGAGGTGTAAAAGGCCATTTTGAAGGTGACTTTCCTTGGATGCCCTACCACGAATTTTTAACAGAGCAATCGGCTTTATTAGTTGGCGGAAAAAGTGAAGAAGTAGTGACGATGAATTCATTAACCACTAACTTACACTTAATGATGGTGAGCTTTTATCAGCCAACGGGCAAGCGCACAAAAATACTGATTGAAGATCATGCATTCCCTTCAGATCATTACGCCGTGGAATCTCAACTAAAACATCACAAACAAGATGTTGATAAAAATATGCTGCTCTGGACACCAAGAACAGGCGAAGAACTTTTAAATTATGATGATTTGTACCAAATTTTAGAACAACAAGGCGATGAGATAGCACTGATATTATTACCCGGAGTTCAATACTACACAGGCCAAGTGCTTGATATGAAAACCATCACCGAAAAAGCACATGCTAAAGGCATTATGGTGGGTTTCGATTTAGCCCATGCCGTTGGTAATATCGAACTTGAATTACATAACTGGCAAGTCGACTTTGCTTGTTGGTGTAGTTATAAATATTTAAACAGTGGCGCAGGCTCTGTTGCAGGTTGCTTTGTTCATCAAACGCATAGCGTTAATACCAATAGCGAAACGCAAGTAAATCGCTTTGCTGGCTGGTGGGGGCACGATAAATCGACCCGCTTTAAAATGGAAAATAATTTTAAGCCTATCGATACTGCTGAAGGCTGGCAATTATCAAATCCCCCTGTGTTGTCATTAGCCGCTATTCGTGGGTCCCTTGATACCATAAAAATGGCAGGCGGTATCAGTGAGCTTCGTAAAAAATCACTCAAACTTACCCAATATATGATCGAATTAATGGGCAGTGAATTAGGCGATAAAATTCGTATTATTACACCAAGCAATGAAAGTGAGCGCGGCTGTCAGTTGTCTTTAATGATTAATGTTGAAGGTCTTGACGGCAAAGCTATGTTTAACGCCTTAGAAAAAAATGGCGTAACCACTGACTGGCGTGAGCCTAATGTTATTCGCGTTGCACCTGTACCGCTTTACAATCAGTTCCAAGATATTTATCACTTTGTTCGTATTATCAAGGAGTGCTTAAATGAACAATAATCCCATAGCTAAACCAGCGAATGAGACCAACATCACAGTAGCTGGAGCAGGTCCCGTTGGTGCCTTACTTGCCATTATATTAGCCAGAAAAGGATACAATGTTAATGTATTTGAATCTCGTCCAGATTCTCGCCAGCATGATATTTACCAAGGAAAATCGATTAACATCGCATTATCCGATCGTGGTTGGTTAGCGTTAGAAGCCGTAGGTATTGCTGAACAAGTTCGTCAAGAAGCAATCCCGATGAAGAAACGAGTTATGCATGCCGTTGACGGAACAATAACCGAGCAATATTATGGCACAGACGACCAAGCGATTTGGTCGGTATCCCGCTCGGGTATAAATGAACAATTACTCGATTTAGCAGAAAAAGAAAACAATGTAGAATTACACTTTGAAAAAAGACTTACTCATGTTGATTTCAATACCGGTTGTTCATCTTTTAGTTTCGATGTAGCACAAAGCAAAGGTCATATAGAGGTTGATGCCGATTATATTTTTGGTGCTGATGGTGCCTTTTCAAAAGTACGTCGCCTTGCTCAAGAAACACCTCGTTTTAGTTATAGTCAATCTTACATGCCTCAGTCTTATATCGAGTTAACAATAGCTGCCAACGAAAACGAAACGGGTGATGCACGCTTTAAGATGGAGAAAGCAGCATTACATATCTGGCCTAGAAAAGACTTTATGCTCATTGCCTTACCGAACCCTGATGGTAGTTTTACTTGCACATTATTTATGAATTATGAAAATAAAAATGAAGGTGAATATTCATTCAACACCTTACAAGAACGTATCGATGTAGCTAATTTTTTCAATGAAAACTTTGCAGATGCAATGCCATTACTAGAAGATCCTATTGATGATTTTATGGCAAAAAAAGCAAGTCCATTATTTCTCTTACAAGTAGACCCTTGGGTGATCAACAATAAAGTAGCGCTCATCGGTGATGCTGCACATGCAATGGTGCCTTTTTATGGCCAAGGCATGAATTGTGGATTTGAAGATTGCCGAGAGCTTGGTGAAATTATTGATCAATTTAACGGTGAATGGTGTGATATTTTTCCGGCTTATCATAAACAACGAAAAATTAATGCTGATGCGATAACTGAATTAGCTCAAAGAAATTTTGTTGAAATGAGTGAACTATCTGCTGATAGTAATTTTCAATTACAGAAAAAAATTGAAGCTAAGTTTAATCAACTTCATCCTGAATTATGGGTACCTCTTTATTCTATGGTTACTTTCTGCCCACATTTGCCTTATTCACAAGCATTAGAAATTGGTGATCAACAAAAATTGATAATGACTCAAATAATGCAAATCCCTAATATTGCTGAATGCTGGGAAGATGACTTTGTTTACCAAAAGCTCCTGCAATTGGTTCAAATTCACTTTCAAAAAGAGGAGACTAAAAATGTCTAATACAGGCTGCCCTTTCAGTGGTGATGCAAATAGACGAGAGCTAGAACAAAATATTCATACCGACTTTAGTGATGATATGTCGTATGGTGATTACTTAAAACTTGATCAAGTATTATCGGCTCAACAACCTTTATCAAAAGAACATGATGAGATGTTATTTATAGTCATTCATCAAAGTAGTGAGCTTTGGCTAAAACTTGCAGGCCATGAACTATCTAAAGCAGTTGAATGTTTGCGCGCAGACGATTTTGGCCCTGCATTTAAAGTAATCGCACGCGTTAAACAAATATTCATTCAACTTACTCAGTCGTGGAATATTCTGTCTACCTTGACTCCTGTTGATTACTTAAAATTTCGAGATGATTTAGGTCGTTCTTCAGGTTTTCAGTCACACGGTTATCGAAAGTTAGAATTTCTTTTGGGCAATAAAAATGACGATATGCTAAAAATTCATCAGCAAAACAGCCACGCTTATCAAGAGTTAGAATTGTTGCTGAATAGCCCAAGTTTGTACGACGAAGTTATTATTGCACTGGTTAAAGCAGGTTTTAGTATTGACGAAAGCGTACTTAATCGTGATGTTACTAAAGCTTATCAAAGTAATGAAAGTGTTGTTAAAGCATGGTTATCCGTATATCAACAACCAGATAAATATTTTGAGCTATATGAACTTGCCGAAAAATTAGTTGATATAGAAGACTCATTTCAGCAATGGCGTTTCAAGCACATGTATACCGTGCAAAGAATTATTGGTTATAAAAAAGGGACTGGGGGTTCTTCAGGTGTCGGCTTCTTGAAAAAAGCACTAGATGTGAGTTTTTTTCCTGAATTATTTGAAGTGAGAACACATTTATAAAATATAAATGTGTCATGGTCAATCAAATCAATATGTATGATATAAATCCGCATAATTTATAGGAGGGTAAGCAATAATAAAAGTTAACAGTCTAGTTTAAAGAGCAGTTCTGCCAAGTCAGGAAGCCATTGAAAATTTTTTAATTGGACTTTATTTCCGATTACAACGATTTGTTCATCTTGAAGTAAATCTCTTTGCTTGGCGAAAGCTTCACTTTCAACAGGGAATGAGATCTTACCTTGAGAGTTAATCACTCTATACCAAGGTACTTCTTGCCCTTTCCAGCCATCTTCAGGCACCTTACCTAATGCTTTTCCTACTAACCTTGCTTTACCAGGTAAACCCGATAAATCGGCTATTTGTCCGTAACAAGCAACTTTAGAATACGGAATCGCTTGTACCGTTTGCCAAATACGCTGGTAATTGGGGTTAATTATATTATTTTTATTCTTAAACATAATTTTTCGATTCATATTGCTCTGTAATTATTAAGATTATTATCGCAAATATAGTCATTCTGCCTTTCAAAAAATGAAACGCTAGATTATTTCAGAAGGTATATAAAATCAAACCACTAATATTAAGACAATGTTCTCTCAACTAAATACTTTGTTCAATAACGGTAAAGTTAATTAATTATAGTTAAATAAAATACTTAAAGATATCAGTGTTAAGCGGTTGTTTTTCAGATAAACTAAATGGATATACATAAAGGATTTGATCATTATGATAAGTGCGGAACTGCACCCTGAAGAAACTCGACGTATTGAAGAGTTATTACGCTACGAAGTATTGGATACTGAAGACGAAAAAGCATTGGATGAGCTTACCCAGTTGGCGAGTGTAATTTGCGGAACCTCTATCTCCTTGATATCCCTTGTAGATAAAGACCGTCAGTGGTTTAAATCCCGCGTAGGACTTAATGCGCCTGAGACTCCAAGAGAAATTGCTTTTTGTTCACATGCCATTTTACAAGACCAAATATTCGAAATACCTGATGCCCTAAAAGACGAACGTTTTGCTGACAATCCTCTTGTAACTGGCGCACCAGATATTAGATTTTATGCAGGTGCACCACTTGTTACATCTACGGGAATGTCTATAGGAACCTTGTGTGTCATTGATACAAAACCTAAAAAACTGGATGAACAACAACAACTAGCATTAAACACGCTTGCAAAACAAGTGATCAGTCAACTAGAACTGAGACTGCACAACCGCCATTTACAACGTATGCAAAAAGATCAAAAACAAATATTTGCCGTAATGTCTCATGATTTGCGATCTCCCTTCAACGGAATTCTGGGGCTTTCAAAAATTCTCCATAAAAACGCCGACACACTAGAGCCCGGGCTTATCGCTGAAATGGCAGACGGAATATTAGAGTCCTCACTCAAAGTTTATCAATTGTTAGATGAAATATTACAATGGTCTCGAAATCAATTAGGCGCTGTTCATGTAGAAATTGAAACGATAGCCTTAGACCCTTTGATTATCGAAACAATAAATTTAATGCATGAAAGCTTTACTTTAAAGAAACTGAATATCAACCATGTTGCTAATGAAAGTGCTGTGGTGCTTGCAGATAGTAATTTAACTAAAACTATTATTCGTAATTTATTAGCAAACGCCATTAAATACACGCCAGACGAAGGCAATATAGATATTGAAACTCGATTTCACGAAGGAGAATTTCAACTAGTCATAACAGATACAGGACAAGGCGTACCACTCATAATACAAGATGTATTATTCTCTGACTGCGTCGCAAGCCAATGTGGTACTAAGGGTGAATCTGGACATGGTTTAGGTTTAAGTGTTTGCGGTGACTTTGCACGTAAACAGCAAGGCTATCTATCCCTAGACAAAGATTATAAAGATGGCGCTAGATTAATGCTAAATTTCCTTAACGATTCTACATAATAAAAAATTATTATTTAGAGCTATAGAACTACTTACCTTTATTAATTATGAAGAAAATTTTATTTATACTCACTACCTTTAGCTCTTGGTTTATCCTTGCCGATGATATCCGTGTGGTAACAGAGCATCTGCCTCCGTATCAAATAGCTGAGAATGGTCGATTAGTTGATGGCTCTTCATACCTAATTATGAAAGAAGTATTAAAGCGTGCAAACATTAAAGCTATTAATGAGGTTATGCCTTGGGCACGTGCCTATGAAGTGGGTCTAAATAGAAAGAATACTATAATTTATTCTATAACGCGAAGCCCAGAAAGAGAGTACTTATTTAATTGGATTGGCCCAGTTCATCAAATGGAATATAGTTTTTTTTCTTCTAAAAAAAATCAAATATTGAATATAGAAACAACAAAAGATGCCCTGAACTATAGAGCTGTAGCAGTACGTAATAGTTTTGAGGCAAACTCCCTAAAGAGCATAGGCTTTATAGAAGGAAAAAACTTAATACTCGTCGTTGACTACTTTACCGCATGGCAAATGTTAAAGGTAGGTAGGGCTGATATTACTTATGCAAATGCGCCAATTTTAGAGCTTTCCGATATGAATAGTTCGTTATTTAAAAGGCAAGGGGGAGTTATCGAAACATTCCAGTTATATGTGGCTGCGAATATAAACACAGACAAAAAAACTATCAATAATTTGTCTTCCGCATTTCACAGTGTAAAAGCTGACTCCTCGTTTAAAAAACTGTTTAACCTGAATACAAACGAATAAAATTTAATATCTTCGGTTATTGTTTTCACGTATAATCGCGCGCATTATTTTTATCAGTTAATTGCTGTTATTTTTCATAACAAGCAAACTAATCTTCTACGGAACACTTATGCTAACAGCTAACAATATCACAATATAGTTTGTGGTTCTGGGTCTAAATGAGTTTTCCATAAAGATATTTTTATTTATCTATGCGACTTCTCCACTCCCTTATTGCATCTAACTCTTTTGAGGTCAAAGCATTTTCTTTTTGGTATTTTATATGTGCAGCAAGTTTTCGCTCCCTCTTAATCTCTTCCTCTTTTGACCACTTTTCCATCTCTGCTTTATTATTGTCTTGTTGTATTTGAGATTTGTGTAATGCATTTTCAGCAAAAGTTGAGAGTGATTTATCAAATGTTTTTACTAAATTCTTAATTCCAGAGAAAATATTATCTGAGGTGCTACTTTTCATTGAATTTACGGTAAATTTCTTAGCATTGAATATTTCATCTTTTTCTTTTACTCCCCCTAGGCAATGTTTAAACCTATATTCGGCTGTGGTCGAAGGAACTCCTCAAGCGAATATGCATGCTTTAACGCGCTTTTGGGAAAATCCTTATAAACGTAAATGATAATGGATTCTCTAAAGTCATTATAATAGGCTTGTAACTTATAATTTTTGTGTTCTTTTTCCTTATGCACCAAAGTGTTGTTGCTCTCTTTGATTAAAGTTACCTGTTACACCTATGTAGCCTTCGTTCAGGTTGTATTTGTCAGATTTCTTAACTATATGATAAACACTAACTCTGGAAGAATTTAGAGCGTCAAGGTCAAGTTTACTTAGTTTTAGCATTGTTCTTCTTAGAATAATTAATTTGTTGGCAATCTATGCATTTAAGATTTTTTAATAAATAGTTTCGATGACAAATATCAAAATTTAAAGGTACCTTTTTTTTTACCAACTGTCACACGAAATAACACTTGACCCCATACCGCTTTTAATTTTCATAATTTCACATACTATCTTATAAGCTAGCGGCATTATCCCTTTATGTGAAAAATCATTACTGTGCGTAACTTTTGCACGAATATTCGTAAATAAATCCCACCCATTATTCTTATTAATCAAATCACATAAATCATGGATTTTAATGATTTTTTTTATTTCCATTGTTTTAGCAAATAATAAGCATTCTTGAGCTACCTCTAATGAAACTTTCGTGTAGCTCTTTACTATTTGCTCAGCTGTTAATTCTGTCATGCGGTTTAAATCCATTTTTATATTAATGAATATACTTTAACATTCAAATAGCTTTTGAGTTGTTCCAAGTTGTAACTCTTCCTGTATAATGTGCCTCATTAGATTTATATAAATATTATTAAGGAATTACATATCCTAACTTGTAATAACATCACCCAGCAATTTGGTGCAAAGCCTCTTTTTGAAAACATTTCCCAAAAATTTGGTGGCGGTAATCGTTACGGTTTAATTGGCGCAAATGGTTGTGGTAAATCAACGCTAATTAAAATACTCGGTGGCGATTTAGAGCAAACCTCTGGAAATGTTAGTTTAGACCCTAACGAACGTCTAGGTAAATTAAGTCAAGACCAGTTCGCATTTGAACACTTCAGCGTTATAGATACCGTAATCATGGGTCATACTGAATTATGGGCGGTAAAAGAAGAGCGTGACCGCATTTATGCTTTACCTGAAATGAGTGAAGCAGACGGCATGAAAGTTGGTGATTTAGAATCTGAATATGCTGAAATGGATGGTTACAGTGCAGAATCTCGTGCTGGCGAATTATTGATGGGTGTTGGTATTTCGATTGAACAACACTACGGTTTAATGAGTGAAATAGCTCCTGGTTTTAAACTGCGTATATTGCTAGCACAAGCACTATTCTCAGATCCAGATATTTTATTATTAGATGAGCCTACCAATAACCTTGATATTCATACGATTCAATGGTTAGAAGAAACACTTAATGCCCGTGATTCAACCATGATAATCATCTCGCATGATAGACATTTCTTAAACAGTGTTTGTACACACATGGCTGATTTAGATTACGGAGAACTAAGAGTTTTTCCAGGTAACTACGACGAATATATGCTGGCAGCAACACAAGCTCGAGCTAATTTACTCGCTGATAATGCCAAGAAAAAAGCTCAAATTGGCGAACTTCAAGCATTTGTTGCACGTTTCTCAGCTAACGCTTCAAAAGCTAAGCAAGCAACTTCTCGCGCAAAACGTATCGACAAAATTCAGCTTGAAGAAGTAAAACCGTCAAGCCGTACCAACCCTTTTATTCGTTTTGAACAAGAAAAGAAATTATTCCGTAATGCTTTAGTGATTGAAAAATTAAACAAGCATTTCGATGACGCTCATATATTAAAAGACATATCCCTTTTGGCTGAAGTTGGAGAGCGTATTGCGGTTATCGGTGAGAATGGTATCGGTAAAACGACTTTTTTACGTACCCTACTAAACGAAGTTGGTTATGAAGCTACTTCAGGAGAATTCACTTGGTCTGAAAACGCTAACATTGGTTATTACGCACAAGACCATGAGTTTGAATTTGAGAATGACATGACGTTATTTGAATGGATGAGTCAATGGCGCCAACCTACTGACGACGAACAAGCCGTTCGAGGTTATTTAGGGCGATTATTGTTTTCAGCTGACGATATTCTAAAATCAGTTAAAATATTATCAGGTGGCGAAAAAGGTAGAATGCTATTTGGTAAATTGATGATGCAACTACCAAATATCCTTGTGATGGACGAACCAACTAACCACATGGATATGGAGTCTATTGAATCACTTAACATGGCTTTAGAAAACTATGAAGGTACGCTAGTGTTTGTAAGCCATGACCGTGAATTTGTTTCTAGTTTGGCGACGCGCATTATTGAATTAACCAGTGACGGATACATTGATTTTGCGGGTACCTACGATGAGTACCTAGCGAGCCAAGCGTAAAAATTACTTTCTATATAAAAAGATAAAACACACGTCGATCACTCTGTGTTTTATCTTTTACTTTTAAACAATCAATTAAAACTATCTATTGAACCTTTAAGGAAATCCTTTGCTCAGTTATCGTCACGCTTTTCACGCAGGAAACTTCGCTGACGTGTTAAAACACTCTGTTTTAACACTTGTACTTG
The DNA here is from genome assembly GCA_913020705.1 of uncultured Colwellia sp. The sequence goes on from CAJWBY010000004.1 coordinate 11,124, forward strand.
AATACATGGTGCGTAAAGATAAAGGCTTTACATATGTCGACAGTCACTCTGGTGCAGGCATGTATTCACTCAATGAAGAATATGCACAGAAAACAGGTGAATACAAAGATGGCATAGCTAAAATTCTTGCTGTTTCAAATGATGATGATTTTCCAGAGGCATTGATGCCTTATGTTGAGTTACTTCAGAAATTGAATGCTGAAAATAGCGAACTAGAGATTTATCCTGGTTCACCGGGTATAGCTAAACAATTCATGCGTCGTCAAGACAGTGCTCATTTATTTGAATTACACCCAACTGACATTCAGCACTTAACTGAATTTTGTGCCCGTTGGAACAAATCTCATGTAAAACAATCTGATGGTTACAAAGGTATACTTGGCTTGATACCACCACCTAGTAGACGTGGTTTAGTGCTGATAGACCCGCCTTACGAATTAAAAGAAGATTACACTAAAGCCGTTAAGACTATTGTAAAAGCGTATAGGAAATTCACTTCTGGCACGTATATACTTTGGTACCCGGTCGTGACTCGTGAACGTATTAACGCCATGGAAAAGGACTTTTCACGAAGCGATGTAAAAAATTTACTACAAGTTGAATTTTGTTTACACCCTGACAGTGAAGAATATGGAATGACTGGAACAGGTCTTTTTATTGTTAACCCACCATGGCAATTAGAAAGTCAATTGTCTGGAATATTGCCTTATTTGAAAGCAAAGCTAGGCGAAGATCAAACGACTTTCACGTTGAAAAAATTAATCGAAGAATAAAAAACCTATATAGCTCAATAATAATTTATTGAGCTATTCGCAAATAGGCAGTTATAAAGCTCTATATCTATTGGCTTGAGTCAAAGTACTAAAATCATTAAACCTAACACCATTTTCTCTCATCACTTTATGTGCAGTGCTTGCCAACATTTGTCTTAAGTAAAACGGTTGCTGCACGACAAAATGATGTATTGCATGGGTACCCGCAAAGTTAAAAGTAAAAAGGTTAAATGGCCAAATAAACAAACCTTTAAATACCTGAGTCTGCTTTAATACACTATCAACACTACCATAATAATGAAGGTACGAGGTCACCAAGTTAAGACAACCTGATCTCAAAAAGTTAGGGGCAATTAGCGTTACCATTATCAAATTACTTAATTCAACAAATGAGTGTAAAAAATTAGAGTAATTATAGTCATCGGGCATAAACGCATTAATACCGTGAAATAAAAGAAAACCATATCCAAAAATGTAATAAAAAATGGTAAGCGGGAAACCCGCATTAAAAACAGTAAGAAATTTAAAAACCTTAACTTCCTTATTTAAGCGTTTTCTCTGTAAAAGTAAACCTAACAAACCATCAAACATTACAATAAAGCGTACAAAAATATTGGCGATACCATTCCCCACAAGCCTTTCTTCAAGGTCTTGTTCTGTTCCAGACGTTTTATGATGTAGTAAATGAATTTTTCGACGATACCAAGGATTAATAGTACTCGGCCTCATTAACCAAACAGTAAACATCATAAAATTATGCATAAAAGCATTGTTGCGGAAATAGAGTTTATGAATTAAATCATGCTCTAATTCATGGGATATTGAGGCAAAAATTGCAGTAATAATAATGCAGAGCCACACAGGAATAAATGCATAATAATATAAGCATGCACTGATTATCATTCCCGAAAGGGACAAAGCTAGAATACATAAACTAATGGTATCTTGCTTCTTTAAAAATGAGTATTTGTCACGTAAACGGCTTTCTTCCGTTTTAACACTCAATACAATATTTTGAATTTTTTGAGCGTTGTCTTGTGAAGTCATTTTGAAATAGCCACTATTATTGATTCAGACGCTGAAAGCGATTGATTCAAAAGGCATGTTATATTAATGCCTTTCTACTCTGTATAATTAATCAGTCTCTGTTTCAGAATTGTTATCTATTTCACTAACAGGTAAAACAGATTTTTTACGTAAAACAGGTAGTTCACCAACATCTTGTGCAACAAAAACTCTTTTTACCACTTTTTTAGGTTGAGCTCTTTTAGCTTTATCGTTAGCTTTCTGCGAAGATTTTGCCTTAACTGCTGCTTTTGGTTTTTTCGGTTTAATGCCTTTAAATTTAGCTTTTAAACCATCAACAACATCGAAATTAAAGGTTTGTTGTAAAAAGCCTTCAACATTTTTGAAACTGATCCAATCTTTAGGTCCAACAAATGAAATCGCATCACCTGTACTACCCGCTCGACCCGTTCGGCCAATACGATGAACAAATTCCTCGGTGTGCTTTGGCATATCAAAATTAAATACATGTGATACGTTAACCAAATCTAAACCTCGAGAAGCTAAATCAGTGGTTATCAATATCTTTTGTTGTCCTTTACTAAAGCCGTCCATTATTTGATTACGCTGACCTTGATTAAGCTCACCACTTAATGCGACAGTACTTAGCCCCTGCTCAGTAAGTAATTTTGATAAACGGTCAGTATCACTTCGTGTTGCAGTAAAAATAATAACTTGTTGATACTTCTCAGTTTTCAAAAAGTGTTCAAGTAAATCTTGTTTATGGTCTAGGTTGTCACATAAATAAAATCTTTTAGTGATATCTTTATGCTCTGTGTGTGCTGAGCCTATCGAAATGCGTTTAGGTTTTTTCAATAACGCGAGTGCGAATTCATTCACTTGTGCGTGATCTAATGTTGCTGAAAACATCAAGGTTTGGCGTTTTCGATGATCCGCAGCATCATTAATTTGTTTCAATTGCTTTGAGAAACCTAAATCTAACATTCGATCAGCTTCGTCAAGAATAAGTAGTTCTAAGCCCTTTAAATAAAAGTGACCTTGAGATAAATGATCAGCCAGTCTTCCAGGAGTAGCAACAATAAAGTGAGGGTCTTTTTCGAGTGTTTTTACTTGGTCATTAAAGTTCTCGCCACCCAAAATAAGCACAGCTTTAAATTGTGAACCCGTAGTAAACAAACGTAGTTGCGTAAATACTTGTTTCGCTAATTCTCGTGTTGGCATAAGAATAAGTACGCGAGGATCACGTTTAGACAAAGCACGATTTCTAATTAAGCGTTCCATTGCAGGAATAATGAACGCTAACGTTTTACCCGAACCTGTTTTTGACGATGCAATTAAATCATGTCCTGCCATTGCTGCAGGAATAGCATGCTGCTGAATTTCTGTTGGCTCTGTAAAACCTAAATGCTCAACCATTGACATTAAACGGCTGTCTAAACCAAAATCTGTAAACTGCAAACTACACTCCAAAACAAGATCAAAAAATACCTGTGTATTATAACCTGCAACGGTTGATAATGGCGTATAGTATTTCTATCATCATGTAAAAAAATAAAAAGAATGACGAACTTGTTCATCTTACAAACTGTACAAATCTTAAATCACACATGTTCATCACGAAGCCAGTCAACATAACCGACAAAAAAGTTTTGCCAGAAGTCGTTCGTTTGTGCAAGTTCAACGAGTTGCATACCAAAGGTTTCTAATACTTCCAAATCAAAAATACAGCTTTCATCGGGAATATACATTGCTGACTTTTGCTCACATTGTTGATGAATTGCGGTTAAACATTTAGCAAACCCATCTAAAGTTGAGCTTACGACTGTCCGTTGCCACTGATTTTCTTCTTCAGCAAGCGCAGTATAAACTGCCAAACTTTCATCAGAGACATCTACAAAGTACGGGTCGCCTAATTCTGTATCTTTAGCGATAACGACCCAAGAGCTTTGCCAGTTGCCACGCTTATTTACATTATCACTGTCGCTATTAACTAAACTTACCCCATTCTTATCAATTGAATAACCGATCTGTGCTTTATTGAATTCAGCCATTCTTGCTACAACATTGAAACCTTGCGGTCCAAAGAAAACCTCTTTATGTTCAAAGGCTTTTAATTTGTTTAGTAATTCTGTTTGATCCATATTTATATCACTCTTTAGAGACAAGAAAGTCGCTGACAGATAACAATCAACGACCTTACAATTTTCAATATGTGCTCTGTTCGAATTAACTAGCAGCTATTCTCGCTTCAACAACTTCAATCGCGTGATCGATACGAGCAAGCACTTTATTTTTATCTAGCAAAGCTAAAGTAACATCTAAAGAAGGTGAATTACCCGCGCCGGTAGCAGCAACACGTAATGGCATACCAACTTTACCCATACCTACTTCAAGTTCAGTTGCTGTATCGTTAATGGCAGCATGAATTAATTCAGGAGACCATTCGCTCAACGCAGCAAGTTTAGCTTTCACTAAAATAAGTGGCTCTTTTACTACTGGACGTAAATGCTTTTTAACAGCCCCTGCGTCTAGTTCGCTAAAGTCTTCGTAAAAGTAACGAGATATTTGCGCCATTTCTTTTAGCGTTTTAACGCGGTCAGCTTGAATTTTAACTATTTCTTCAAGTGAAGGACCATTTTCAGTATTAATGCCTTGCTCGTTCATATGCCATGCTAAATGTTCTGCAACATAGCTTGGGTCCATCGTTTTCATGTAATGCTGGTTTACCCAAATTAACTTATCTGTATTAAAACCAGAAGCAGCACGATTACAGTCTTTTAAGTCAAATAATTCGATCATTTCATCACGAGAAAAAATTTCTTTATCGCCATGCGACCAACCTAAACGTACTAAATAGTTAAGCAGAGCTTCAGGTAAGTAACCGTCATCACGATACTGCATAACACCAACAGCGCCATGACGTTTAGATAAACGTTTACCGTCATCACCTAAAATCATAGGAATATGTGCATATTCAGGAAGTGTTGCGCCTAGTGCTAATAAAATATTGATTTGCTTAGGCGTATTACTGATATGGTCATCACCACGAACAACATGGGTAATTTTCATATCCCAGTCATCTACAACAACCGTTAAGTTATAGGTAGGTGTGCCATCGCTACGCGCAATAATTAAGTCATCAAGTTGTTCATTGCTTATAGTGATATCACCTTTCACCATATCTTTGATAACTACGTCACCTTCAAGTGGGTTTTTGAAACGAATAACAAAAGGTTTATCAGCCGGGTGATCAGTACGGTCACGCCATAAACCATTATACTTTTCCAACTCACCTTTAGCTTTTGCTTCTTCTCGCATTGCTTCAACTTCATCACTAGTAGAATAACAACGGTATGCATTGCCAGACTCAAGTAATTGGTCGATCACTTCTTTATAACGATCAAAGCGTTTAGTTTGAAAATATGGGCCGTGAGTCCATTCAAGATTCAACCAGTTCATACCGTCCATAATTGCGTCTACTGATTCTTGGCTTGAACGTTCTAAATCAGTGTCTTCAATACGTAAAACAAAATCACCACCATTTTTTTTGGCGTATAACCAGCTATAAAGAGCAGTACGTGCTCCACCAACATGTAAATAACCAGTAGGGCTTGGTGCAAATCGAGTTGTTAAGCTCATATAAATCTCACTATAAATATTAAAACTTAAAGGTAATGTTTTTAGACAAAGCTTAAAGTTTAGAATTGGTATGACAAAAAATTTTCGATATTTTAACAGGCATAGATAAGGAAAACATCTTTTGGGATAAAAAACCAAGAAAAGAAACAAATAAAAGTGGATAAAATAATCAAGATGTTGAATTTTACAGCAAGTAAATTCGTTATATCAAAAAAACTGAAAAAAAATCAAAAAAAGCTTTGTTTTATGTTGACAGCTTTCCTCATCTCCCTATAATACGCCCCACTGAAACGCAGACAGTCTTATTATTAATTAGACAGTTAACGCTTCAGAAAATTTAAGATTGGGCGATTAGCTCAGTTGGGAGAGCACCGCCCTTACAAGGCGGGGGTCACTGGTTCAAGCCCAGTATCGCCCACCATAATTACTACCCTACATTTCATATCGAAATGGACGATTAGCTCAGTTGGGAGAGCACCGCCCTTACAAGGCGGGGGTCACTGGTTCAAGCCCAGTATCGTCCACCATCTTATTTATTCAAAAATAACACAATAAAAAAATTCTTTTCTATTATTTTAAATGACAATCCAAAATAGCTAATTCATATTCTATATGATGATTCTATGATATTATTCATTTCATAAATATATTTATTACATTCAAATTATTAGGCTAACCTTTCATGTCCTCACACGCTATTATTGATATTTCTGTTGAACCTATCGAGCTTTGTAAATTATTAAAAATCGCCAATATGGTTAGCGGTGGTGGTGAAGCTAAAATAGTGATTAGTGAAGGGTCTGTGATCGTTAACAATGAAGTCGAGTTTCAGAAACGCAAAAAAATTCGTCATGGCGATATTGTGGAGTTTGATGACGAAATAATTAAAGTGAATTATGTAAAGGCCAAAAAGACCGCGAAAAACAACATTGCATCGACGTCATCACCTGAAAAGTCCCAGAAAATAAAAAACAAAGAAAGTATTACTACATTTGCCGATCCTCTTCTCCCCCGCAAACGTAAGCCTATTTCATTTTAACTGTTCCTGATAATTTAATTAAATAATACGTAAACTTATTTCTCCGTATTATTTTTGATATTTAAAACTGATATTTGGTAACTCATTTAATGGACTTCCTTTGTAAATAAAGCTAGCAATAGCTATTTATTTACTTAATTACGCTCAAAAATCATCAATCACTTTGCATTAATCAAACAAAATAAAAATAAATTAATGATGCTATCCTTATTAATCAATAATAAATTTATTAACAGGACTTACATGTTTAAAGGTTCCATAAAACACGTTCTATTAACGGTTATTTTCCTTTCAATTCCAGCATTAGCAAATAAAAGTGAGTTAGCAACAACGCCTAATGCATTAACAAATAACGCCGTTACGCAAATAATTTCAAATAACAAAGAGTATTTAATCTCCTTTTCTGGCCTCGCCAGTGGTAAAGATTATCGAGATGTGCATAACAACACTTATATATACGATGTTAATGAAAATAAATGGGATGAAGGAAGTCCGGTACCAATATCACAACCTATTGATGGTTTAATAGGTCGATTAGCAAGTGTTGCAACATCAATAAACGATACTGCTTATATCTTTGGCGGCTATACCGTTGCCAAAAATCACAGTGAAGTTTCTGTTCCTGATGTTTACGCTTACAATGTTGATAATGATCAGTACACGAAGCTTGCCTCCATGCCCGTACCTGTTGACGATAGTGTTGCACTAACCTATCAAAAAAAATATATTTATTTAATCAGCGGCTGGCATAACGACGGTAATGTTAATTTGGTTCAGGTATACAACACTCATACAAATACTTGGGAACAAGCTACCCCCTTTCCTGGAAAAGCCGTTTTTGGGCATGCAGGAGGCATTGTCGATAACACCATAGTTATTTGTGATGGTGTAGGAGTTGATGTCCATGAAAACATGCGTCGTAGCTACGCAGCTGAAAACGCTTGCTATAGAGGGGAAATTAGTAATAAACATCCCACAAAAATAAGTTGGTTTAAACTTAAACATCCTACAGGTACTTCACGTTATAGAATGGCAGCAAATGGTTTTATCGATCAACTAACAGGTAAAAAGGAAATTGTTTTTATCGGAGGAAGTGATAACCCTTATAACTATAACGGCATTGGATATAATAATATTCCTTCACAACCAAGCGATAAAATTTGGCGATATCAAATAAAAAATAGTACATGGCAAATAACAACAGGTAAAAGAGCTACGATGGATCATCGAGGACTATTGAAGCTCAATGATAAATTGGTAACGGTTGGCGGTATGGGTAAAAACCAAGAAGTGCTGAACAGTATCAATCAATACTGATCTATTTTCTGAATGCATAAAAGCAAGTCATCCCATTTTCATTGCCGATAAAACATTATATTTCATCACTAAAAATTTATTGATATTGTGGAAAATCAAGGTTCATTTACTATACTATAGTGATGAAAAAGCAAAATAATCTCTGCCAATATAAAGATCCCGAAGGGTATGTTTGCGAAGAAGCTGCAAATAATAATAATCGTTATTGTTATTGGCATGATCATTCTATCGATAAAACGGGTAATGATGTTAAGCAAGCCCTTGTTGACTTTGCAGGTTCGGGAGGATTAACACGCGGGATTGGTTTAAAAAATGCAGATTTAAGCCATATCGACCTAGTTAATCATCATGATAAAAAAGGCTACGACTTTTCTTACGCTGATTTATATCGAGCGAATCTATTTGGTGCTCATCTATTTAATATAAAACTCAGTAAAGCCAGTTTAATGAAAGCTGATTTGAAAAGTGCCAAGCTAAATTGCGCCAACCTAGAACAAACCAATCTGTTAGGCGTAAAATGGAAAGGCTGTAAAATAGAGAATATTGTAATAGGAAAAAAGCTTAACCAAGAAAATTTAGCTAAAAAATCACTTAAAGAGAATAATATCGAAGAAGCAATCGACTACTTTGAACAAGCAGAAGAGGTTTATCGCGATTTAAGAAAGCACTCCGAGCAAGAAGGCATATTTACCTTATCTGGCGATCTTATTCAAAAAGAGCTAACAATGCGACGCATGCAAATGCCCAAATATAGCCTCAAGCGTTTAACGTCAAAAATTGTAGATTTATTCTGTGGCTATGGAGAAGCACCGCTTCGTATTGTGGGAATATCAATATTTTTGATATTAATCTGTGCAATATTATATACGTTTACTGGGTTGAATTATCAAGGAGAATATCTTGCTTATAATTCTAACCAAACATCTACCGAAAATTTTGAGTTTTTTCTATCTAGTTTATATTACTCAGTTGTTACGTTTACAACGTTAGGTTATGGCGATTTTACCCCAATAGGAATATCAAGAGCAATTGCTGCTATAGAGGCATTTACCGGTAGCTTTACAATTGCGCTTTTTGTTGTGGTATTTGTGAAGAAAATGACTCGTTAACACAACAAAAACATCTTTATTACATAACCTCGTAAAATATAACAACAATCGTTTGTTGTATCGAAAATATCCCTTAAACCTCAGTTCCCACGGTGTTATAATCAACAAAATGATTTTTTTAGTACTCTTGCAAATATAGAGAGAATGATGCAATAACCGACTCATTAAAAGTAATAAGTCGTTCATTAAAATTGGTAAATATTATGGCTATTCAGCAGCACAAAACTGGCGGATTTAGAGCGTATAAAAAAATCGGAGGCGTAGAGTATCAACTTTACTCTTTTGATAGAAAAGCAGCTATAAACCTTCAAGCTATGTTAGATGAAAAAAGCCAAATTGCCAAAAGCCTTCGCATGCCAAAACTGTTTAGTACTTGCGGCAGATTAGTTGGCCTTCGAGTTCGTACTTATAAAAAAACCAATAAACCAACTTTTCAATTACAATTTTCTGTAAACGGCAAACAAAAAAAAATTGAGCGTCAATACAAAGGCAGTTTTGAAAATAATTGGAAAATATTCCTTAAATTGTGGCGAGATAGTTTTAATCTATCGGCACTTGAGATTACTGAATTCAAATCTGAGATAATTTACGCTAAAAGACTTTATATGCAAGATATTAGCAAGATAGAAAACTTAAATTAGCGAAGAAGTTCTATTTTATCAGCTTAATACTTCCGTCGACTTCACTACCGACTTTTTCTTAAAGATTGATTGTAAAAACAACGAACATTTTAACTTGTCATTAATGAAGATAAGAACGCGATAAATTATCTTTCTCTCACTTTAGATTTTTCTTTTTCCTACCGCCCCGCCCTGATAGAATAACCAACAATTATATTCTCGATTTATTACGGAACCTTTAGTCAATGCGCACTAGTCAATATTTGCTTTCCACCCTAAAAGAAACACCAGCCAGCGCCGAAGTTATCAGTCATCAATTAATGCTACGTGCGGGGCTTGTCCGTAATGTTGCTTCAGGTTTATACACTTGGTTACCTACTGGCCTTAAAGTATTAAGAAAAGTTGAAAATATCGTTCGTGAAGAAATGGAACGCGCTGGTGCTATTGAAGTATTAATGCCTATGGTTCAACCGGCTGATTTATGGGAAGAGTCAGGACGTTTAAATGATTATGGCCCTGAGCTACTTCGCATAAACGATCGTCATGATCGCGCTTTCGTTTTAGGTCCAACTCACGAAGAAGTTATCACTAAGCTTATTGCTAATGAAATAAATAGCTATAAGCAATTACCGCTTAACGTTTTTCAAATGCAAAATAAATTCCGTGACGAAATCCGCCCTCGTTTTGGTGTGATGCGTGGTCGTGAATTTTTGATGAAAGATGCTTACTCTTTCCATTTAGGCGAAGAGTGTTTAAATAAAACTTACAATAAAATGTTTGACGCATACTGCCGTATTTTCGACCGTTTAGGTTTAGATTATCGTCCAGTAATTGCTGACACAGGTTCGATTGGTGGTGAAACTTCACACGAATTTCATGTGTTAGCAGATTCTGGTGAAGACGATATAGCTTTTAGTGACGGTAGCGATTTTGCAGCCAACGTTGAGAAAGCTGAAGCTATAACACCAAAAGGTGAACGAGCAGAAGCCACTCAAGAAATGAGTACGGAAGAATTAAAACTTGAACGTTTAATCAAAACCTCAAACATAGATTTAAAAACGACCGTAAAAACACAATTAGTACTGGCCTCTTCTGCTTTAGGTGAGCCAGAAAAATTTATTGCACTTGTACTTCGTGGAGATCATCAACTAAATGATGTTAAAGTTGAAAACTTACCAGGTGTAGCTTCACCTTTAACGTTTGCAACTGATGAACAAATTTCTGCAGTTGCTAACTGTCATATATCTTCACTAGGTCCTATTGGCTTAAATATTGAAGTAATTGTAGATCATAGTGCGGCACATCTAAGCGACTTTGTCTGTGGTGCCAACGTAAATGGCCAATCTTATACTGGTGTTAACTGGGAAAGAGATTCTGGCGAAATCAATATCCAAGATATCCGCAATGTAGTTGAAGGTGATCCTAGCCCATGTGGTAGTGGTAATATTGTTATTAAGCGTGGGATTGAAGTAGGCCACATATTCCAGCTTGGTGATAAGTATGCACAAGCAATGAAATGTGGTGTATTAACTGAAAGTGGTAAAAATCAAATTTTAACCATGGGGTGTTACGGTATTGGTGTTTCACGTATTGTTGCTGCTGCGATTGAACAAAATCACGATAAATATGGTATTAAGTGGCCTGCAGCTATTGCTCCATTTCAAGTCGCTATTGTTCCGATGAATATGGCAAAATCTGCCCGTGTTAAAGAAACGTCAGAAGCCTTATACGAACAATTACAACAGGCTGGCATTGAAGTTATTTTCGATGATCGTAAAGAGCGTCCTGGTGTAATGTTTGCCGACCATGAATTAATTGGTACGCCAATATTATTAGTTGTGGGTGAACGTAATCTTGATGAACAAAATGTTGAAGTGAAGAACCGTATTACCGGTGATAAGTCACTCATGGCTATCAGTGATATTATGTCTTTATTTGCATAATAGACTTCATCGTCGTTCATCCTGAACATCGTCGTTCATTGCCATCCATGGCACCTCGACATACCGTTCATCCTGAACATAAAAACGCGACGTAATTGTCGCGTTTTGCTTTTTACATTAGTGCTTTAAGCTTTAAGTTACTAATCTTTATAAACAGGAATTGTTTGTAATTGTTGATCAATATTATTTAACATTTCACTGTATATTTTAGAATTAATATCACGATAGTAAAGCTCAAAGGCTTGTTGTGATATACCTTCCGGCAGGCCTGTTAACTCAGGTAAAAGTAAAGCTTCATCTGTAATATCAGCTAAGTGTTCTTGTACTTTTAATGCTCTTTCATCAGAATCAGTTGCAAGCATCGCTAAACGAGTCCCTGCTCGATCAGCCATCAGGTCAGCAAAACTAAAACCACTGCCTCCCTTATTAGAATCTAAAAATTCTTTTAATTCACCTATAGCATTACTCGCTGCACTTGTTCCAAATAACTGGAGAGCAACCGAGTAAATAAAATGTTTTTGGATATCAACTCTATTGCGTAACTTAACCCTGGATCTAAGTGTATTTCGTTGCTGAACTTGTTTGGTTGATAGTTTTGAAATATCGCCAACAAGTAACTCAAATTTATCGGTACCAAAATAAAGTACCAAAGCCATTAACGCCGCTCGGTTTTCTTCTGAAAATGACTCTCCTATTCCAGCTAGGTTACGTTGCTTGACTAAACCAAACATAAAGCCAACATACTCTGCGAATGAATATTTTAAGCTATTTGATTGTTCAATAGTTTCAACAAGACTTTGGTGATAAAAGCGGATGACTTCAACATCGCCATATAAAGCAAGTTTGTCACGTAAAGCAAATAAACTACTCTTATTGTTTAATGGATCATCTTTCATATTTTCAGATAATACAACACCGACAGAAAGTTGGTCAGAAGTAATATCAACACTTTTTATCATATTCAATAATTCAGTACCAAACTCATCTTTAACATAAAAATTGGCCAGCCATTCAGCCATGCCAATCAACCTATTTCCCGGTAATGTAATATTCCCAATATTTACAGTATCTAAATCTAAGCCTTCTTTTGAAGCAATAAGCATGACTTCAATATTAAGGTACTTAATAAAATCAGGGATAGGTAGTTCTATAGAAAACTTAAGTAACGCATTATCTTGAAAGAGAATAATATCTGAGGTTAATGGTGAAACGGCCCTATGACCAAAAGCACTTAAGCCATGAAGCTCAGACTGAGTTGCTTCTAGATAAATTAGCTGTTCTTCACTTTTGATTGATTGAACTAACCGTTGAACAATACGTTGATTTTTAGCGGCCGAATTAGCATCAATATGATGCTTAGGCTGAATATGTGGCGAAGATTGCAATGCCATAAAAATAACAATGCTAAAAAAAGTAAATAAAAAAACGAAAAAGAGTAAAATTCTTTTTAACCAAACCTTCAAAAGTAACCCTTAATCCACAATTTAAATTAGGGGTTATTCTGATTGTCTTAGAGGTAAATGTATAGTAATAAATCCCCAAAACCAGCTATTTAATAACATTAACAATCACAAATATCCCAATAGATTTTCTTATCAAACAACTTGGCCAAACGAATATTTAGTTCTTTAAATGTACTTAAGTTACTGTCATGAGGTCTAAAACACTGCCAAATAAACTGGTGACAATTATTGTCAATAACATGATAATCGAGGCATTGAAAAATTTGTTTTTGAGCTCTGCTCGCCGCAATTTCGTCTGCTATAGGTTTAGCTTTTGAATCGCATGCTATAAAAATATTTTTACCTGATCGCTCTTTGGTAAAACGAGTCACTGAAATAGGTTTAATAAGACCATTACCATCGAGTTCTATAATGGTATTATCTCCCACCCAAATGCCTGTATGCTCTAACAACCCACCAATACCACAACAAACAAGTGAGCCGATTTCTGGTTTTACTTTCTCCTCTGTACTAAATAAATCAGTTGGATAGGTAGCAATGGGAGATTCATGTCGTTTGAGCATACTGTAACTTTCCGCATCACGAGAATAACGGCGTTTTCTTTGCTGCTCTTTTCTGTCGTCAGCTAATTCTTTCATAGCAAATATTGAAGCAGCTGCAGCTCCTAACCATAATAACGGTAATGGCATATCACACCTCTTGCTCAAATTTCATTCGTTTAATAACAAGATGCCTCTTTTATTTCATTAATGCTATAAGAAAGTTGCAAGTAACTGTTTCAAAGCTGCTAATTATTAGTGACAATGAAGATTGGATCATCAACCACACTTAAAAAATATTTTATAAGAAGCCTGTAATGAAAAACATCAATAAATCTTCAAAACTAAATAATGTCTGCTATGAAATTAGAGGGCAAATTGCAGCAGAAGCTCGAAAATTAGAAGATGAAGGACATAAAATATTAAAACTTAATATTGGTAACCCTGCCCCATTTGGCTTTGCCGCTCCGGATGATATTTTAAAAGATGTAATTCGTAATCTCCCTACTGCGCAGGGCTATTGTGAGTCCAAAGGAATATACTCTGCTCGTGTTGCTGTTATGCAATACTTTCAGCAGCAAGGAATCTTAGATGTAAGTGTTGAAGACATTTTTATTGGAAATGGTGTGAGTGAATTAATAGTAATGGCAATGCAAGCATTACTTAATAATGATGATGAAGTATTGATACCTGCGCCTGATTATCCATTATGGACAGCATCCGTTGCTCTTTCAGGAGGTAAAGCTATTCATTATCGTTGTGATGAAGAAAACCAATGGTTTCCTGATTTGCAAGATATTGCGGATAAAATTAATGATAAAACTAAAGCAATAGTCCTTATCAATCCGAATAATCCAACGGGTGCTGTTTATAGCGAAGAAGTGCTAAGAGGCATTATTGATTTAGCACGTAAACATGACCTCATTATTTTTAGTGACGAAATCTACGATAAAATTTTGTATGATCAAGCAACGCATATACCTACGGCAAGTTTGGCTCAAGATGTATTAATTATAACGATGGGTGGCTTGTCAAAGAATTATCGTATCGCTGGTTTTCGCGCAGGTTGGATGGTTATTAGTGGCCCTAAGTTTCATGCTGAAGATTATCTTGAAGGTTTAAATATTCTTGCTTCAATGCGCTTGTGTGCCAACGTACCTTGTCAACATGCCATTCAAACAGCACTTGGTGGCTATCAGAGTATTAATGAATTAATTAAAGATGACGGGCGTTTAATCAAACAACGAAATCTAGCGCATAAAATGATCAATGATATCGATGGTTTATCCTGTAATCCAGCAATGGGCGCACTATATTTATTTGTAAAAGTCGATCAAGAAAAATTTAACATTGTTGATGATGAAAGAATGATTTTAGATTTACTTAAACAAGAAAAAATTCTCTTGGTGCATGGCAGTGCATTCAACATTAAAGAAAAGAATTACTTTAGATTAGTTTTTTTACCGCATGTTGACGAGTTAATACCTGCAATGGATAAACTTAAAAACTTTTTCAGTACCTATAGTCAGTAATTATTAATTTTACAAAGGAAATAAAAATGCAAAGCACTTTTTTAGCATGGATGTTCAGAATGCCATTGATCAAACGTTGGGCATTAATGTTCTGTGTAAAGCCAGAAAATGTAGCTGAGCATTCACATCAAGTAGCTATTGTGGCTCATTTATTAGCTGTGATTAAAAACAAAAAGTTTAACGGAAATATAAATGCCGATAGAGTTGCAACTATTGCTTTATATCATGAAGCCAGCGAAACTCGATACGGCGATATAGTTAGCCCTACAAAATACGCCAACAAGGAAATAGCACGAGAATTCAAGAAGATAGAGTACTTAGCCGAAAAGGAATGCTTAGCGTCTTTACCTGAGGAGTTTCAAGAAATATTTTCAGATATTATTGTTCAAGATAACGTTGAAGTGCATTACAAAGCGATTGTAAAAGCGGCAGACATTCTAGTGGCCTATATCAAAGCTATCGATGAATTAAACCATCAGAATCCTGAGTTTGCTCATGTAAAGGAGCGACTGGAACTAAAACTTGATGAATTAAAAAAAGATATGCCTGAAGTTGAATATTTTATGGAAATGTTTTTGAAAGCCTGCTCAGCAACAGTTGATAAATTAAGCCAACGTTAAGTAACAGGTAAATAGCTAAAAAGCACCGACTCAAATTTATCTACACTGTAGATTACTGCTTGAGTTGGCGATTTTATTTAGGTGATGTATAGTTCGGGTGCTAGCCATCAGGATGTTCAATTCTAATTTGGCAAAACTCATCAAAGCTCTCCACAAACACGTCAATCAATTTTGCATCGAACTTTTTATTTCGTTGTTCAATTAGAAATATTTTTATATCGTTATCACACCACTTTTCTTTATAACATCGAGCAGATCCCAGTGAATCAAAAACATCTGCAATGGCCATAATTCTGGCTTCAAGTGGTATTTCAATACCACAAAGACCATCAGGATAACCACTGCCATCCCAGTTTTCATGGTGATAATGAGCTAATCGTGCGCCTAATTTGGAAACACTTGTTTTTGATTTAGACAACAATTTAAAGCCAGCATCAGCATGTCCTTTCATTGTTTCCCATTCATCCTCATCAAGCTTCCCGGGTTTGTGCAGTAAATCCCCTGGAATGAGAACTTTACCAATATCATGTAACGGCGCAGCTAAACGAATAGCACTTATAAATGCATCACTTAAATCTAACTTTTGTGCTAATTTTTCGCATATAAGTGCTACACGATGAACATGTGCTCCTGTTTCTTTACTGCGAGCTTCAATAGCTTCACCAACAATATATAGCAGCTCTTTTTGAGTATTTTCTATTTCGTGCTGCTTAGATAAACTATCAAGAATAAGGGCAACATTAGTGGCAAATATTTCAGCTAAATTAGCCTTAAAGTGTTCTGCGTCGTCTTCAAATTCAATATAGAGCACAGAGGCTGAATTGTGTGATGTTTCATAATAACCGACAAAAACTTCATCGGTTGTATGATGACTTTTATTATCAAAAGCCTGCTGGATTAAATGCTTAACATCTGAGGCAATATCTGAAGATTCTAGGCTGTCAGATTCACTAACATACTTCCCTGTACAAGCAATAATCAAATTAGAACTCGTTTCATCATATTCTACCTGACTTCGTGCTATATAAAGGGCTGAGCTGTCAACTTCCATTAATGTTAACAAATGATTTAATGCAGCCGATCCAAAAGGCTTAAACTGATTTATTTTGAGTAAATCATGAGTCGCTTTAATCAGCTGTTTAAACGCGTCTAAACTACGTTGAATTGTCATTATGTCGCGATATGCTCGAATACTTGCATAAACCGTTGTTGTCATTTTTCCTGCAGTAAAATCAGTTTTTTCTTTGTAATCATTAATATCAAATTCTTTGATTACTTTAGCTTCTGGTGCTGACCCCGCTTGCCCTGTTCTTAAAATGAGGCGTATAGCTTGATTCTTTAAAATATTACGTATCCATTCAACGAGCTCTAAACCTGCATGATCTGTTTCCATGACCACATCAACAAACGCCATACAAAAACTATTATCTTTCAACAATATTTCTCGTGCTTCTTTAGATGAATAAGCTGACACTATTTCTAGTGATCTATTTTCAATAATCGCATCGGATAACACTAGTTGTGTCACGTGATGCACAGATTCATCATCATCAATGACTAAAATCCGCCAAACTTTAGCTTTTTTGGCTTTTACAATTGAAGTACTTTCAGACGCTTCTTCTTTAAAAAGGAAATTTGACATTGATACGCTTAAATTTTTGATGTATTAACGGTAAGTGTACTAAAAATTTAGAATTTATCCTGTTTTTATCAAAAAAATTAATTATAAATATGATTTTTTCATCCGATAAAGTCACCTAATGAATAGTAAAGTGAATCCCATATAATCTAAAAAATAATATTGAAAAAAATGTTATGTATATATTTAGCTTTTTCGTAATTTTTTGTTGACACTTACTGCAAAACATTTTAAAAATAGAGTATAAATATTTTTACTTTTCGGATTCAATTAAAAATGAATTTTACTGTTTCACTCAATGTCCTCCTCTTAGTCGTCATGGTTATTAAACCATTACAGAGTTGGTGTTGTGTGTAATAAAAGTAAATGAATAACAAATACAATAAACCCTCGCTCTGCATAAGACCGAGGGTTTTTTTTACTTTCAATTTTTAGCTTAACAATGATTTATAAAAGGCGAACTCATGACAACGAAAAAATTCACTGGTGCGCAAATGGTGGTAAAAGCATTAGCAGCATTAGATGTAAAGTACATTTTTGGCTACCCTGGTGGCACTGTTCTAGACATTTATGATGCTTTATTTCAACAAACTGATGTTGAGCACATTTTAGTTCGTCATGAACAGGCTGCTACACATATGGCTGATGGATATGCGCGTTCAACGGGGGAAGTGGGTGTAGTATTAGCCACATCAGGCCCTGGTGCTACCAACTGTATAACGGGCATTGCCACGGCTTACATGGATTCAATTCCAATGGTGGTACTTTCAGGGCAAGTTCCTTCAACATTAATTGGCGATGATGCATTCCAAGAAACCGATATTGTGGGTTGTTCTCGTCCAATCGTTAAACACAGTTTCAACTGTAGAGTTGTAGAAGAAATACCTAACATTATCGCTAAAGCTTTTTATATAGCGAGTACCGGGCGACCTGGGCCTGTTGTAATTGAGTTACCAAAAGACTTATTAATGCCAATAAGTACAGGTGAGTTTCATATCGAAACTAACGTTAAAATGCGTTCATATAACCCCAATGTGAAAGGTCATCACAAACAGATTAAAAAAGCGGTTTCAGCTATATCAGACGCTAAAAAGTTAGTCGTCTATTCTGGTGGTGGAGTTATCATTGCAAACGCCTCAGAGTTACTTACAGAGCTTGTTGAAAAGTTAGATGCTCCAATCACAAACACGTTAATGGGCTTGGGAGGAATTTCAGGCACTCATAAAAACTTTATTGGTATGTTAGGTATGCATGGCTCTTTAGAAGCCAATAGATCTATGGCAAACGCAGATGTTATTCTTGCCTTAGGTGCACGCTTTGATGACCGTGTAACTAATAATGTGAAGAAGTTTTGCCCAGACGCAACAATCATTCATGTAGATATTGATCCAACGTCTATTTCGAAAACGATTAATGCTCATATCCCCGTTGTTGGTCTTGTTGATGTAGTACTACAACAGTTATTAGACGAATTAGCAGCAACAAATTTCGAACCCAATAAAGAAGAAAGAGCTGACTGGTGGCATCAAATAAATGAATGGCGTGACGTTAAAAGCATAAGTTACGTGCAAGAAGGCGATCAAATAAAGCCACAACGCGTTATTGAAGCTATGTATAAGATTACAAAGGGTGAAGCTTATGTTTGCTCTGATGTAGGACAGCACCAAATGTTTGCTGCGCAATATTACCCGTATGCTAAACCTCGCCAATGGATTAATTCTGGTGGTTTAGGCACGATGGGGTTTGGCCTTCCAGCGGCGATGGGGGTTAAAATAGCCTTTCCGGAAAGTCATGTTATATGTATAACAGGTGATGGCTCTATACAAATGAACATTCAAGAACTATCAACTTGCTTACAGTACAATTTACCCGTTGTAATTATTTCATTAAACAATCGTTCTTTAGGCATGGTACGTCAGTGGCAAGACATGGTTTACGGTGGTCGTCATTCATCATCTTATATGGAATCTCTTCCAGACTTTGTAAAACTTGCAGAGTCTTATGGCCATGTAGGTATGCAAATTAATCATTTAGATGAATTAGAAGATAAACTAACAGAAGCTTTCAACATTAAGAATCGACTAGTTTTTGTTGATGTTTTAGTTGACGAAAAAGAACATGTATATCCGATGCAAATACGCTTAGGGGCAATAGATGAGATGTGGATTAAAAAAGGAGTAAAATCATAATGCGTAGAATTTTAGCTATTTTATTAGAAAATGAAGCAGGTTCATTATCACGTATTGTTGGGTTATTTTCACAGCGTGCTTTCAATATTGAAAGTTTAACGGTTGCTCCAACTGAAGACCAAAGTTTATCTCGCATTACCATAGCAACCCGAGGTGATGATAAAGTGCTTGAGCAGATTGTTAAACAAGTTAATAAGCTTATTGATGTTATAAAAATTACCGACTTAACTGAGCGTAGTCATGTTGAGCGTGAATTAATACTTATCAAAGTTTTGGCTATGAATGATAAATCTCGCACTGAAGTTAAACGTATTACCGATATTTTCAGAGGTTCTATTATTGATATTGGCAAACAAGTTTATACCATTCAATTAACGGGTGATGCAGAAAAGCTTAATGCCTTTGTAAATACACTGGGAAATGAAACTGAAATTATTGAAGCAGTTCGGTCTGGCTGTGTCGGTATTGCTCGTGGTGAAAAAGCCCTTAGGGTATAAAGAGAAACGCTGATAAATAAAAACCAAGCGATTTGTTTGGTTTTTTCATTTTATAATAACAAACGGCAATGATGTAGAATAAAGTTCATGGATACAGTTATTAGCAAAGCAAGTAAAAGTGACAAAAAATCACTGATGCGCTTTTATAAACAACAAAGCTATAGCGCAAGGCTGCTTGGGTATGATAATGCCTACCTGATGAAATATTCGGGAGAGATCATTGGCGCCGTTATAATTTCAGGCTTAGAAGAAAGAAATCCTCAATTATTCCTCCATGCTTTAGTTATCAAAAAAGACTACCGACAAAAAAGATTAGCTAGTGAACTTATCAAACATGCATTGTTTCAACATACGAGCCAACAGATAGTTTGTTTTGCAAAAGGAAGTCTTACTCATTTCTATGAATTCAACGGCTTTAGCCGAATAACAGAGCATCAATTACTTCAACCTTTATTAAAACGATATTTAAGCTATCGTCGTTCATTGCCATCCATGGCACCACGACATACCGTTCATCCTGAACATCGTCGTTCATTGCCATCCATGGCACCACGACATACCGTTCATCCTGAACATAAAAAAAACAATAACGAATTATTGGTTTTTAGTCGAACTATTTAACTTAAGCTTTGGATATTTAAAAAACACATTGAGTTAAGCGTTCATTCTTGCCGCTTCAACGGTGTTTTTCAATAAACAGGCTATTGTCATTGGCCCAACACCGCCAGGAACAGGTGTAATGGCGCCACAGATACTTTCGACATTTGCAAAATCAACATCGCCAACAAGTTTGCCTTTACCATTTTCATCTTCAACACGATTAATACCTACATCGATAATTGTTGCCCCTGGCTTGATCCAACTTGCTTGGACAAAGTTAGGACGACCAACGGCAGCGATCACAATATCGGCTTGCTGACAAACTTCAGCTAAGTTTTTAGTGCGAGAATGCGCGATAGTTACTGTACAATTTTCCTGTAAAAGTAATAGAGCTACAGGCTTTCCTACAATATTTGAACGACCAATAACAACAGCATGTTGACCCGATAAATCTTCGCCTAAGTGCTTTTTAGCAAGAATTATACATCCCTGCGGCGTACAAGGAACTAAAGCACCTTTTTCACCATTGAGTAAACGACCTGAGTTCATTGCATGAAAACCATCAACATCTTTATGAGGTGCAATGGCGGCAATAATCACACTTTCGTCAATGTGTTTAGGTAAAGGCAATTGCACTAAAATACCATGAACCGCCTCATCATTATTCAATTGTCGAAGTTGCTCTAACAGTTGAACTTCTGTAGCGTCTTTTGGCAATTTAATTTCATTGGAAATCATGCCTACTTCTCGTGTTTGTTTTACTTTATTGCGAACATACACTTGGCTAGCAGGATCTTCTCCAACAAGCACTACAGTTAAACCAGGTACAATACCTTTATCTTCTTTAAGTTGTGCAACTTCAATTGCTAATGTTTTTCGTAAATCAGCCGCGGCCTGTTTACCATCAATGATCATGTTTATTTCACTTTATAGAGTATTAGAAGAATTATTGGCTATTCACTACTTATTATACTCATAGGTATTACATGCTTAAAAAGTAGAAATATCGTCTGGGGGAGTATGCTATTGAAGTTTTAAAAATTAAGCAAAAGGAATTTAATGTTTTATTTGATATCCATAAGAAATAAAATAAATACACGATAAACAGGTAATAAAAAAGCGCTAAAATAATTTAGCGCTTTAGAATGTGTGAGGATGAGAATAATAAAGTGATCGTTAACTATTTACTCAAGATCTTTTAAAGGCCATGAAACAATGTAATCTTCAAAAGACTCTATTACAACATCATCATCTTTAACAATTTTCCCACGTACCGACATACCTGCTTTATGCATTGCAGACTTTTTACCTTTATTAAGTAGTGGGTGCCAAGAAGGCATACCGCGCCCTTCTTTTAAACGCCTATATGTACAACTTGGGGGCATGAAAAACACCCCGTCTATGTTTTCTTGAGTTAATCGAACACAGTCAGGTACTAATGTTGTGCGCTCTTCATATTTCGAACATTGGCAACTTTTTTCATTCAACAAATGACAAGCAATATTGGTGTAATAAATTTGCTCACCTTCATTGATGTGGTTCGTTGGTAATAATTCTGTTTCTTCTGTTGTTTCATCGTCGTCGATAAATTTGTTTAGACAACATTTAGCACAACCGTCGCAAAGAGACTCCCATTCAGGACGAGTCATTTCTTCTAATTTTTTGGTTTGCCAAAATGGAGCTTGTTCGCTCATAAATATTTCTCTTTTATTGACTAGTATCGATTTTGCTAAACTTAATGAATCGGTGGGAATTTTATCCTATCTGATAGATGCCCCACAGAACTGACAAAGTAATATGACAAATTCCAATGCATTAAACTTTTATAATTATTATAAGCTAGATATACGCGACCATTCTCATCATCAGGAAATACGAGAGCTGCTTTTACATCTACTTTTGGCAAATGAGTGCCATCTGCTCGTCTTACCCCTAAATTTTGCCACTGTGCCAATGTCTTTTCCGTTTTCGTCCAAGCTTTTAACCAATTTTTACGGCTACCCGTATTTTTAGGTATAGCCAAAGACATATCAAAGTCTTGTGGCAATTTAACTTGCCTTCCCCATGTTAATTCGTCGTTCCAACCTTCTTTATTAAGATAATTTGCCATCGATGAAAACACATCAGCCGAATTACCCCAAATATCTTTTTTGCCATCGCCATTACCATCTACTGCGTAAGCAACAAATGAAGTAGGCATAAATTGGTTTTGTCCCATCGCGCCAGCCCATGAGCCTTTCATATTTTCAACATTAATATGGCCTTGCTGAATAATATTTAATGCTGCCCATAATTGCTTCTTAAAGAAAACTTCTCGACGACCTTCGTACGCTAGAGTTGTCAGTGCAGAAATAACATTATAGTTACCCATAATCTTACCAAAATTGGTTTCTAGTCCCCACAGCGCGATAATAAAGCGAGGCTGTACACCATACTTTTTTCCAATTTCAGTTAACAAAGGCAAATGTTTTTTATACATTTCACGGGCTTTTTTTACCTTCCAATCAGGAACGCGTTTAGGTAAATAGGTATCTAATGTTTCTACATTCTCAGGTTGGGACCGATCTGCTTTTACCGCTCTAGCATGAAACTTTACTTTTGAGAATGCGCGTTTAACAAATTCATCATCATACCCTTTAGCAAGCGCTTCTTTTTTGAGTGTTACGACATACTTTTCATAACCTGCTTCTGAAAGTTCTTTTTTTGCGGCTTCAACAGAGCTTATTAAACAAAGTAATAAAGAACATGTAATCAAGGCACTATAGCTTTTAATTTTCAATAATATATTCATAAAAGTCTCTAGGCTTTAATGCTATTTTTCAATTGCATTTCTTCTTTATGTTGATCAAGTAAGTTTTCTTTGGGAGGAGGAAGTTGTAAGTAATACCCTTGCCCATTCAAGTTTTCTTTCACTTTATCAATATCGGCTAGTGCAAGTTTTTCTTTATTGGCTAAATTCATCACGGTAACAAGTGTTGGCGTACCAAACATTGACATTAGTGCTGCAGGTACTGTTGAAAAATCATCACGTTGTTTAACAAAAAGATATGTTTCTACTTTTTTAGAACTTTTATATATAGTACACAGCATAAAGGGGACCTATGTTCGAGTATGGTTTTACAATAGCTTGTTAAAATTCCATTTAGAAAAGTACAAGCAAGTTAGTATTTTATTAGCTCTATATTTAGATATTACGTAAAGTTATTATTGGCATATAAAGATAATTTCTCACCAAAGAGTACTTTCCTCCACCCATTTAAAACATCCACTGACACACTATATTCAGGTGCATTATTAAGTTTAAAGTGCCATGTCAAAAATTGGTTAATTTGCTTTTTAGATGCTAAATTTTCTGGTGAAAGTTCAAATTTTACGGCCTGTTCAGCAATAAAACTTTTTACTTTTTTAAATATTTGTTTATAGCCTGGATATTCATCAAGACGGAGTATTTTCTCAGGATATTCTCCACTATCTTCTTGTTCGGCTCTTTTTAATACCATCAACATAGATTTACCTTTATGGCGAACATCTAACATTTCGACACCTTCGAGGTTTGTCATAATACCGACGTTATCAGGATTGTGAACCGCTAAAGCAAACAGCGTATGATCTTTCGCAATAAACCCTATTGGCATATCACGACTTTTAGCCTGCTGGAAACGCCAACTTGCCAAGTGCTGTAATATGTACAATTGTTTAGGGCTAAGCTTCCAACTGAGTTTGATATTAAGATATAACTTACTTTCATCAATCGGCGTAAACTTTTTCTCAATCAGTAATTCGCTTTCTTGCTTTGCTGCATCAAGCCAACCATTTTGTTCAAGTTCCTGATAAATACGCGGGTAAAGTTGAAATAAGTAGTCAACATCGGCTTGAGCATAGTCAAGTTGTTTAGCCGTTAAAGGTCGTTTCATCCAATCTGTACGAGATTCAGACTTATCAACTTCAATGTCTAAATAGTGATTAACCATCGCGGCATAACCCATTGATAAACCATGACCAAGAAACGACATCATTATTTGACTATCAATTAAATTAACCGGACGACAATTTGCAGCAGTAAGAAAAACTTCTAAATCTTCAGAACAAGCATGTAAAACTTTACAAATTTTTTCATCTGTTAATAACTGCCAAAATGGCGATAAATCATCAACAGCAACGGGGTCAATTAAAGCTAAATTTTCCCCATCATTCACTTGAATAAGACCTAATTTAGGATACAAGGTACGCGTACGAACAAATTCGGTATCTATTGCCAAAACATCTGCTTTTGCAAGTTTCTGACAAAGTACTACCAATGAGGCATGATCTTCAATGTATGTTTTATTCAAGTTATTTGTCCCTTATAACTAACGACGACGACGTGTTGCTTGTTGACTTCTTTGTTGATGCTTTTTCACAGAACGACGAATACGACGGCTTTTTGCATTATCCATCGCTTTTTCATCAACCTTAACTTTACTCTGTGTTTCAACAGGCAAGCCGACTAATTTACGATAGTAATTAACTTCACCTAACGCTAATTCTGTCCAACCACCATTAGGCAATTGACGTTTCATTTCCATATCACCATAGCGAACACGAATTAAACGACTTACTTGAACTTCTTGGCTTTCCCATAAACGACGTACTTCACGATTTCGTCCTTCAGAAAGTACAACATGGAACCAATGATTTCGTGCTTCTCCACCCTTATAAGTGATTTTTTGGAATTTCGCTGGACCATCTTCCAATTTAACACCAGCACGAAGGGTTTGAAGCATGGCTTCATTTACTTCACCAAAAACACGTACGGCATATTCACGCTCAACTTTTTGTGAAGGATGCATTAAGCGATTGGCAAGCTCACCATCCGTCGTAAATAAAAGCATACCTGAGGTATTAATATCTAATCGACCTACCGCAACCCAGCGGCTATTTTCTAGAGGTGGTAAACGATCAAAAACCGTTGGGCGGCCTTCAGGATCTTTACGCGTACACATTTCGCCTTCCGGCTTGTTGTACATGATGACACGACATAAATCGTCTTCTTTGGCTTTTAACTTTACGATATGGCCATCAAGACGGATTTGCTCAGTACCTTCGATGCGATCACCTAAAAATGCGGTTTTTCCGTCAATGCTGACACGACCAGCACTAATAAAGGTTTCCATTTCACGGCGTGAGCCTTTGCCAGCGCGGGCAAGAACTTTTTGTAATTTTTCAGACATGCGGTTTAACTCTCTTTACGTCAGTAACTTTACGGAATTTTCCGCTACGTTGCTGTCTCTAAAATAAATAGTGTTTGTATGTTTTTCAATGCTGTTGCGACAACTAAACCACTTATTCAATCGGTTTATCTGTAGCGCCTAATTCAGCCATAGGCAATAATTCTGGTAACTGGGTTAATGATGTTAATGAAAAATAATCTAAAAATATTTTTGTCGTCGCATATAACGAAGGCCTACCAGGCACTTCTTTGTTTCCTACTACTTTTACCCAGTTTCTTTCTAATAATGTTTTCATTATATTACTACTTACCGCAACTCCGCGAATTTCTTCTATTTCACCTCGCGTAATCGGCTGTTTATAAGCAATAAGTGCAAGCGTTTCTAAAAGAGATCGTGAATATTTTGGTGCTTTTTCTTTATTGAGCTTAGCAACAAAAAAAGCTAAGTCATCACTCAGCATTGTAATCGTTTCAAAACGATAACCAGAAGCAACTTTTACAAGGTTAATACCTGAGTCTTTATATTTTATCACCAATTCAGTAATAACATCACGAATTTCTTGATGACTTACCTTATAATTTACTAATAACTCTGTTTTCAATTGTTTAATGTTTAATGGTGTATCACTCACAAAAAATGCCGCTTCTAAAAGTTGTGATAACTTCAAGCGTTCGATAGATGTCATTCAGGTAACCGCAATCTTAATTGACCAAATACTTTAGTTTGAATACATTCAATTAAACTTTCTTTGATCAGTTCTAAAATAGCCAAAAAAGTAACCACAACACCTTGCCTACCTTCTTGTACTTTAAATAACTCACTAAACTCAACAAAAGCTGAGTTAGTGACTGCTGCACGTTTTAAATGCGCTAATATCAAAGACATTCTTTCTCTCGTTGATAAAGACTCTTTTTCTATATGGTGATGTTCAAACGCTTTAGTCCGCTTCATTACACCTTGCAATGCCGCGACTAGTTCACTCATTTCAACATTGGTTTCGAAAACAGCCGCTTGAAAATCTTTGGCCAGCTCTGCACTTACTTCAAACACATCTCGCTCCATTCGAGGGATTTGATCTAGCTGCTGGGCCGCATTTTTTATCACTTCATATTCTTGTAAACGCCTTACTAGTTCAGCTCGCGGGTCGTCATCTTCTTCTGCCACCGCCTGTTTAGGCAATAATAAGCGTGATTTTATTTCCATTAAAATAGCTGCCATCACTAAATATTCTGCGGCCAGCTCCATTTTAATTTCTTTCATTAGCTCAATATATTGCATGTATTGCGTCGTAATAGGTGAAATTGGCATATCAAGAATATCAAATTTTTGTTTACGAATAAGATAGAGTAATAAATCGAGAGGACCTTCAAACGATTCTAATATGACTTCGAGAGCATCAGGGGGAATAAACAAATCTTGTGGTTTATTGACCACAACTTCACCTCGGATCAGCGCCAGCGGTAAAACCTGCTGAACCATCTCTCGGGGATTATTAGCTTTTTTTTGATTAACCGGTTGATTCACAATTTATTCGCCATTCATAATAACCAACTATTCAAATGGTGTTGGATCGCCTTCACCCACACGAATAACTCTCGCTTGATCATCAGAAAAATCCACCACTGTCGTTGGATGTTCACCTAAATGGCCACCATTAATGATTAAATCAACTTCGTGCTCTAAAATATCGCGGATATGCTCAGGATCATACTCTGCATGTTCTTTACCCGGCATTATCAATGTCGTAGACATAATAGGTTCTTTTAGCTCAGCAAGTAACGCTTGGGCAATTGCATTGTCAGGTACTCTGATTCCAATCGTTTTCTTTTTCGGATTAAGTAAACGTTTAGGGACTTCTTTTGAACCTTTAAAGATAAAAGTATAAGGACCCGGTGTATTATTTTTTAATAATCGATAAGCGCTGTTATCAACACGAGTATACTCAGACAACTCCGACAAATCACAACATACTAAGGTGAAATTATGATTTTTATCAATGTCACGAATTTTACAAATTCGCTCAAGCGCTTTTTTATCACCTATATGGCAACCTAACGCATAACCTGAATCGGTGG
Organism: uncultured Colwellia sp.; assembly: GCA_913020705.1. Next base: position 38,954 of record CAJWBY010000004.1, read on the forward strand.
GATAAACGATAACGCCACCTTGTTGGATAATGGCTGTCGCTTGCTTCATCAAACGACCTTGCGGATTATCAGGGTGTACATAAAAGAACTGGCTCATAAGTTTACTCCACTGTTGGTGTTGATGTTGATGTTAAGTTTTGTGTTAGTATCGGAATTATATTTGATACCGATTTTAGTGCTAGTTTTGAAATTAATTTTAGTATCAATGCCAAAGTTCCCAAATAGGCTTTACTTTATCAGGCATACGTAAATTACGACCTAAATCACTCCATCGGCTTGGGTAATGAAAATCAGAGCCCATAGAGGCATGCAAATCATACTCTAAACAAAAGCTTAGCATTAATTTACGTTGTTCGTTACCCATTTGCGGTAATACTATTTCTAAACCATCGCCTTTTGCTTCTTTAAATTGTACAACTAATCGGCGTAACCACTTGGTAGACAAGTCATATCGAACTGGATGTGCAATGACAGCATTACCACCAGCATGGTGAATAGCTGCAACAGCTTCTTCAATTGAACACCATGTAGGCTTTACAAAAGCGCGCTGCCCCTTACCAATATATTTATCGAAGGCTTTTTGCATATGGTCAACATGGCCTTCTTGCAATAATATTTTTGCAAAATGGGCACGGGTTATTGAGCCTTCACCCGCTAACTCTTTAGCTTGTTGGTATATCCCTGGGAAACCACATTTAGTGAGTTTTTCACCCATGGTAGTCGCACGTAACTCTCTTGCCTCTTGTTGGCTTTCAATCAATGTTTTCAATTCATTATTATCTACGTCAATATTTAGACCAACAATATGAATTTCAAAGCCATGCCAACTGGTTGATATTTCAATACCATTCACTAATTTTAATGGATGATTTTTTTCTAAAATATAATTTTTAGCGATAGATAAACCTTTCACCGTGTCGTGATCAGTAATCGCTAAAACGTTCAATTGGAAGTTAACCGCCCGTTCAACAAGCTCTTGCGGTGTTAATGTTCCATCAGAGCATTTCGTATGACTGTGTAAATCAACCCGTAGGCTATAATAATCAGCTAAATCAGAGGTTGACAATGCAGTCATAATCGGTTCTTCTATAGGGGAATTAATTGCTAATGCAATTTTACTGAGATGAAGACAATAATGATACAAGTAAAACAAACTATTTCGATGATTAGTTGGTGGCATAAATCTACATAAGTGGGTTGTGATGTTTACTTGTACGTAAAAATTCAAAAAGCCTGCTTATTTTATATGAGTGGGCTTTTTACTTTTTAGCCATAGGCTAAATAAATCTAAGAGAAAAAACATGATTATTATTCGTATTAAAAGTTGGTTTATATGGTGGCTACTGCCTATTTATGCAGGTTGACCATTAATTATTATTAGAATCTAGACGTTAGGACAAAATATGAACCATCAGAATACTTTTGCTACAAATGAGCAAGTTGGCAGTGTTAACACTTTGTCAGAAACAGTAAAATATCAAACAGATCCACTGGCTATATTTCACCAGTTAAGCCAAAACTCCGACAATAATTTATTACTAGAATCTGCTGAAATTGATAAAAAGCATCAATTAAAAAGCCTATTACTTACCGATGCGGCATTAAAAATCACTTGTCATGCTAATGTAGTCACTTTTGAAGCCTTAACTAAAAATGGCCAAGCAGCACTTGAATTTGCACAACAGCAATTAGCTGAACACGCTGCCTTAACATTTAACAAAAATTCATTTATTGCTGTTTTCCCCGAAATTACTCAACAACTTGATGAGAAATCCCGCTTATTAGCGATTAACCCTTTTCAAAGTTTGCGCTTATTTAATCAATTAAAAAATATCAGCGGCCACCCTTTTGCCGTATTTCTTGGTGGTGTTTTTGCTTTCGATATGATGTCGATGACTGAAGAATTACCGACAGTAAGTAATGGCGATAATACGTGTCCTGACTTTGTTTATTACCTTGCCGAAACTGTTGTTGTTATCGACCATGAAGCGCAATCAACTGAAGTCATTGGTAATGTTTTTTCAGGAAACAAGGCTAACAATAATTTAGCCGCTATTCGTCAACGTTTAGCCGATATAAAAAATATTCTTGCTCAGCAATATATTGCACATGAAATTCCAGTCGCTAATGCTAGTGGAAGCCCTATTGAAAAAAACGACGTTAGCAGTGATATTTCTGATGAACAGTTCTGCAATACCGTTAACCAATTAAAAGAAAATATTCGTGCAGGTGACATTTTTCAAGTGGTTCCTTCTCGCACATTTACCCTTAGTTGTTCAAATACCTTAAATGCTTACAAAGCATTAAAACAAAGTAACCCTAGTCCTTATATGTTTTACCTAAAAGATAGCGACTTTTGTATTTTTGGTGCTTCTCCAGAATCTGCATTAAAATATCAACACAAAAACCGACAGGTAGAAATTTATCCTATTGCTGGCACTCGCCCACGTGGATTTAATAAAGACGGTTCAATTTCTCTCGATTTAGACAGCCGTATTGAACTTGAACTACGTTTAGATAAAAAAGAATTGGCTGAACACACCATGCTAGTAGATCTAGCACGTAACGATATTGCACGCGTTAGCCAAGCTGGCACTCGGTATGTGGCTGATTTACTGAAAGTTGATCGTTATTCTCATGTCATGCATTTAGTGTCTAGAGTCTGTGGCACCTTAGATCTCGACTTAGACGCCCTTCACGCATACCAAGCTTGTATGAACATGGGCACGTTATCTGGAGCACCAAAAGTAAAAGCAACACAATTGATACGTGAAGTTGAAGGAAAGCGTAGGGGTAGTTATGGCGGTGCCGTTGGTTATTTAACAGGCGATGGTGAAATGGACACTTGTATTGTTATACGTTCTGCTTTTGTTAAACATGGTATCGCCCATGTTCAAGCGGGAGCTGGCGTAGTTTACGATTCAGACCCTCAGTCAGAAGCCAACGAAACAAAGCAAAAAGCACAAGCGGTGATCAATGCTATTCAAAATGCAGAGCTATTTACCATCGAGATAAGTGCAATGCCAAATAAGGAGAATAATCATGCATGATTTGAACAGTAATAATAACGTAAATCATAAAGACAATAATGACAGTGAAAGCGTTAAAATTTTCATGCTTGATAACCTTGATTCATTTACCTATAACCTTGTAGACGAATTTCAATGTTTAGGTTTCGAACCAACAATTTATCGCAACACATTGTCTGCTGACTTCATCTTTGAGCAAATGAAAAATTGTACCGACCGCGTGCTACTTGTTTTGTCCCCCGGACCTGGTGAACCGAGTAAAGCAGGTTGCTTGATGGCTTTAATTGCAAAATGTGCCGGTAAATATCCTATATTAGGTATTTGTTTAGGCCATCAAGCATTAATTGAACATTACGGCGGAGACATCGTTCGCGCGCCGGAAATAGTTCATGGCAAAGCATCTAATGTTACTCATCGCCAAAACGGCGTCTTTGAAGGTATTAATCATCCATTACCTGTCGCTCGTTATCATTCTTTAGTGGCGAGTAATGTGCCTAAAACGCTCGATATTATTGCAGAATATATAACGTCTGAACAAATCAGCTTACCGATGGCAATTGAGCATAAAAGTGATTCGGCATTAGGCTTTCAATTTCACCCTGAGTCAATTTTAACCACCTACGGCGGTACGTTATTAGCGCAAACCATTAGTTATTTATTAACACAAAGTTTATCAGCGACAACCTCATTCGCGACAGACAAAGTCAATGCAGCAGGAGCTTCACATGAGTAAAATTTTACAACAACTCGTTGATGGGTGTGATATCAGCCAAACTGACGCTGAAATCTTTTTCAAACAAATGATCAAAGGTGAGGTTGACCCCGTACTGTTAGCTAGTGTGTTAACAGCATTGAAAATAAAAGGTGAAACCGCTAACGAAGTTTCCGGTGCTGCGCTTGCTATTAGAAGTTCAGCAACACCATTCCCATCACAAGCAAACAATGTAGCTGATTGTGTTGGCACAGGTGGAGACGGCGCAAATACCATAAATATTTCAACTACCGCGGCAATATTAGCGGCAGCTTGTGGTTTGAAAATGGCAAAACACGGAAACCGAAGTGTTTCAAGCATGTCTGGCTCTGCTGATTTACTAGAAGCCTTTGGCGTTAATTTGATGATGTCGCCAGCAACTGCCAGTGAATGTTTAGCGCAAACTAATTTGTGTTTTTTATATGCTCCAGCTTATCACCCTGGTTTTAGACATGCAGGGCCAGTGAGAAAAGCAATGGGCGTGCGTACGTTATTTAATATATTGGGCCCGTTAGTAAACCCTGCTTCACCGAGTATTATGCTTCTTGGTGTTTATACACCTGAGCTCATTAATGTTATGGCCGAAAGTTTACTTTTAACAGGCGTAAAGCGTGGTTGGGTTGTTCATGGTAGTGGTTTAGATGAAATAGCATTACACGGTAACACTCAAATAAGTGAAATTAAAAACGGACAATGCACAACCCGTGTAATTTCTCCTACTGATTTTGGACTACCGAGTTACACACTTGAAGATATTAAAGGTGGAACACCGCAAGAGAATGCCGGATATATTCGCGCAATTCTTTCAGGCAAAGGTCAACCAGCTCACAATGCTGCGGTGATTATAAACTGTGCCGCATTATTATATTTACATGATAAAGCGAGTAATTTAAAAGCAGCAGCGAACATGGCAAGTGAAGTATTATCTTCAGGTAAAGCATTAACGACATTAGAAAATATGGTAGCAATATCAAACACAAGCTTAGAGGCAACGACATAACATGGCAAATATATTAGAGAAAATTGTTGCTGACAAACGCATTGAAATTGAACAACGTAAAATTGATTTTCCGTTGAGTGGTTTTATTGACAGCTTAGTCCCTACCCAAAAAGATATGTACGCTGCACTTGATAGAAAACAAGGGCAAGCATATGCAGGTTTTATTTTAGAGTGTAAAAAGGCATCACCGTCAAAAGGCTTGATCCGTGAAGATTTTGACCCGAAAGCCATTTGCCAAATTTACGATAAATACGCTGCTGCTATCTCTGTTTTAACCGATGAAAAATATTTTCAAGGCACATTTGAGTATTTAAAAATTGTTACTGATACCGTAAATTGTCCTGTACTTAATAAAGATTTTTTCGTTGATGCATACCAAGTATATTTGGCGCGTTATTATGGCGCTGATGCAATTCTATTAATGCTCAGTGTTTTGTCAGACGACGAATATAAAGCGTTATCGGCAATAGCTGAGCAATATAACTTAGCGGTTTTAACAGAAATATCAAATGATGAAGAACGCGACAGAGCGATTGAATTAGGTGCAAAATTGATCGGTATTAATAACCGCGATTTGCGTGACTTATCTACCGACATTGCCAGAACATTTGATTACGCTCCTACATTACCTGCAGATCGCATTATTATTTCTGAATCAGGTATATATACCAATGAGCAAGTTCGAGAATTAGCACCAGCAGTAGACGGATTCTTAGTCGGTAGCTCGATTATGGCAGAAGACGATATTGACTTAGCCTGTCGAAAACTCATTTATGGTAACAATAAAGTATGTGGTTTAACTCAATCTGATCACGCACAAGCTACCGCTAATGCAGGTGCACAATTTGGTGGTTTAATTTTTGCTGAAAAATCGCCTCGTTTTGTTAGTGGAGAGCAAGCTCAAGCAATTGTCGAGCAAGTACCCTCTTTAAAATATGTTGGTGTATTCGTTAATCATCCCATTGAAGAAGTCGTCCAACTTGCAACAAATCTTAACTTATTCGCCGTGCAGCTCCATGGCAATGAAACGACAGAATATATTGATTCACTACAACCTTTATTACCAAAAACATGTCAAATATGGAAAGCCTTACAGGTAGAGAGTGAAGTTACAGAACTCATGAATAATGCACAATTTCATATTTTAGATGGCAAGAATGCTGGCAGTGGTGAAACGTTTAATTGGCGAGCGTTAGCCGAATCTGAGCAAGACTTGACCCAATGTTTTCTAGCCGGAGGTTTGTCTATCGATAATATAGAACAAGCTATTAGCCAGAAAACATCACTAGATTTATTTGGTTTGGATCTCAACTCTGGTGTTGAAACAAGCCCAGGCGTTAAAAGCCGCGAAAAACTTCAACAAGTTTTCGCCGCCATTAGACACTATTAGACTCGATATTAGTCATAGCAAACACACAAAGTGTGTATACCGCATTAGGAATAAAGAAAATGACAGAACAAACAGCAAATCAAGAAACAGTAAAAGCTAAAAAAACGTTACCCGCTTATTTTGGTGAATTTGGCGGCATGTTCGTCGGAGAATTATTAGTACCAGCTCTTGAGCAATTAGAACAAGCATTCATTGAATCACAAGAAGACGAAAGTTTCTTGGCTGAGTTTAATGACTTATTAACAAATTATGCAGGTCGTCCAACACCACTAACGTTAACCCGTAATTTATGCAAAAACCCACTCGCTAAAATTTATTTGAAACGTGAAGATTTATTGCACGGTGGTGCACATAAAACCAATCAAGTACTTGGCCAAGCATTACTTGCCAAACGCATGGGTAAAACAGAAGTTATTGCTGAAACAGGTGCAGGTCAACATGGTGTTGCTTCAGCAATCGCTTGTTCATTATTAGGTTTAAAATGTAAAGTTTACATGGGCGCATTGGATTGCGAACGCCAGCAACCGAATGTTTTCCGTATGAGATTAATGGGTGCTGAAGTTATTCCTGTTACCGCGGGTTCTGGTACGTTAAAAGATGCCGTTAATGAAGCATTGCGCGACTGGTCAGCAAATTATGAAAATGCCCATTATTTATTGGGTACTGCGGCTGGTCCTCACCCGTTTCCAACCATTGTACGTGAATTTCAAAAAATGATTGGTGAAGAAGCTAAGCAACAGATCCTTAAACAAGAAGGTCGATTGCCTGATTACGTTATCGCCTGTGTTGGTGGTGGTTCAAATGCCATTGGTATGTTCCAAGACTTTATCAAGGAAACTAACGTAAAGCTTATTGGCGTTGAAGCGGGTGGTAAAGGTGTTGATACCAATCAACATGGTGCTACTCTAGTTGCAGGTACTAAAGGTATGCTTCACGGAAATTACACATACATTATGCAAGACAAGTCGGGACAAATTGAAGAGTCTTACTCTGTTTCTGCTGGTCTTGACTACCCAGCTGTTGGTCCTCAACATGCCTTTTTGAAAGATACGGGGCGAGCTCAATATGTTCCTATTAATGATGATGAAGCGTTAAGTGCTTTTAAAACCTTAGCGATGAATGAAGGTATTATACCTGCGCTTGAGTCTTCTCATGCTCTCGCTCAAGCGATAAAAATGGCCGAAGCGGTAACGGAAGAAACCGTATTCTTAGTCAATTTATCAGGACGAGGTGATAAAGATTTAGCCCATGTACAAACAGTGTTAGAAGCTGAAGAACAAAATCAAGGAGAAGTATAATGAGCTCAGCTATCACTTCAAATAAGATAATGACAACACGTTACAGCCAAGCTTTCACTCAATTGAAAGAAAAAAAACAAGGTGCTTTTATTCCTTTTGTGACTATTGGCGATCCAAACCTTGAACAATCCTTTGAAATAATTAAAGCATTAATTGATGCCGGCGCTGATGCCTTAGAATTAGGTATTCCATTTTCAGATCCGAGTGCTGACGGTATTACCATTCAAAGAGCAGCCCTTCGAGCATTGAACTCAGGAGTGGACACTGATTCATGTTTGGATGTTTTAGCTAAAGTTCGTGCTTACGCACCTAATATCCCTATTGGTTTATTACTTTATGGGAACTTAGTTTTTGCCCGTGGTATTGATACCTTTTATAAAGATATGGCAGCTGTAGGTGTTGATTCTGTATTAATCGCCGATTTACCACTGCGTGAAAGCGCACCATTTCGCGACGCAGCTATAAAATATGGCATTGCGCCAATATTTATTGCTCCACCAAATGGCAGTGAAGAAACCTTAAAGCAAGTTGCACAATATAGTCAAGGTTACACTTATGTATTAAGTCGAGCGGGTGTTACTGGTGTTGATGTTCCTACAGATGCATCAACCAGTGAAGTTAGTCCTGCTCATCATTTAGTCGCAAAATTGAAAGAGAATAATGCAGCACCAGGTGTTATTGGCTTTGGTATTTCAAGCCCTGAACAAGTTAAAGCAGCTTTAGTAACAGGAGCCGCTGGCGCGATTAGTGGTTCAGCCGTCGTTAAACTTATTGAAAATAATCTTGATGATAATCAGGTTATGTTAAGTGCATTAACAGATTTTGTTCAAAAAATGAAAGCGGCTACACTGTAGTCTGAACTTCGCAACAGGGACTTAATCTCGACAATTTATTTAGCTAATGTGATTGCCATGGATTTATTTTCAGCTTTATTAGATCACCCCATAAATCTTTTACCTTATGATGGTGAGGTAAATTATTTTGGCGAAATTATGCCGTCAGACGATAGCGATTATTATTTTAATCGCTTACTTAACGACATTGATTGGCGTTGTGATCAAGCGATGATTTTTGGCAAGCGCATTGAAACTAAAAGAAAAGTCGCATGGTACGCAAGTGAATCCTTTAGATACACTTATTCAAAGGTTACCAAAACAGCTTTACCTTTCTCGCCTGAGTTACTTTATTTAAAAGCACTTGTTGAGCGACATAGCGGTGAAACTTATAATTCTTGTTTACTTAACCTATATCACACAGGTGAAGAAGGCATGGCGTGGCATAGTGATGGTGAAAAAGATTTAAAAGACCACGGTGCTATTGCTTCATTGAGTTTTGGTGTCGAACGAAAGTTCGCTTTTAAACATAAGCAATCAAAAGAAGTCATTTCCTTGCCCCTTAAAGCTGGGAGTTTACTCGTGATGAAAGGTATAACACAACAGCATTGGTTACACCGTTTACCGCCGACTAAGTTAGTCACAGACGCAAGAATAAATTTAACTTTTAGAACGATTGATAATAACTGTCGATGACGAATAGCCATAATCACAAACCATGCACAAACCATGCACAAACATAAACATTTGTCTTTAAATTAATTGTTAACAAGTAATCGAATGGTTTGAGTTGTTTTAATTAACTAATCGTTATTTTTTAAATTTAGGAAGATCATACATTTATCACTAATGCTAAATTGAATTTATCCCATTAGATAGCGCTAGTGAAATTTTTTTGTTTATAAAACAATTTCACTTTCCAGCATGAATGATTACATCACAGAAAATTTTAGCCGCTGATCTAGTTATTTACCTAGCAATCAATAGTCCATGTCGTATACCTTAGTACTACTAATATATTCACGGAAAATAACCTTGCAGCCAATTATTCAAATTACAGATATTAATAAAGTTTATGCTACGGGTTTTAAGGCACTTAATAATATTAACTTATCGATAAAGCCCGCAGAAATTTTTGCCTTATTAGGGCCAAATGGTGCAGGTAAGACGACACTGATTAGTACTATTTGCGGTATTATAGATGCTACATCGGGGAAGATTACCGTTGAAGGTAAAGATATTGTCACTGAATATCGACATACCCGTTCTCTTATAGGTTTAGTACCACAAGAATTAACCACCGATGCTTTTGAAACGGTATGGGCAACGGTGTCATTTAGCCGTGGATTATTCGGCAAAAAACCAAACCCTGCTTTCATTGAGAAAACGCTGAAATCATTGTCACTCTGGGACAAAAAAGATAACAAAATGATTGAGCTATCTGGTGGTATGAAACGCCGAGTAATGATCGCTAAAGCACTGTCTCATGAACCAGAAATCCTATTTTTAGATGAACCTACCGCTGGCGTTGATGTAGAACTACGTAAAGATATGTGGGAGTTAGTACGTCAATTACGTGACGATGGCGTAACGATCATTTTAACGACTCATTATATTGAAGAAGCTGAAGAAATAGCAGACCGTATTGGCGTTATTAAGAATGGCGAACTTATATTAGTTGAAGACAAAATAGCGTTGATGAATCAATTAGGAAAAAAACAATTGATTCTCGAATTGAAAGAATCTCTCACTGAAATACCATCAACTATGTCTGATTTTAATTTACAGATTAATAATGACGGACTGCAATTAGTTTATAGCTATGATAAAACCGATGAACACACTGGAATTTCAATTCTTCTTCAGCACTTGTCAGCAGCATCTATTGGCTTTACAGATATCAAAACAGATCAAAGTTCGTTGGAAGATATATTTGTCTCATTAGTAAAGGAAACAACATGAATCGTTACGCTGTGGCGGCTATTTATAAATTTGAAATGGCACGTACTAAACGGACTATTTTTCAAAGTATTATCTCTCCAGTGATTTCAACATCGCTTTATTTCATTGTTTTTGGATCCGCTATTGGTTCTCGAATTACTGAAATAGATGGTGTGAGTTACGGTGCTTTTATTGTACCAGGCTTAATTATGTTATCGCTTTTAACACAAAGCATTTCTAATGCGTCATTTGGTATTTATTTTCCAAAATTCACAGGCACTATTTATGAGCTTCTATCTGCACCGGTTTCTTCTTTTGAAGTATTGCTCGGTTATGTTGGGGCGGCGGCAACTAAATCGATTTTGTTAGCACTCATTATTTTGGGCACTGCACATTTCTTTGTTCCTCTTGAAATAGCACATCCTTTTTGGATGTTATTCTTTTTAGTCATGACTGCTATAACCTTTAGTTTATTTGGTTTTATTATTGGTATTTGGGCAGATAATTTCGAGAAACTTCAAGTGATACCACTTATTGTTATAACCCCGCTTGTTTTCTTAGGTGGCACCTTTTATTCGGTAAGTATGTTACCGCCCTTTTGGCAAACGGTAACTGAGTTCAATCCAGTATTTTATTTAATTAGCGGCTTTCGATGGAGCTTTTATGAAGTGTCAGACGTTAGTTTATTAACAAGCTTTTTTGTGATGAGCGGCTTTTTAACTTTTTGCTTGTTAGCCGTCACTTGGATATTTAAAAGTGGTTATCAGATTAAGCAATAATAGAGGCATTATTCGAATCGATTGATAAGATGTTAAGTGACATTGTAGATTCCTTTCTAATAGATAAAAAATAGACATAAAAAAACCTTTATATCCCAGTAATCATTCTACGGGTTATAAAGGTTTTCATAACAAAAAATCTTGAACCGCTAATTAGTTGCCCATTTTTGCCCAAGTATCGCGTAATCCCACGGTACGGTTAAACACTAACTTGTCACCTTCTGAATCTTTATTGTCACGACAAAAATAACCTTGACGTTCAAATTGGAAAGCTTGCTCTGGCTTCGCATTCACTAATGAAGGCTCTACTTTAGCGTTGCTGATAGTGATTAATGAATCTTCATTTATCACGCTCTGAAAGTTTTCCTCAGCGGCAGGATTTGGCACATTAAATAAACGGTCGTATAAACGAATTTCTGCATCAATTGATTGCTCAGCCGCAACCCAATGAATAACACCTTTAGGCTTAGTGCCATCTTCAGGATTTTTACCTAAAGTATCAGCATTATAATTACAGTAAACTGTGATTACATTACCGTCACTGTCTTTATCACAACGTGTTGCTGTAACAACATAAGCACCGCGTAAACGAACGGCTTTATCAAGTACTAAACGCTTATACTTTTTATTAGCTTCTTCACGAAAATCTTCCGCTTCAATGTAAATTTCAGCCGCGAAAGGCACAATGCGTGTCCCTTGCTCATCATCACTTGGATGGTTTTTCACGTTTAACTCTTCAACTTGCCCTGTTGGATAGTTTTCAATTACCAATTTAATAGGGTCAAGTACCGCCATCGCACGTGGAGCATTGTCGTTCAAATCTTCACGAATACACGCTTCTAAAACACCCATTTCAACGGTATTGTCCATCTTAGTAACACCGATGCGTTTGGTAAATTCACGCAATGATCCTGGCGTGTAACCACGACGACGAAATGCAGCGATGGTTGGCATACGAGGATCATCCCAGCCATTCACTAATTTTTCTTCAACTAATGTATGAAGTTTACGTTTGCTCATTACCGTGTATTCAAGATTCAAGCGTGAAGATTCATACTGATGTGGTACAACATCAATAGATACGTTTTCAAGTACCCAATCATATAAACGACGGTTATCTTGAAATTCTAACGTACAAAGAGAATGGGTCACACCTTCGATAGCATCTGATAAACAATGGGTAAAATCATACATCGGGTAAATGCACCATTTATCACCTGTTTGATGATGATGCGCAAAACGCACACGATAAATAATAGGGTCACGCATACACATGAAACTTGATGTCATATCAATTTTAGCGCGTAGAACACATTCGCCTTCTTTGAATTCACCTTTTTTCATTTTATCAAAAAGCGCTAGATTATCTTCAACACTGGTGTCACGGTGAGGACTATTCTTTCCAGGTGCTTTTAATGAACCACGATATTCACGTGCTTCGTCACCCGTTAAGAAACAAACATACGCCAAACCTTTTTCAATCAGTTCAACAGCAAAGCCGTATAGTTGATCAAAGTATTGAGAAGAATAACGAGTCTCTCCAGACCATTCAAAGCCTAACCACTTTACGTCTGCTTCAATTGAGTGTACGTAATCAATGTCTTCTTTTTCAGGGTTTGTATCGTCAAAACGTAAATTACATAAACCTTTGTAATCTTGGGCAATACCAAAATTTAAACAAATTGCTTTCGCATGGCCAATATGTAAAAAACCGTTTGGCTCAGGTGGAAAGCGAGTTTGAATACTCGAATGTTTACCACTTTCAAGATCCGCATCGATAATTTGACGAATAAAATTTGTTGGGCGTTTTTCAGCTTCCGACATCCACAAAACCTCTAAAAAGAATTTAACTACGTTATTTTTTGGCATTATAACAACAGTTAATCAAAGGGAATAGCGCTTATCTTGGCAATTTATGAAATTAAACGAATAACCATAAAAGATACGCATAAAGGAAAGAAGCATTTTGTTAATTGTTAAGAATAACAATTGTAAATTGGCGATGATAAAAACTTTATTTATGTTTTGCTAAAAAAAAGAGAAGTACAAAATGCACTTCTCTTTTGGAGGTGTTTATTGTGATTATTGGTCTACATTAAGCTTTTTTATTGGCTATGTATGTATCAACCAATTGAGCTAAAACGTTCAAAGGTACTGGACCATTACGAAGCACAACATCATGAAATTCACGAATATCGAATTTTTCACCAAGTGCTACTTTAGCGTGTTCACGTAATTCAATAATTTTTAACATGCCGATTTTATACGCTGTCGCTTGAGATGGCATAACAACATGACGTTCTACCATTTTCACTGCGTCAGACTTAGCATTAGGCGTATTAGTGACATAATATTCAATACCTTGAGCACGCGTCCATTTCTGCGTATGAATACCAGTATCAACCACTAAACGACAAGCTCTCCATAACTCCATAGCTAAACGACCAAAATCAGAATAAGGGTCTTGGTATAAACCAATTTCTTTTGGAATCATTTCTGAGTATAAACCCCAACCTTCAGTGTGTGCGGTATAACCACCAAATTTACGAAATTTTGGTATATTAGTTAGCTCTTGCTTAATTGCTATTTGCATATGATGACCTGGAATACCTTCGTGATATGCAAGTGCTGCCATTTGATAGGTTGGCATCGCTTCCATGTCATAAAGGTTGGCATAATAAACACCAGGACGAGATCCATCTGGAGCAGGTTGTTGATAAAAAGCTTTACCTGAAGATTGTTCACGGAAAGCCTCAACTGCTTTAACCTTTAATTTAGCTTTAGGTTTGGTTAAAAATAAGCTGTCTAAACGCCCTTCCATATCATCAATTAATGCAACGGCTTCATCTAAGTAACGTTTTTTACCGGCTTCATCAGCTGCGTAATAAAATTGTTTATCCGTACGCATAAATTCAAAAAACTCACCAAGTTCGCCTTTAAAGCCAACCTTTTCCATAATAACGCGCATTTCACCATGAATACGGTCAACTTCACTTAACCCTATTTTATGAATTTCGTTAGCGGTTAAGTCCGTGGTAGTTGTTCTTTGTAATGCATTATTAAAGTATGCTTCGCCATCTGGAAATTTCCAAGCGCCATCTTTGTCATCAGCTTTAGTTTCTAAAACTTCTAAGTAACTGACTAATTGCTCATAGCCTGGTTGGATACTAGATATTAAGGCTGTTTTAACATCGGTAAGTAAAGTGTTTTTTTCTTCTTCGCTTATTTCGAGTTTATCAACTTTTTTACTGAAATCAGCCAAAATAGTACTGTCTGCCCCTTCTTCAAAAGGAGCACCAGCTAAAATATTCTTTGAGTCGCGAATAACATGAGGGAAAACAAACTTAGGTGCAATAATGCCAAGTTCTGCTCGCAATGTTAATTGTGTAGTAAGTTGTTCTAAAAGTAATTTAGCACCTTGAACACGAGCAATATAATCTTGTGCTTCTTTGATGTTTTTAATGGAGTGCTGATTAATTAAAAAAGCAGGTACACTTGAATGCAAACCGAACATTTGATTAACAGGGTAGTTATGAAAACGCCACTTATGGTCAGAAATTTCATTTTCTAATTTTTGTACTAATAAGTGATAGCTAATCAAGGTTTGTTCGTCTAATTTACTCTTATCGATGCTTTTAACACGCTGAAGATCCGATTGGGTAAATGCTAGTTCTTTCGCTGTATTTTCTTCGGAAAGATCATTCCATTTATCATAATCCGTTTTTATACCTAAATAGGTTTGCATCATTGGGCTACGTAAAACACCTTCATCAAAAATAGCATCAAATAATTGATTAGCTTTTTCTGATTCAGACATCGCTTTAACAGCAGTCGTGTTTTCAGCCTCTTTCGATGTTTGTTTTGAAGTGTCAGTACTTTGTTGTTCTGAACAAGCCGTAAGTAGAGCACTAGAAATAGCCAATACTAATAAGGTACTTTTGAAAGTCATATATGTCTCGTTGTTATAATTATGTATAAGGACGGATGAATAATAGTACAAAATTTATAAATATTTGTACTAAAATATTCTTTTAACTAATTTTGATCGAAATTGGTAACTTTGGCAATAATTGTTCGACAAGCCGCATTGAAATTAAGATAGAAATAAATTTTGTATTCAATTTTTATAATATTGATTGTTGTATAAATTAATATCTATTAGCTAAACCAGCCATTGGCTTGAGCATTTTTCGCTAACCAAATCAGGTAAATAGCAAGCAATATAATCATTACTGGCATAATCATGCCACCAGGACCATAAACTTCAATCGAATTGCTAATAAAAAAGGAATGAACATTTTGCACCAGAATACCAACCAATGAAAAAGTCAGTAACGGAGTTGCTATTGATTTTCTCATCAATAGAAATAATGAACCAAAGGCACCTGAAAAAACAGCAATAGCGAAAGCCGTAGTTGCCCAAAGAGGTGTGTTAGCGTAAAGCTCTTGCTCTGCAATAGGTAATGCCGAGACCATTTCAGGTGTTATTAACATTTGACCAACAAAAGCTAAAACACCCAATAAGTTCCATATCAAGGCGATAATGGCTACAATTTTAAACCATGACGGAATAACCTTAGTTTCTTTCACAACTTGTTCTGTCATCTTCATTCCTCTTTTTTATTTTATTTTCCCCAAATATCTTCAGGCTTTAATTTTAAGACTTTGCGCTTAGGTTTGTCATCGCTGCTGTTTGTTGGTTTTGTCGCATTAGGGTTTACATAAATTTTGCTTGTTTGACCCGACTTTGTCGCATTAGGATTTACGTAAGCTTTACTTGCTTGAGGCTTTGCCGTTTTATAATCTTTTTTAGGGAATTCTGATTTTTCAACTGATTTGACTTCACGCTTTGGGGTGAATTTTTCAGGGCGGTTTACATGATACTTGGTATCAATCGCTTGAATAAAATTTCTTAAAAACTGATCTTTACACTCTCTATAATGTTTGTGATCAGGCTTACGGAAAAACGCACTTAATTCAGGTTTAGTCATTTTTATACCTGATGTCGACATCATATCGATTACATCTTCTGCACGAAGCGCTAATGCTATTTTTAATTTATTGAGAATGAGGTTATTGTTAATACGTTTTTCAGGCTGTGGTGCTTCACCATCACGTTCGCCACGTTTATCAATAATTAAACCATTCAAAAAAGTAGAAAGCTGAACATCAGTACAGTTAACAACTTGAGGATCATCTTCTTTTTTCAACCAATAACTGATTTGTTCACGGCTTACCGTTAATTTTGCTAAGTTAAATAAGGCGATCATTTTTTGATCATTAAAATTAAAGGTATATCTTAAACGACGTAAAACATCATTATTGGTCACAAATTACTCCAAAAAAACAGCAGGCTTTACCCAATGTAAAAGCTGATAACTATTATATCACTATAGTTTTTTAAACAAAAAGTATTTACTCGATCTTAAAATTTACTCATAAGTCATGCTAAGATAACGCGCTGTTTCAACGCCTTATTAATTACCCTGTAAATAACAAATAATCTGACAGAGAAATCATGAGTAAAACTGCTAACCTATTTGAACCTGTTCTAACTAAACGCCGTGGTAAACATGCTGATAAAAAGCATTGGACTAATTTATTAGGCAGTAGTGACACCTTAGCGATATACCATGGTGCCATCAATGCAGATGCCCCTATGTTATTATTAACGCACGATACTCAGTCAGCATTGCGTTTTGAGCAGGAGTTGAAAAGTCTAAATAACAAACTTCAACTGCCTATTTGTTTATTTCCTGATTGGGAAACACTCCCATATGATAACTTCTCTCCGCATCAAGATATAATTTCTCAGCGACTCGCCACCTTATATCAACTGTCTAACATGAAAAATGGCATTATTATTGTGCCTGTTTCAACACTATTGCAACGACTTGCACCGACTCAATATTTACGTACTAATAGCTTAATAGTAAAAGTCGGCGATAAAAAAGATTTGCATCAAATGCGACAAAACCTTGAATCGAGTGGTTATCGCTCAGTTGAACAAGTGATGGAGCACGGAGAATTTTCAGCCCGTGGCGCAATTCTTGATATATTTCCTATGGGTTGCAAAACCCCTTTTCGATTAGACTTTTTTGATGATGAAATTGAAGATATCCGATTGTTTGATCCGGAAAATCAACGTTCAAGTGATAAAATGGATGAAATCAATTTATTACCCGCACACGAATTTCCAACCGACGAAGATGCGATTAGTTTATTTCGTCGACAATATCGCGAACAATTTCCAAGTAAAATACATAAAGAATCTTTATATCATCAAGTTAGCGATGGAATCTTACCTGCTGGCATTGAATACTATTTACCCTTGTTTTTTCAAGAAACCAGCACGTTATGTGATTATTTAGGTGAAAACATTCGAGTAATGGTTAGTGGTAATATCGACAAAGCCATCGAACAATATTGGCTCGATATTGAATACCGTTTTGAAGAACGTCGATATGATCCTACACGGCCTTTATTACCACCAAAAAGTTTATTCTTAAACAGTGACGAGTTTTATAGTGCACTAAAACCTTTTGATAGAATTTCGATAGAAAAATCCCCTGTAGCTAGTCAACTAAAAGAGCCGAGTGATGAAGATGTGGAGAAATCAAAAGCAGGACACATCCGCTTTGATATAACCCCCTTACCTGACATTACGATTAACCATCAGCTAAAACAGCCTTTTGAATTAATTAATAGTTTTATTAGTGACAAAGAAACACCTGATAAAATTTTATTTATTGCTGAAACTCAAGGACGTAGAGAAAGCGTCTTAGAATTATTAGAACGTAATCATATAAAACCCAAATATTTTGATGATATCGAAAGTTTTGTAGAAAGCTCTGAAAAACTGGGTATTACCGTTAATACACTCAGAAGTGGATTTACTTTTCAAAGTAAAGGTACAGCCAAGAAAAATGCTATTGCTTTAATCACAGAAGATGAACTACTCGGAGAACGAGTAAAACAAAGCCGCCGTAGAACTAAACAGCAAAATATTCAAGCTGATGCTATTTTCAAAAACTTAGCTGAGCTTTCAATGGGGCAACCTGTTGTTCATTTCGAACATGGCATTGGCCGCTATATGGGTTTACAGACTATTGAGAACGGCGGGATCACTACTGAATTTCTCGTTCTTATATATGCAGGTGAATCAAAACTTTATGTCCCCGTTGGCTCATTACATTTAATTAGTCGTTATTCCGGTGCAGACGCAGACAGTGCGCCATTGCATAAATTAGGTAACGATACTTGGAGCAAAGCGAAGCAAAAAGCGGCAGAAAAAGTTCGTGATGTTGCCGCTGAATTACTTGATATATATGCAAGTAGAGCCAACAGCAAGGGATACCAATTTAAACGTGACAAAGCAGAATACCAAGCTTTTTCAGACAGTTTTGGCTTTGAAGAAACCTTCGATCAAGAACAAGCGATTAAAGCTGTGGTTTCCGATATGCTTAGCGAAAAAACCATGGACAGGTTAGTTTGTGGTGACGTTGGCTTTGGTAAAACTGAAGTAGCAATGCGCGCCGCTTTTGTTGCCGTTAATGATGGAAAACAAGTTGCTATTCTTGTTCCAACCACGCTACTTGCACAGCAACATTATGAAAACTTTCGAGATCGCTTTGCGAATTTGCCTGTGTCGATAGAAGTATTATCTCGCTTTAAAACAGCCAAAGAACAGAATGTTGTTATTGCCAATGTAGAGTCAGGCCAAATAGATATTCTTATCGGCACCCATAAGCTGTTGCAAAATAGCATTAAATATAAAGACTTAGGCTTGCTCGTTGTTGATGAAGAACATCGATTTGGCGTAAAACAAAAAGAGAAAATTAAACAGCTACGTAGCAATGTTGATATTTTAACGCTAACGGCAACACCGATACCACGAACATTAAATATGGCGATGGGTGGTATGCGCGATTTATCTATTATCGCAACACCGCCAGCTAAACGTTTAGCGGTAAAAACCTTTGTGCGTGAACGTGACGATGCACTTATTCGCGAATCTATTTTGCGAGAAATTCTTCGTGGTGGGCAGGTTTACTTTTTACATAACAATGTTGATACCATAGATAAAACGGCTGCAGACATTCAAAAATTGCTACCTGAAGCTAAAGTTACCACAGCTCATGGTCAAATGCGTGAACGCGAACTTGAACGTATTATGGGAGACTTTTATCATCAGCGTTACAATGTTTTAGTTTGTACCACGATCATAGAAACGGGTATAGATGTTCCAACCGCCAATACAATAATTATGGATAGAGCTGACCATCTTGGTTTAGCTCAGCTACATCAATTACGTGGCCGTGTTGGTCGTTCCCATCATCAAGCATATGCATACTTACTTACACCTCATGTAAAACGTTTAACGAAAGATGCGAAAAAGCGTCTTGATGCTATCGCTTCATTAGAAGATTTGGGCGCTGGCTTTACCTTAGCAACTCACGATTTAGAAATTCGTGGTGCTGGGGAGTTATTAGGTGAAGGTCAAAGTGGGTCGATGAGTCAAATAGGTTTTACCTTGTACATGGACATGCTGGACCAAGCTGTTTCAGCACTAAAACAAGGTAAAGAATTATCACTTGATAATATTATGACTGCCAAACAAACGGAAATTGAATTACGGGTACCTGCCTTATTGCCAGATGATTATATTTTTGACGTTAGCTTACGATTAAGTATTTATAAACGTATTGCAAGTTGTGGAAATAAAAATGAACTTGATGAAATTCAAATTGAATTAATTGATCGTTTTGGTTTATTACCTCAAGCAGCTAAAAATTTAGTACATATTGCGAAGTTACGTTTAAAGGCTCAAAAAATCGGAGTTTCTCGTATTGAAGCTGGTCCAGCAGGCGGCTCAATTGAATTTAGCAGCGAGACAAAAGTGGACCCTATGCTTATTATAGGGTTAATTCAACAACAACCTAAGACTTATAAAATGGTAGGCGCTAATAAACTACAATTTAAAATTGTAACTGAAGACAGTAAATCACGCTTTATATTAGTAACATCTATGCTAAATGATTTAGTAAAATCTAAAAAATAACAGTAAGATAGAATATAAGACTCAATGCCTTAGTTTAGAGTAATGAGGCAAGTCATAACTCTTTGGATGATTAATGAAATTAAAACACTTAGCGTTTATCTCGACAGCGCTTATATTTTCACAACAATTAAGTGCGGCTGATAATAAAGGTGCCGATCGCTGGTTTGAGATGGAAGTGATCTTGTTTAGTCAATTGGGCGACAAAGAGCAATTAAAAGAGCTATTTCCTGAGAATGTAGTTTTACCAAAATATAAAGAAGTCATCGATTTATTAGGACCTTATCTTAATCCCGATATTGCCAGTTTAAAAGAACTTATCCCAAGCTGTGATAATCCAATTTATCCTGAGTCATTCCTCAATCAAGCAATAACACAGATAAAAAAACAGCCTTATTATGTGGAAAAAAGTTTAGTTGAACTGAAAGAATCAATCATCAATCTAGAAAACGATGCTTTAGGAAGTTCATCTCAAACAAGCTCTAGCGATGGCACTCATACGCAAAATACAGAAGAATATAACGAACAAAACAATATTGCCGATTTAGCAATAGATACCGACGAAACCTATTATTCACACTTATCAGAACAACCATTAGTATTAGCATTAAGTGCCGAACAATTAGAGCAGCAAACGTTATTACTTAAAGAAGCAGAAGATGAGTTTTCTCCTATTCAATTTAGCTATTCTGATGAAACAGCTTCTTTTACTCAACAAATATGCACAATATCGATTGAAGAATTCAAAGAACTTAACCAATCGATGATAAATAGTACTTATGAAAACTATACTGCTTTTAATATAGATAAAGTTCCCTCTACAATTAATAACGCCGAAGATATTTTTAGTGATAATGACTACTTACTCAGCTCGGAATCATTACAACTTACAGATATTGTTAAACAACTGAGCCGCAGTAAAAACTTCAAACCATTAATGCATTTTGGCTGGCGTCAAAAAACAAAAACTAAACGATTAGCTGTGCCAATGAAAATATTTGCAGGTGAAAATTTTGGCTATCAATACGAGCAAGAGTTACAAAAATATCAACAACAACTTATAACTTTAAAAGACCAAGAAGATATTTTACATAATGCTTTATATAGCGACACAACAGTTGCTGAAGAGCTATCAGAAGAAGCAATCAAACAACAAGCACTCAGTGAACGTTTACAAGATCTTATTATAAAATTACCGAACTTGCCAACGGACACAATAAGCTTGCTCGATGAAGTGAACAAAGATATTAGTCTAACAAATACAATGTTAAATCCAAGCAACATGCTAACAGCTCCCACCAAACCTCCACAGAATTGGACACTTGAAGGTTTTTTAAAGGTGGAAGTGGATTTCTATTTACATATTACTGCTGATATTAACGTAATGAATATGTCGTTAGCACAATTAGCAACACAACAATTATTACCGGTTGATGCTGAACAGGACGCAATACAATTAAAAACAATAAATTTAAAACAAGATAGACGTGTTCGCAGTAAAGAGATACATTATTTTGATCACCCATATATGGGTATGATTATTAGAATTCTCCCCTATAAAAAACCTATTGAAGAAGTTGAAGAAACTGAAGAATCAACCTCCTTGAATTAAAAGAAGAGATAACATGGACAAAGAAATTGAAATACAAGCAGCGGTATTCCGTCGTTTACTTAAACATTTAGATAATCGTAAAGATGTTCAAAATATTGAATTAATGAATTTAGCGGGATTTTGTCGAAACTGTTTTTCTAAATGGACCGTTGATGAAGCAGAGAAGTTAGACGTAAAGATAGATATTGATGCCGCTCGCCAGCAAGTTTATGGTATGTCTTATAAAGAATGGAAAGAAAATCATCAATTACCTGCGACGCAAGAACAAATAGAAAAATTTAATCAGCTGCAGAAAAAATAAATATTTAGCAAACCATCAAATTTTAACTGAAATGGCTGTTCTAGTCGCTCGTCGGTCATTTCTGTCGCGCGACTCTAACCAACGACCTCGTTTGTGCTTCAAGAAACGGCGGTCAACAGATGAGCGTCTTTCAGGTCCGTCCCAAAAAACCTGTTTAAACGCAGTCCCCTTTTCAATATCCTTAGCTGAAGATTGTTTACTTGAGCTGGAAGTCATTTGGCGAGTATATTTGTTACGTTGGCGTTTATCTTTCTTAGCGTTTTCTATTTTCACCTGATTAACAGATGGTAATAAATCTATCAGTACATCCACTTTATTAGCTCATTACTCAGTTGTTTTTCCTCTTGTTTATATAGTCGGCAGATAAATAAAAAAGTTTAGTTTATTGTGAAATTATAAAAAGCTACTTACTTCACCATCAGACAAATATCGCCATTCTCCTAACCCTACATCTAAATTTATGTCACCAATCTGTTGGCGATGCAAACCGACAACTTTGTTACCAACCGCAGCAAACATGCGTTTAACTTGGTGGTATTTACCTTCAGTTATCGTTAACAACACTTGTTTTTCGCTGAGAATTTCTAAAACGGCAGGTAAAGTGAGTTGATCTTCACCTTGCAACTGTAAACCACATTTAAACCGTTCTATCAGTTCTGCTGATTTTTCTAAGGTGATTACATTTCTTAAGTCTACACGATAGACTTTAGGGCAATGTTTTTTCGGTGAAATGATATTATGAGACCAACGTCCATCATCAGTGACTAACACTAAACCGGTAGTATCTGCGTCTAAACGGCCTGCAATATGTAAGTCAAACGCCTTATCAACCTCAATATAATGAAGTAATGATGGATACACCTCATCTACATTTGAGCAAATAGTATCTACGGGTTTATGCATCATTATATAGCGAGAACTTCTTGCTGTTAGTGACTCACCATTAACAGTAACATTGTTATTTTCATGCACCTGAGTTGCAGGGTTTTTTATAATTTCATCATTTACACGAACTTCCCCCATTTTTAATAGTTTTTTTGCCTCACTTCGAGTCAATTCGGTACTTTTACAAATAAATTTATCAAGACGCATGTAGAATATTCTAACAAATAAGGAAATGTTGATTATTATCCAGTGAACGATTGTAGATGTAAACTAATGAAATCTAAATTGGTCAATGTCACGATAAAAAACGGGAAAAATGCAATATTCCCTATACCAAAATAAAGCGTAAATATAGAAATTTAATAACTTGCTAAAAAAATTACATATTTTAGGTATTATATTAATTTTGTGGCTATAATTTATCAGCAATGATGTAACCATATGGAAGTACGAATTGAGCCAGATACCAACAAAAAATAATCGTCAATATAATATAGCTATTCTTTTATTCTTACTGGCCGTAGCAATTGGTTTTATTGAATTTTTAATTATGCAAATATTACCTTGGTTGCAAGTTGAATTTCCTGATACTCCGGAGGCACTTTTAGACGCCGTATTATTAAGCCTATCTATAACACCGATTGTTTATTTATTGATTAGGAAACATATCGTAAAGGTAACATCAGATGCCTCGAATATTCGTAACAAACTTATCATTTCTTCTGGTTTACCTCTTATCATTGCCATTTCGTTAATGCTAAATATTGTTAATAAAAAACAAGACGATATTTCTATTTCACATCAAAATGAAAGTATTATTAAGCTTGATATTAATATTGCTAAACTTATTAATGCAACAAACGAAGAATTCGAACTCAGTGCGTTATTGTTGAGTAAAAACGATTTAACTTTAGAGAGTAATCTGCAACAGAATAAGTCCATTAATGAACTTAAAAATATTCGAATTAATGTTGATGCTTTACTGCAGTCAATAGAGGCAGGAATAGCAACAGAAAACAAAGAATCAGGGCAGTTAAATCAACAATATATTTCCAGCATTAAAGCAGATTTAGTTGATTTACGTAAAGGAATTGATAATAAAAAAATATCATGGCAACAAGTGATTAAGTTTTATATTGATTGGAAAGATCAATTTATAACTCGGCTACATAAATTTTCAGATCAAATTAGCCATAAAGATATAGGAAAAATGCATCGCAATTTTCTTACATTATTGAAATTAAAATCATTAAACCTTCTTAGCAGTTCAATGTTAAGTATTGCTTTTGAAAATGAAAAAATAAATATTCATAACATTGATGTTCGTCCACTCAAGTTAAGTATGCGTAACCTTAATAATCAAGAAAGGCTTTATAACGATATATTTATCTCTTCGCTTTATGAGGCTGATAAAGATTATATTATTCAAAGTCTTGATAACAGAACAATTAAGGAGGCTTTTCGACTTCAAAATGTTTTACTGGAAAGAAACACCGAACAGCTTGTTGCACGGTTAAAGACATCAATCGGTTACAATGGGCTAATTCACCAATTCAAAAACTATGTACTACGAGATAATGAAAAATATAGAGATACGTATTTAAGGCTTCATAATGATGTTGAAGAAATTATAAAAAATCTTCAAGCGCTTAATAAATATAATAATAAGGCCGTTTATCATCTGGATAAATTTTCAGCGGTACTAAGCCAATATAAAGAAAATCTTTCCATTATTCATCAATACAGAAACCAAGGGAAATCGGCTTCAGAAATTGATCAACTTGTTATAATAAATGATGCTCCAGCCAATGAAGCTTTGGAGTACCTTCAAAATAACTTATGGGAAAATGATCCTAAATACACGTTAGGTGTGTTAAAAAGCAAAAGCATAATTCTACAAAAGATTGAAAACTTCCTTGCTGATAAAATACAGCACAAACAAAACATTTTACTTATTGAGCAAAGAAACGACTCTTATATAACTGCTGCTACAGCCCTATTCCTAACCCTGGTAGTTATTGCTCTTTTGCTAATAATTAGCCGTAACATTAATGATTCATACCAAGAAAGAATTTCAGCACTTAAAAAAGCAGAAGAAGCAGCACAATTGAAATCAGAGTTTTTAGCCAATATGAGTCATGAAATTCGTACTCCAATGAATGGTGTTTTAGGGATGTTAGGTTTATTACTGAATAGCGAATTAAATGAAGAACAAAAACACAGAGTTAATATTGCTAAATCAAGTGCTGACTCATTATTGACATTGATTAATGATATTTTAGATTTTTCAAAAGTTGATGCCGGAAAACTAGAATTAGAATACTTAGACTTCAACTTAAGAAATTTACTCGGTGATTTTGCAGAGGCTATGGCATTGCCTGCTCAAGAGAAAGGTTTAGAAATAATACTCGATTTAGCAGGTATAGAAGATTCCTTAATTAAATCTGATCCCGGTAGAATTAGACAAATACTCACCAACCTTTTAGGCAATGCAATAAAATTCACACATCATGGTGAAATTATCATTAAAGCAAAACTAATTCCTGACACGTTGAATAATGGAGATAAATTAACATTACAATGTAGTATTTCAGATACGGGTATTGGTATTCCGGAAGATAAAAAAGCATTACTTTTTGCAGCATTCAATCAGGTAGATTCATCAACGACACGTAAATATGGTGGGACAGGTCTTGGATTAAGCATTTGTAAAAGGTTATGCCAGTTGATGGGCGGTGATATAAAAGTAGTCGATAAAATTGAAAATGGAAGCTGCTTTGAATTTACGTTAGCCGTTGAAAAAAGTAAAAAATCAACCCTCGTCATACCTGAAGTTGATATTTCTACGTTGAACATTTTAGTTGTGGACGACAACAAAACTAATCGTGAAGTACTTTGTTCACAATTAGTTTTGTGGGGGGCTAATGTTTCAGAAGCAGATAGCGGTGCAACTGCTTTAGCCTTATGTGAAGAAAGACTTGAGAATAAAGACTTACCCTTTTTCGACATTGGTTTACTCGATATGCAAATGCCTAATATGTCAGGAGAAATATTAGCAAAAACATTACAAAGTAATCCTTATTACTTAGGAATGAAACTTGTAATGATGACATCGATGGGTAAGCGTGGAGATGCAAAATATTTTGCAAATATCGGCTTTAGCGCCTATTTTCCTAAACCAACAACGACTTGTGATTTATTTAAAGCGTTATCTGTTGTCGCAGAGGATGGTGAAATACTCCAACAAGCCTCCCCTTTAGTTACCCATGATTATTTAAATTCAATGCAAACAGTAGAAAATGAGGAGAGTAATACTCTAACTACATTATGGCCACAAGACACCAGAATACTAATCGTTGAAGATAACCGCATTAACCAAATGGTCGCTATGGGTGTTTTAAATGAATTAGGGGTGTCTGCTGATGCCGTAGCGAATGGTTTAGAAGCATTAACAAGTTTAAAACTGTCATTAAAAAACCAACCTTACACTCTGGTTATAATGGATTGTCAAATGCCTGAAATGGATGGGTATGAATCCACACGACGTATTCGCCTTGGTGAAGCGGGAGAAGAGAACACAGCAATTCCTATTATTGCGATGACAGCAAATGCCATGCAAGGTGATAAAGAAAAATGCTTAACCGCGGGTATGGATGACTACTTAACGAAACCGATAGAACCAATTAAGGTCAATGAAAAGTTAAGACAGTGGTTAGGTGTAAAGGATCAGGAAGGCATTTTAATTAACAGCGAAATGTTAAATGCTGACCCAATGACATTGAGTCATCAGGAAATAGAACAGTCAGAGAATGAAGAAGACTCATTATGGCAACAAGCAGCATTATTAAAAAGACTTGGAGGAAACCCTAAAAAAATGGCACTTTTAGTAAAGTGTTACTTAGAGGATTGCGAAGATAAAACGCAGGAACTTAAAAGTGCGATACAAGATGAGAACTGGAAAAAAATAAATTACAATCTTCATTCAATTAAAGGGGCAGTCGGTAATCTAGGTGGAACTCAAGTGCAGAGTTTAGTAGCATCAATAGAAGATTTATCTAAAGAAGAAAATGGATCTTTATTGAACGAAAATATTCCAGAATTATATGTCGCATTAGAAACTTTTAATTCATTACTTGCTGAATACATAAAAGAACATTAGCGTTTTATAAAAAATATTATTGAGAAGTACTATGGAACTTTTACAAGGTTTGCTGTTAATTAGTTCAATTCACTTATTGGCAGCGGCTTCACCTGGGCCTGATTTTATTCTTGTTTCTCAACAAACATTAAACCACGGGAAAAAAGCAGGTCTTATGTGCAGTATTGGTATTGCATTGGGATTATCAATACATATTATTTATTCCGCCTTAGGTTTAGCTGCAATTATCGCCAACTCATCTACCACTTT